>JBDLWB010000140.1:0-7597 GCA_039804425.1 Verrucomicrobiota bacterium
TTTGAGTGCGGCGGCGAGGCCGTGTTCTTCTAACACTTTTGAGCGAAGGTCCCATACGGATCGTCGTGCTTCGACACGAGTATGACGCAACATCTTTCTTGCGAGACTGATGCGCGTTGAGATTTGTGAAGGGTCTGTTTTGGCAACCTTATCAATGCCATCGAGCTGCAGTGAGACACCGACGAGCTGTTGTTCGAGGGTATCATGCAAATCTCGCGCCATGCGGTCGCGCTCATCGAGCACGGCTTCGTCGCTCATTTTTTCACCGATAAAGCGCGCTTGTTTTTGGACCACTCTGCGGAAAAACAAAGTGCTCCCGGCTCCTAGCGAAGCGAGTCCTGTCATCACCCCAAGAGCGATGAGTAGTCTGTTTGTGTTCCACCACGGCGCGCGATGCACGAGAGTTACTGAATGATTGTTGGCCAAGCGAATGCGAAAGCCATTCACCCATTCTGGTCGTGGCAGTGGATGAGTCGTGGTCAGTTCACATATGCCTACTAAGCTGAGAAGATCGCCTTTGAGAAACGATTCAGAGCTGTTTGGATTCAATGGCAGAAAGGCTTCAAACACGGTATTATCAGCTTGGCATTGCAAGATGATTTCGTCTTGCATCACGCGCGTGCCGAGTAGTGTCGCATCGAGCTGAACGAGTTCCATTTGCTGCGAGGAATCATCAACATAAGAAAACTTCATCGGTTGCGGAGTCGGAGGCTTTTGCGTGCCGAGACGCGTGACCTTGGTTGCACGAAGAATGGGGCGGAACGGAGCGATGGCACCAAATCCCTCTACCTTGACCCGAGTGCCAGCGGCTAATTTTTCGTTCATGATGAACTGCACTCTGGTGCTGCCGCTTTCATCGCGAAGATAAAATCCCTTGTCGTCCTCCTGAGTGACGACACCCTCCATCGACACGAGGTCGCTCGTGCCGGTCTTTCTTCCTAACAGATCAATGACGCGAATTGCCTGGGCTGCGGGACCATCCTTAGCCTCTTGATTGCGTGGCACAATGGCATCGAACGAAGGCACAAAAAAATGTCGACCTACTGTCTGACGCTGGCTGTTGTACACGGTGGCAAATATCGCGCGCATGGTAGCGGGGCGCTGCATCAGTGCTGCGGCGCGCTGTGGGGCATCGGGCGCATGTGGGATGTCTGCCTTAAAAATGTGACCGTAGACTTCCACCACGAGCGTGTAGGCAATGCCGCCTGACTCCACGCCGATGACGACGGCGGGCACTTCGATCCAAGCGGCATCATTGTGAGCGGAAAAAACTTCATCGGCTAACAGTAGTTGTGGTTGGGGAATCTGGCCTTGGCCGAGTACTTGCCAATACTGCGATTCGACATGGGGTGTGATGCCGCGCGACTGGGTAACTCCGCGGAAAAATACCCGATCGCCGACTTTGGGGCGCTGCTTGCCTGGCTCTGGCATGATGTAGTAGGGCATGAACATGAAGCACGAAGAAGTGCCATCATCAATGACGGTATCGCCTCGATTGGGGTCAGCATAGAGCACTACGGCTTCGAGTTCTACGGGTAAGTTTTGTTGCGCTACTTCATCGGCTAGCGCTTGCACCTCCGCGATCGAACGCAATGGTTCTGCAGCATGAATCGCAGCGAGGCTGATCAGAACGAGGCAGGCG
This sequence comes from Verrucomicrobiota bacterium, assembly GCA_039804425.1. GTDB lineage: Bacteria > Verrucomicrobiota > Verrucomicrobiia > Verrucomicrobiales > Akkermansiaceae > UBA956. The sequence goes on from JBDLWB010000140.1 coordinate 1,643, forward strand.
ATGCGTAAAAGAGCATTCATGCAGATCAAGAGACAGGAGGATGCATTGTGTCATCGCAAGGTTGCGATGGTTGACAATTCATACCCTGCCTCAGATCGTTCGGATGAGCAAGAGAGGAAAAACTCGCAGAGTTCCGATAGCGCGACGAGAGGGAGAGGTGCTTGGTGAGAACGACGGCGAATTTTTGACAGAATTTCAGAATTTTTCAGAACTTCGCCATGGCCGTCATCCCCAGAATCACTAGGGAGATCTCGCTTCGATTAGGATTCCCTTTATTGAGGAAAACGGATCATCCAAAAATCTGTGCCATCTGTGAACTCTATGGGTAAAAGGCGGTTGTGGGGAAGATGAAGATTGCCCAGGACAGGCGATGTTGTGTCATTTACCATGTGGCACGCACTCCTAAGATGGCATTGAATCCTGGTTCATTATTGCCCGAGCCGTGATTGCGGTAGTCGATGTTGCTGACGTTTTCGAGGCCACAAGTCAGCTCCAGATTTTCGGTGGCTTGCCAACCGGAATACAACATCGGCACGACATAGCTGGGCGTGCCGCCGACGGGGATGCGTTGGGTGTCGAGAGCATCCGCAGCGGAGAGTCGATCGGCCTGAGCGGCGCCGAGCACGCGAGCTTCGAGCCAAAATTCGCCTGACGGATGAGTCCAACGCAAAGCGGCCGATGCTGTCAGCGGCAGCGCGCGACTGAAAGGATCTTGGATGGTCGTTCCTCCCACAAAAGCTTGTGTTTGTGTCTCACCACGCTGCCATGCGGCGAAACCGCTGAGCAACCAGGAGTCATCAATCTGCCATGCTGCTTCAAGCTCGATGCCATAAATGTGGCCATCTCGACCGTTGGCTGCTTGGGTGGTGTTCGAGCCAGAGCTAACGGGAATGTCGGCGATGATGTCTTCAATGTCCGTATAGAAAAACGCTGCTTGAGCGCTGGTGGATTCGCCGCTGTGGCGAGTGCCCAATTCGTACGTGAGGAAGTTCTCAGGATGGACATTCACAGAGCCACCCGTTTCCACGCCTGAGCGGCTTGTTGTGGCGCCTGAAAGGTCGGCTAAATTCGGAGCACGGAAGGCTTGTGAGACGCCGCCAAACAGAGACCACTGATGAGGCAATTGCTGGATGGCACGGACCGAGCCGACGAGATGATCCCATTCGCGATGAGAGCTTACATCTGAGGAAAGATTGTTGTCCCAGCGTTTGCCGAGATTCGCTTCGGCACGAGTAAAGCGCAGACCCGATTCGATGCGTAACTTTTCTGTCGTGTTCCAGTGATACTGTGAGTGAGCGCCAAACAACTGGTAGCGTGATGCATCTGCCACGGGACGGATCGATGGCAAAACGACTGGTCCTGCGCCGCGATCGCGCAGGCCATAACTATCGACTTCGTCTTGGTAATAATCCAACCCATAGACCCATTTGCCAGGTCCCATTGGTGATTCCAGTTCGAGATCGAGGCCGTAGGTTTGCACTTCCGCTCGTTGCCACTGCTGGAATCGACTGCTATTCAAGGCTTGGCTTGGATCAGTGCGACGATCTTGGAATTCGTGATCGATACTATCTTGAAACGAGAGAGTGGCGGTCCAACGAGATACGACAGCATTTTGTCTGGGGTCTTCCGAGCCGAGACGCACGTATCCCAGCTGTCGGTCTTGATCATAACGGTTGGCGAGCCATGAGCCGGGACTGGCGACGCTGCCATCATGTTGCCAGCCTGGATTGAAGATGGTACGGTGCCAGCGCCAGATGTCGTCTTGGTTGACTTGTTGCCATGCTACTGTGAGAGTGGTCGAGGGATCGATGGCGTAATCATAACGAAGATCTAACGATAGATCTTCATAACCGGTGTTTTGCATGAGCCCGACGTCATCAGTACGAATGTCGCCGAAGTTTTTCATGGTCACGCCGGCGTGCAGCCCCCAAGATTCGCCCTTGCCGACGGCGCCCTCGACACGGCTGACGTGAGAGCCTTCGCCATTGCTACGATACTCATAGTAACCTGTGCCGCTTTGAAAAAGTTGACCGGCTTCGACGTCGCGGAACCCCGAGCTTTTCGTCAATGCATTCAGCGTGCCGCCAATGGCATCCGATCCATAGGGGACACTGCCTTGGCTTTTAATCAGTTCCATGTGGTCAATGGAGAACGCATCGACCGTATTCCAATACTGAACGGGGCCACTGCGCCATGTCGAATTATTGAGACGAATGCCGTCGACCAGCAAGAGATTGCTGCGACCTGTTTGTCCGCGAATGAACGGAGAGCCGTGTCCGAATGTCGTCTTTTGCGTCAGCACACCTGGCGTATAGCTGAGGGCATCGGGCAGATTGCGACGGAAATTTTCCGAGAGAAAATCTCGGTCGAGGATGTGGCTGCTGTAGGCCGTATCAGCGCGCTTCGATTTCGAGCGAGTGGCGGTTACGATAACGGGTTGCAAAAGATCTTGAGCGCAGACGAGGGAAGTCAGAGGGATCGACAAAAGAAAGATTTTGTTTATCATACACAGTGGTGCTTAGAACGAATGGAGAGAGGAATTCTTAGAAGAAAAATTTGCCATAACGTTCGCGGAGTTGACGTTGCCATTTTTCGATGAAGCTCAGATCTCGCACGCAGCACCAGGCCTGTTCGGGAGATAGAGTGCCAGCAGTGATGTGCGGGAAAAGTGCGATTTTTGTGCGCAGCAGCTCTTGCAATTCGGCTTGGCAGTTCTCGACTTGCATGCGTCCTTGTTGCAGAGCGTTTTCCATGAGGGCTTTTGCCAATGTGGTTTGGCATTGCTCGCGACGGCGCAGCAGCTCATCGGTCGATTGCAATACTTGAGCGACTTTGGTGAAAGAGTCGAGTAACTCGCCATCGATCGCCCCGCGATCAGAGCCAGAATGGCCTTGATTTTCCAGCCAATGGCGCAGTCGTGAGGCGGGGCTGAGCAAAAGTTGGTAGGCCGCGGTGAGGCTGGCTTGAGCGGACTCATCATGCTGAGCCGCTTGCAATTCCTTGCTCATTTGGCGATAGGCCTCGCGGAGCTGCGATTCATCGAACGACAAATCGTGCGGCAGTCGAAGACGAGCAAAGGCATCCATGCGGGTTAGGCGGCAAAACTTTCTCCACAAGAACAAGTGACCAGCGCATTGGGATTGCTCACTTTGAAGCCGCCCTGCTGCAAGTCATCGGACCAATCGAGTTCGCTGCCTGTGACAAAGAGTGCGCTTTTCGGGTCAATCACGACATGGACTTGATTGCTGACGACCATGATATCGCGATCGCGCGGGCCGTCGACAAGATCCATTTTGTATTGAAGGCCACTGCAGCCCCCGCCAATCACCGCGATGCGCAATGCTCCGTCGGCGCGACCTTGTTTTTCCAGTAGTCCGCGCAAATGAGCAGAGGCCGCATCAAGGACGCGGATGAGCGATTCATTGCCGACTTTGAAATTCACAGAGTTCATGGCGGGCTGAAGATGAGAGGGGATGGGGCAGAAGTCAAATCGCATTGTTGGCAGGAAAAGGGCATCGTAAGAAGAATTGGGGTGCCATTTCCCGATTGATCTTCTGCCTTTCTGTCGTATCCTCGCCGCATGTTACGGCGTTTGCTTGTTCTTTCTCGATTGTCATTGCTGCCCTTAGGCTTGGTGGTGTCTTGTGGTGGGAATCCGCAACCCGCGCCTCGTCCTGTCGTGAAAGTGGGGAGTCCTGCGGTGATGCCAAACGACCCCGTAGCGATTCCGCGGCAAGCTCCACCGCCGGTAGCTGCGCAGTCGGCGATTGTCGTCGATGTGGCGACGGGTCGCGTGCTGTATGCCAAAAATGCCGATGTGCAACGGCCGGTGGCATCGACGCAAAAAATCATCACAGCATTGTGTGTGTTAGAAAGTGGCAACATCAACAAGCCGGTCAAAATTGAAGCGAGTGATGGACACTGTGAGCCGACCAAATTGTATCTGAAGCCGGGGGAGGTTTATTCACGGCGTGATTTGGTGAAAGTGTTGATGGTCAAGAGCGCGAATGATGTAGGGCGTGCTCTCGCGCGTGACGTCGCAGGGTCGCAGGAAAATTTTTCCGCGATGATGAATGCGTATGCGGCCCAGCTGGGCATGCGTCAGTCGCGCTTTCAGAATCCGCATGGATTGCCGGCAGCCAATCAGTTTTCGACTGCGCGCGACATGGCGATTGCGGCGCGTCAGGCCTATCGTTCGCCGTTATTGCGGCAGTTCATGAGTGCGCGTGAGACGACCTTTACGTTCAACAATGGTCGAACGTTGCGATTGGAAAACACCAATCGTGTCCTCAAGACCGTGCCGTATTGCAACGGTATGAAAACGGGCACCACCAATGCGGCCGGCCGCTGTTTGATTTGCACAGGAGAACTTGACAACCGCGCCGTGGTGGTGGTGGTGTTGAAGTCGAACAGCCCCAACGTCTGGAAAGATTCCGAAAAATTGCTACGTTGGGCATTGGAAGACAAAGCCTAAATGAATGAATTATGAGAGTTGACTCGACATTTACCCTGAAGCCTGGCGATGTTGCGCCAAAATTTGAACTGCCCGATGCCGCTGGCAAGTTGGTCTCGCTGGATTACGTGAGTGGTCCGCATGGAGTCTTGGTGGTCTTTGCCTGCAATCATTGTCCCTATGTGATTCACTTGGCCGATGCCTTGGGAATTTTGGCATCGCGCGCCTTTGCCTGTGGCATTGGCACGGTGGTGATCAATTCCAACGACCTTGAGGCCTATCCGCAGGATGGCCCTGAGTTCATGAAAACCTTTGCGGAAAAGCACGACTGGGGATTCCCGTATTTGATCGATGAGACACAACAAGTGGCGAAGCAGTATGGTGCTGCCTGCACTCCGGATTTCTTTTTATTCGATGCTGATATGAGGTTGTACTATGCGGGGCAGTTCGATGATTCGCGTCCTAAAAATGGCAGCGTGGCGAGTGGGACGGACTTGCAGGCGGCCATTGATGGGATGCTGGCCGGAGATCCCGTGCCGCAAAACGTTTTTCCATCGAGCGGCTGCAACATCAAGTGGAAGCCGGGGCAAGAGCCTGCTTGGTTTCCTGTGTCTTGATGGTAGGTGAGGGCATAACAGCCCCACATCAGCTTACCTCGTGTGATCAAGAAAAGTCCGAGCAATCTTATTGCTTGGGCTCTTCAGGCGTCTTGATTTCGTCTTTTTTCTGTTCTTTGCTCTCCTCTTTCTGCTCTTTCTTCTCTTCTTTGATCTGAGACTGGACCACCATCAGTTCTTCGGCTTGAGCGAGAGTGAGTTGGTTGAGGTTGCCCTCCAGTGGGCATTCGAGGAAAATCACGGGACTATCAACAGCTCGGGGCAATTTTTTCAGTGTTAAAGGATCTACGGGAAAAGCTGCCACAGGCATCGTTAGGTAAAGCTTGCCTTCATATATGGCGGTGAGTGCCATTTTTTCAGCAAGCTTCAGTTGCATTTCTTTCTCATTGAGCTCTGCTTGAAAGGGCAGCGAGCTATCGACGATATCCCCAACAAATCCCATGGCGGCGGAGCTTTGATCCCCGAGAATTTCCGCAGCTTTGCTGATCGTCATTTCATCTGAGTTGGCATGCATGGCCAATTTCTCCGCAACACCTTCCGCGACCTCACTGGTGATGGTGTTTTTGCTGAGCATTTCCTCGATCTCTTTTGAGGTGGCAGGGCGAGAGATGAATGAGCCTTTCACTTCCATTTGGCCCACAGCAAGCAGTTTGATGTCGTCCACGATCATTTTGCCGCTACCCGTAGCAATGCGGAATGAGCCTTGAGTGAGATCCACCTTGCGGTAGCTGCCAGAAGGGCTGAGAATCGAGAGACTGCTAAGCAGAGGAACGCGATTGCGCAGATAAATCCCGTCGCCTTCATTGAGTTGGATGCGCCCTGTGAGCGTTACTCCCTCGGTGGTATTGGTCGAGCCGCCGATGTCCAATTGTCCAGAAATGCGTC
>JBDLWB010000141.1:0-5623 GCA_039804425.1 Verrucomicrobiota bacterium
ACTGATGAAAATGGTTGGCTGCGTCTTTTGAGTTTTATGGTGTTGATCAACGTGAACTTGGCGATCTTCAACATGCTGCCCTTCCCTGTGCTCGATGGTGGACACACAACATTGGCCATCATGGAGTGGATTTCTCGACGTCCCGTACGGGCACGTGTATTGGAGTATGTCCAAACAGCCTGTGCGCTAGCATTGATTAGTTTGTTCCTTTACATCACCTCCAAAGATATTGGTGGTTTTGTCAAACCAAAGGAAAAAAACGAGCCAATCCGCTTCGCGCCTTAAATGATTTGAGTGAGACTGATGGAGATGCGGTGCTTGCGTTCATTGTGGATTGGCTTTGCGACCTGTTTGGCATTCTTTTCTCATGAGATATGGGCACAAACAAGTCGAGTCGAACCACTTTCGCGCATCGTCTTTGCTTCCTGCTGTCACCAGTCCAAACCCGCGCCGATTTTCGATGCCATTGTGCGGTATCGTCCGCAACTTTTTGTGTGGATGGGCGATGTGATTTATGGCGATTCTGCCAACGTGGCAGTCTTGCGAGAAAAATATCAACTGCAGCAATTTCGTCCGAGTTATCGTTCTTTGTGTGAGCTTTGTCCCGTGATTGGCACATGGGATGATCACGACTATGGTGCGAATGATGCAGGCCGTGAATATCCTATGAAAGCCGAATCACAGGCGGCTTTTCTTGATTTTTTGCAAGAGCCTGTTCCTTCAAAGCGTCGACAACAGCAGGGAGTTTATGCTACTTATGCTTATGGCCCTGTAGGGCAGCAAATTCGTTTGATTCTACTCGATACTCGGTATTTTCGCGATCAAGTTGGCAGTGATGGCGCGCTTTTGGGTGAAGCGCAATGGCAATGGTTTGAGAGGACTTTGCAACACAGTAAGGCGCAGATCCATGTTGTCGTCTCGAGCATTCAAGTGGTTGCAGAAGAGCATCGCTTTGAAAAATGGGCGAGTTTTCCGAAAGAGCGTCTACGTTTGTTGCGGATGCTGGCGCAGCCGAAGATGCCACCCGTGTTGATTTTAAGTGGCGATCGGCATCTCGCAGAAATCTCTCAAGCGCCTGCGGAGTGGGTTGGTTATCCGCTGTACGAAATCACTTCGAGCGCTCTAACGCAATCCCGTGGCAGCAACAACAAGGAAGTCAATCGTTATCGAGTTGGGAAAAATTACGGCTACAACAATTTTGGTTCACTCAAGATCGATTGGTCGAGAAAACCACCCGTGATTACGGGGTTGATTCATGATGCGGATGGTGCCGTTGTGCGCAGTCATCCTATCCCATTGCCAGCGCGCATGAATCAAATCGAGAAAATTCAGACAAGCGAATGAGAGATTTTTTCCCTTGGTGTTTTTTGATGACATTGGTGCTTTGTCATTGCGCGCCAATGTCGCCCGTCACGGCACCGAAATCAGAGGCTGTCGCAGCCAATCAACTTTGCTTGGCTGGAAATGCCTGCGGACCAACGGCAGCATTGAATGCTTTGCGTCATGGATCCGCCGTGTATCAAGCTGTAGCTGCTGGCATTCCAGGTGACAATGATACCAAACAATTGCGAGATCTGGTGCTTCATCAAGGATCAAGGACCTCTCGGCATACTCCTCATCGTAGACGTTGGTCATTGCGTGGAATCAATGCTGTCGATCTCACTGACCTGATCAATGAGTTGCTTCTTTCGTCGCCTGCGCCGGAGGTGCGATTATGGATTCCGCAGGGTTCTGATAAGGCAACGCGGATGTATCGACGTATCGCGCGTTCCTTGAAAGTCGGTTTTCCCCCTATCGTTGGTTTGCGAAGATATGCCGGGTTTGAAGTGATCGACTCCCATTACGTCACGGTTGTTGGCGTTGCTCCATGCGCCAATGGGGATGAAAATGCATTTGTTCTCACATACCTCGACCCGATGGGGGCGAGAACATTACAAGGAATCGTGCGTTGTGAGAAGCGTGGTAAGAGCTGGCGTTGCGTGGCAGATTGCCCCCAAACCCCCGTGGGCTTGAGACGGGCGAAGGTTCCCTCTCAGCTCCACGTGGATTCATTGATTGTCGCGCCTTAGCGCAAGGTGGCGAATTTGGCATCGAGGAAACGCAGCACGTAAGCTTCTGTCGCTTCGTGACCGAGGCGCTCGATGACTTCGATCGAAAAACCTCGAGCAATCAGCTGACGAGCGGTGACGGCATCGATGCCGCGCGCGCGCAAGTAGTAAATTTCCTCATCGCTGATTTGCGAGCTAGTGCTGCCGTGGCTGCACTTCACGTCATCGGCATTGATTTCCAAACCTGGCATCGAGTTGGCCTCGCAAGTATCCGTCATCAAAAGATTGCGGCACGTTTGATAGGCATCGGTGCGGTGGGCGCCTTCATCGACAAAAATCAGCCCGGAGAAAATCGTGCGAGATGCTCCGTAAAGTGAATTTTTGTAGAGCAGATCCGAGTGAGCACCAGCGGAAATGTGGTGTTGGAACGTGCGTTGATCATACTCCTGATCACCGGTGGGTACCGACACCGCGAGCATGAACGAACTCGCTTCCTCACCTTTGAGGCGTGAAATCGATTCACTCCGTGCCCATGCTGCGCCTGTGCTCAGCAAGAAACTGGTGGACTTCGCTTGTTTTTCTACGTCGCTCGCATTGATGGTGATGACCTTGCTTTGCTCATTGAGCGCTTGGACGACAACGTAGTCGAGCGTGGCACCTTCTGAAGCGACCAGATCATTCACGGCAATGGTGAGAGAGGCAGATGAGTCATCGGTTGATTGAAACGTTTCGATGACGCGCACGGCAGAACCTTTTTCTGCGACAATCAGTGTGTGCGGCAGCATTGTGCTGCGATCGCCGTGCACCCAATGGAAAATCTGCACAGGATGTTCTAACACAACGTCTGCAGGAACGTAGAGGAACACGCCATTGGTCAAGTGCGCGGCGTGAAGAGCCGCCCATTTGGCCGAGCCGAGCTTCGTTGCGTGGCGCATGAAATATTCCTTTACCAGCTCAGGATGCGAGCGCAGTGCTTCTGCCAAGGGCAAACAAATCACTTCTGCGGGCAAGTGGCTGCTTTGGTGCACAAGCGTGTCATTGACAAATACCAGCGTCGCTGCGGCATCGGCAACACCTGTGGAGGCCTCGATCCATGCGCTGGCATCACCATGGAAACCGGTGCGCTGGAAGTCGGCGAAATCGAGCTGCGAAATCGTCGAAAAACGCCATGTTTCATCATTGCGACGTGGTGCCGGCGTGGCGAGGAATTGCTGCCAAGCTTCGGCTTGCGCCGTGGCAAACCATTGCGGGTGCAGTGCCGAAGTGGCAGCAGGTTGTTCGAGAAGAGAGGGATAGGAAAGCGAGGTAGGCATGGTAGATAAAGTAGCTAACAAGTGAGAGAAAAAACAAGCGACGCAGTGAGCGGTGCGCCTCCTTCTCTGAGCGATCGAGAAAAGGAGGCGTCATCGATCAACCAACGCTGCCTTCCATTTCGAGGTCGATCAAACGCTTAAGCTCGACGCTGTATTCCATCGGGAACTCACGCACCAGATCATTGATGAAGCCATTGACCGCGAGCGACATCGCCGCACCTTCGCCGATGCCGCGCTGCATCATGTAGAACAGCATTTCCTGCGAGACCTGGCTGACGCTGGCCTCGTGCTGGGTGGCATGTTGATTGCCCTTCACCGTGATCGCAGGATAGGTGTCCGTGCGCGATTTGGTATTGATGAGCAAAGCATCACACTCGGTGTTATTTTTGCAGCCTTTGAGGTGCTTTGGAATGTGCACTTGGCCGCGATAGGTCGAGCGACCTGTGCCGACCGAGATCGACTTCGAGACGACGTTCGATGTCGTTTCATCAGCAGCGTGAATCATTTTCGCGCCCGTGTCTTGGTGTTGGCCGGTATTGGCGAGGGCGATTGAAATCACTTCGCCGCGTGCGCGACGACCCTTCATCACCACGCCGGGGTATTTCATCGTCAGACGTGAGCCGATGTTGCAATCGATCCAGCGGACCTCGGCATCTTCCATCGCGAGCCCGCGTTTGGTGACGAGGTTGAAGACATTCGACGACCAGTTTTGCACCGTGACGTATTGGATTTTTGCGCCTTTCAGAGCGACCAATTCGACGACGGCCGAGTGCAGTGTGGCGGTTTCAAACTTCGGGGCGGTGCAGCCTTCCATGTACATCACCTCTGCGCCCTCATCGGCAATGATGAGCGTGCGCTCAAACTGACCGAACGACTCCGAGTTGATGCGGAAATACGCTTGCAGCGGTTGCTTCAGCTTCACGCCTTTGGGGATGTAGATGAACGAGCCACCCGAAAATACCGCCGAGTTCAGCGCGGAAAATTTGTTATCGCCGGTAGGAATGACTTTGCCGAACCATGGTCGGAAAATTTCCTCATGCTCCTTCAAGCCTTCCGTCGAATTGACAAAAATCACGCCTTGCTTGGTGAGCTCTTCTTTGACATTCGAGTAAGCGGCTTCCGAGTCAAACTGAGCTTCCACGCCCGCGAGGAAAGCGCGCTCTTGTTGGGGAATGCCGAGACGCTCGAAAGTTTCTAACACATCGGCTGGGACATCGTCCCACGAACGCTTCGGTTTTTCGCCGTCCGACAGGTAATAGCGGATTTCATCAAAGTTGATGTTGTTCAAATCCTCCGTCGCCCAATTGGTCGGCATCGGTTTATCGCGGAACACTTTCAGCGCGCGATGGCGAAATTCGCGGACCCACTGTGGGTCGTTTTTAACGTCGCAAATGTAGTCGATGGTTTTTTCCGAGAGACCACGGCCGGCATCGAATTTATTGCGCTCGGGGAAGGTGAAGTCGCCAATCGAGCGATCGATGTTGACGGCATCGGCGGTTTCTTGGTCGAGAGTTTCAGGCAAGAGATCGAGAGACATGATGATAGATAGGTTCGATGTGACAAACGAATGCGCTGATTAGGCGGGGGCGAGGTCCTTGAGGAAATCGTAGCCATGTTTCTCCAACTCCAGAGCGAGTTCTGGGCCGCCGGAACGGACGATTTGTCCTGCGGACATGACGTGGACGTAATCGGGTGCAATGTAGTCGAGCAAACGTTGGTAGTGAGTGATGAGCAAAAATCCGCGGTCAGGAGAACGCATGGCATTCACGCCCTTAGCGACGATTTTCAGCGCATCGATGTCGAGGCCGGAGTCGGTCTCATCGAGAATGCCGTATTTGGGCTCGAGCATGAGCATTTGCAGGATTTCATTGCGCTTTTTCTCGCCTCCGGAGAAGCCTTCATTGACCGAGCGAGCGGTGAACTTGCGGTCCATTTCCAGTAAGTCCATTTTGGCGTAGAGATTTTTGTAGTAAGCCACGGCATCGATTTCCTGACCTTTGGGCAGGCGGGCTTGCAACGCGGCGCGAATGAAATTGGCATTCGACACGCCAGGAACCTCGGCGGGGTATTGGAAAGCAAGGAAAACACCAGCACGCGAGCGTTGATCGATATCGAGCTCTAACAGATCCACGCCATCGAGGGTGACCGAACCGGCGGTGACAACGTAGCTTTCGTGGCCGGAGATGACTTTTGAGAGAGTCGATTTTCCTGAGCCATTGGGTCCCATGATGGCGTGAACTTCACCGGCGGGGATTTCCAGAT
>JBDLWB010000142.1:0-3986 GCA_039804425.1 Verrucomicrobiota bacterium
GGCTTACGAAACGTTTGCACGACTCTTCGCGCAATCGATGAAGACATAGGAGCACCTCCTTGAAGAATGTCGCTCATGGCTTCGAGGAGCTGGGCGCGTTTGACAGGCTTGAGCAAGTAACCTCCTGCTCCAGCAGATAAGGAACGGAAAATCAGTTCGGTATCGTCATACACCGTGAGCATGATGATCTCGGTGTCGGGCAACACATCACGCAACTGAGTGACGAGCTCGACGCCACTGAGACCGGGAAGGTTGATGTCTGTGAGTAGCAGCCGCGGGCATGCCTGGGGCAATTCTTGCAGTGCCTGCTCTGCCGTGGCATAGGCTCCTACACACTGATAGCCGGGAAGCGTATCGACGAGCTCGCGCAGACGTTGACGAAGACCATCGTCATCTTCTACTAGGCATACGCGTATGTTGGTGGGTTTCATTTCTGGAGTGGAGCGTAGAATTGCACGGTCGTGCCTGTGGCAGGATGGCTATCGATCATCAAACTGCCATGGATGGCATCCATGCGCAAGCGCATGTTTCCACAGCCCCTCGTCGACGTGCCTGCTAATGCGGGATCGAAGCCGATGCCGTCATCGTGAATGATCAAGCGCAGCCAGTCGTCGGAGATCTCGACTTTGATTTCCACCGTCTTCGGTTTGCCATGGCGAACGGCATTGTGGATGGCTTCTTTGGCGGCGAGGAGGAGTTGGTAACGTTGCGCGGCGGTAAAAGTTTCTTGCGGCAAAGGATCGGGCATGTCAAAGCGACAGCGAATGTTGGCGGCGGACAGATAGTCTTGGGCAAAATTGCAGAGGTATTGGATCAAGTGTTCGATCGTGTCATGCGCCGGATTGACGGCCCAGACAATTTCACCGAGTCGACGAGTATTGTTCTCCGCGCGTTCATAGATCGTTGCCAAGGGCGAACGAGCCGGGTGATTTTCGGGCAAGGACTCGCGGGCGAGCTCACTGATGATGGCAATTTCGGCAAAGTTCGCGCCGAGATCGTCATGCAGGTCGCGGGCAATGCGCGAACGCTCCTCCGCGAGAACAGCACGAGCATTGGCTTCGTCGATTTGCCGACGCGAGCGATTTTTGATCAGGCGACGAGAAATGGCATACACGCTGATGATTGAGGCGATGAAGAAGCCGCCTTGATAACGCTGGTCTTGCCAGAAGTGCTGTTGCACTTGGCATCGAACTTGCAAGAGGGAAGCATCCCATTGATCGTCACTATGCCGTGCTTGGAGTTCGAGCACATAGTTTCCCGGTGCGGGACAAGGCATATCCCACTTCAGTTGGTTGCTGTTTTGCCAATCATCGCTGACGCCGCGCAAACGCCAGCGAAATCCATCACCGCGAGGCATGCCGTATTGAGGAATCATCGCTTCGATGGACAAGCGTCGCGCTCCAGGAGGAATCACTGCGGGGCTGCGGGAACGAATCGGATGTCCGTCCGACGACAACGCCACGAGCTGAGGTGTTCGCCGTTCATACACTTCGACTTCCGCGAGTTGAGGCGAATAAGCGATGTCACTCTGTGATGAAATTTTGAGGAATCGACCGATAGCTTTGCCCCTGCCATCCTGCGCGTGAATGGTATCGATCGCTCCTGGGCCAGGGTCAGAACCATCGGGCCGATTGATGGCGAACCAGTGAGCAACGCTGCTTTGATGGTTGGTTTTGTTCAACAGCTCGAGCTTGATTTTTCGCATCCTGTTAAACTCGTCATCGGCGCGATTGCGTAGATTGATGTGATCTACCTCGACTTCACGGCCGAGATCGATTTCAAAATAAAACGCCTCGCCGAGAAATAAATCATGGGGATGCGCGATCGTAGCGGCAATCCCATCGGTGAGACTGGCGCTCTTCATGCTTTCATTTCTCCATGGGTCTAAATACAAATCGTGTGAAGTAAGCACTGGGCGATGCAAGGCAATGTTGGTGGTTTCTGGCACGAGAATTTCTGCGTGAAATTCCGTCAATGTAAAATCGTGCGGTGACCACCAACTCAGCGCTTTTGTCGTGCTTCCCGGCAATTCCACAGGAATGGCGTCAAGTCGGAATCCCGTTGCTAGACCTTGAGGAAGCCGCACTTTGAGCCGATACACATCGTCGGCTTGATTTCCTGTGATGGTGGGTGGGAAGAGCTCAATGCGCATCGTGCCCTCTGCGGTTCGCTGCAATGAATGCACATCTGCCGCAAAGCGTTCGATGGTGACGGATTGCCAGTTGCTTTGCCAGGAAGGTTGCGGATCCGTTGTGGCGCTCAAGCGAAATTCTGCCAGTGGATTGAGTGGACGACCGCAGAAAAAATATAGCTCGATCGACACCTCTTCCGCTTTCATGGGAGATTGGCAACGAACGATGAGGGATTGCGGTTCATGGACTCTGGGTGCGGGCGACCAGCCCATAGGACCATGAATCAAGCCATCGATGACTTTCAAAAATTCTTCCTCCTTACCATGGTAATACGTGGCTTCGGCAGACGAAAAGCGAATCGGTTCCGCAGGCAGCAGCAGCGATGCAACGAATAGCAGGAATGCGATTCGCAGAGAGAACTGCTGCTTTCGGAGGGTTTTCATTTTCCCGTCAACCTATCGCATTCGATTCGGCTGCCAATCTAAAAATGGCGTGTGATGACACAAGCGATCCGCGCGATCACGGATCACAAACAAAAAAGGACGAGTGCCGAAAACCCCTATCAGCACTCGCGCTTTAGGATGGCATTTCTCCTCCCGCTGCTTTGATCGTTGCCAATCCGGTGTGGATGCAGGGAGATGGAGCTGGGTAGGAAAATCAGCTCGCACGAAGGCGCGAAGACACGAAGGGGGATGTTGGATGTTGGGAGACAGAATGGGGCAATTTTCTGAATGGATCAAAGGAGTCGCTCGTGCGCGAACTCCTTGGGTCACTTGCGGGTCGCTTGGCTTTTGACGTGCGGGTAGCGGAGAATTTTTTGATCTGACGTCAGAATGGTGAGGCCATGCACGCGGGCGGTTGCGACGATGATTTGATCTGCAGGATCGCGGTGCTCCCATTGCGGCAGGCGGGTGGCATCGATCGCGATCGTTGGGGAAAGATCGATCACTTTGATGCGATGTTCGGGCATGGCGCGCTCAAACCACGTTCCCAGTGGCATGCCGAAAATCAATTGGCCCGCTGCTTCTTTTCGTGCGACTTCGATCGTACTGATGGCCGCGAGATGAACCACGCTTTGCGCACCGAGCAACTTGCGTATGCTCGGCTTAAGTTGCTCGGGAGCAGAAAAGGCATCGAGCCAGGCACAGGTATCGAGCAGATAGGATGCGTTCATACCAATGGCATCGTGTCAAAGATTCCAATCTTCTGGCGCAAACGCGGGTTCTGCGGGATCGTAGTCTGGTGCGAAAACGATCGAGCCAACTCCACTGCCGATCCAGTCTTTTAAGGTAGAGGAAGGAGCGAGTGTTTGCGGAGGCAACACAACTGCTACGGTTTTTCCGTGACGCGTGAGCTTTAGCGCCATTTCACCTTTTTCCACTTGGCGGATCTCTTCGGTGCAATGCGCTTTGAACTCGGAAATGCTGATTTGGCGAGTCGTCATGCAGAGAAGATAAAGTAGTCAAAAAAATAGTCAAAATGATTTTGGGGGTCGGGAATGCAGGGTGATCAAGCAAGGGAGCGAATCTCACATGATAGGAACGCACGCGGCCATCGAGGCTGGTTTTGACAGAATTTCAGAATTTTTCAGAATTTCGTCATGGCAATCATCCCGCGATCCACCATTCCGATCCTGCTTCGTTCAGGTTTCTCGAGTAGGGATTCATCTCCTTCTAGGGTCATTCAGGAAATTCTGTCAACTCGACTTCCCTCCATCGAGACAAACGGTTCTCCTTGGTCTGCCTTACAGAGCATGGCTTTCCCTTGCTTGATCGCCGTGGTCGGGAATGATGTCGCGGTGCGGATGAGTGGAGAGCTCCACGCGACCTAACGAGACGATTCCATTTTTGACGC
>JBDLWB010000143.1:0-4050 GCA_039804425.1 Verrucomicrobiota bacterium
CCCTGGAATTTTTCCGGATAACGCGAGCCGATGACATCGAGCAAGGTCGGCATGAGATCGATCACATGGGCTGGTTCGCGATACCATCCGCGTGCTGGAATCTGATCAGGCCAATGAATGATGCAGGGGGTAATGCACCCTCCCTCGTGAGCAAAACTTTTATAAAGTCGGTATGGTGTCGAAGAAACATTGGCCCATGCTTTGCCATAGCTGGGGCGCTGCAGTGCCGTGTGAGGAGCTCGATCCTGGATCGGATCTCCCTGTCCGAGAAGTGAGCCTTCGGGGCATGCTCCGTTGTCGGAAAGAAAAATGATGAGTGTGTTTTTCCAGGCTTGGTGAGACTTGATGGTTTGAAAAAGATCGCCTATTTTTTGATCCATGCGATCAATCATGGCTGCATAAGCTGACATCAAGTCTGCGCTTTGTTTTTGTTTTTCACGGCTAAGAGAGTCCCATGCAGGAATGGTTGCATCACGGGGCGACAGCTTCCAAGAGCGGGGGATGAGTCCGATGGATTGTTGTCGTGCAAAGCGTTGCGCACGCAACGCATCCCAACCCATGAGATAGGCATCACGATATTGTTGGAGTTCTTGTTCGTGAGCGTGCAAGGGCCAGTGGGGGGCGGTGAAGGAGAGATAAAGAAAAAATGGCGAGCGCGTTGTGGGGTCGGCGTTTTTTTTGAAATGATCATTGAGGTATCGAATCGCGTGATCGGCAAAGGCATCTGTGGTATAGAAGGGACGGTCAGTGGTGCTCTGAGGTTGTGGGTCGACCTGATTTCCCTGATACATCAGACGCTCGCCGTAAGGGGTAAATTGATGAACAGCGCCATGCAAATTTCCGTAGTAGCGATCAAATCCGCGCTGTAGCGGCCAGTCGCTTTGATCATCTCCTGCCACGTGCCATTTTCCTGCCATGAAAGTGGCGTAATTCATGGCTTTGGCTGCTTGGGCTAGGGTGATGCACGCATCGTTGAGATTGCCTTTGTATGCAGCAGGCGAGCTGTCATGAGGCGATGATTTTTCTTTGACCATGTGACCTATCCCGGCTTGATGAGGATGCAAGCCGGTGAGCAAGGCCGCTCTTGTGGGGCAACAGCGAGCCGAGTTGTAAAACTGGGAAAAGCAAATGCCGTTTTTTGCCAAATCAGTTAAGTTCGGCGTCGCAATTTCTCCTCCATAAGGAGCGATGTCGGAAAACCCCATATCGTCTACAAGGATGACGACGACGTTAGGAGGGACAGGAGGCGCCGCTTCGATCAATGCAAGAGAGAGGAAAAAACAAAGAAACCGAATGAGATTGCGCACGACTGCAAGATTCTGCCATGGACATTGTTATGTCAATGATTCCGTGAAATGGCGGAAGACATCGGTGTTGGTCACGAGTCCTGTGAATCGTTCGGACTCAGGTCCGATGGCGCTGACGATGGTGGGGTCGGAGGTATGGGTCGTGCCTGTCCAGCCGACGCCAAAATGATTCCCCGCGAATTGTCCGAGAAGGCCTTCGGGATTCGCGAGGAGATGATTCCATTCGATCACTTTCTTTTGTGATAAGGTCGCGCGCAGTGCTTCATGTTCACTTGGGCTCAAGGAAAAGCCGATTTGTTTCTCAATCATTGCCGCCAAATCTTGCTCTGGCTTCTGAAGCCAACGGTTTAACAGCGAGCTGAAGGATTCTTGCGAGCGTTGAATGCGCGCGAAGCATTCATTGCTTTGCTGGTACGCTGGCCCCATGCCATTGAGGCCTGGGTTGCTATTGCCGTGGTCGCTCGTGACGACAATTAGGACATCAGGATGTGCTGCAGTGAGAGCAAGAACTTTGGCAAGCGCATCATCGAACTCCAACTGTTCATGAAGCAAGCCCGCAATATCATTGAGATGCGCCGCATGGTCGATGCGTGCACCTTCTACTTGAAGCAAAAAAGGTTTTTCTTGTGCTAAAAAACGCGAAAGTGCGGCCTCTGCCATTTCTGCGAGAGAGGGGATGGATGTTTGATTTTTTCGATCCATCGAAAAAGGCAGGTGACTCGTCGAGAATAACCCAAGGATGCGCGGGCTTTGGGAATGGAGGAGTTCGGAGCGATTGCGTAGGTGTTGGTAGCCCGCTTTTTCAAAAGCGCCCGTGATGTTTTTGCCATCACTGCGTTTGTCGGAATCAAAGAACTCGCGACCACCGCCGAGCAGGACGTCGACCCGATCCAGGTATTGCGGGGCGATGCTTTCTTCGTCATTTCGCTGCGCTTGTTGTGCTGCAAAACCTGCGGGAGTAGCATGCGTGATGGTGGCGGTAGTAACCAATCCACAACGGTAATTTTTTTCACGCAAGATTGCGGCGATGGGGGTTTGTGCAGTTCCTGTTGCGCTGATGTTGATGTTTCCGTTGGGAACTCGCTGGCCACTTCCCCAAGCCGACGAGGCTGCTGCCGAATCGGTGACGAGTGAATTGGCAGATGCCGTATCCATCAATCCATGCTGGCATTGAGGTGTTCGCAGCAAACGCCACCATTGCGTGTCACGTTGACGAGTGTGTTGCGAAAACGCTTGTGCCATGGTGAGCACGCCAGGGCTCATGCCATCGGCGACGAGGAAAACGATGCCACGCACGCGACTGGCGGGAGATTTCGCCGCGCTTGATGACAATGGTAGCAAGGAGGCGATACCACCAAGAGAAAGCGCTTTGAGCCAATCGCGACGATCGAGGTCGGTTGATGGGTTGTAAGAATTCATGTCATCAAGCTACTGCGCATCGGTGCGCTGGCAAGAAAATCATGCCGCGATTCGTAGTCAATTCCGTTGCATTTTTCGGCTGAAGCGGCAAGGTGAGAGTGTGAAACTTTGGCAATTCGGTTGTGGCTTGATGGCCTTCATCATGCATTCCTTCGGCGCAGTGGCGGCTCCCAATGTCATTTTCATTTTGGCCGACGACTTAGGTTATGGTGAGCTGGGTTGTTATGGTCAAAAGATCATTCAAACTCCAGAAATTGATCGCATGGCACAAGAAGGTATGCGTTTTACTCGTTATTATGCAGGCGCTACGGTATGTGCTCCATCGCGCTCGGTGTTGATGACGGGTCGCCATCAAGGAAGAACTCGCGTGCGTGGCAATCGAGAGGGTGTCGGGTTGACGCAGAACGATGTTTGTGTCGCGAAATTATTCCAGCAAGCGGGGCATAAAACAGCCATCATCGGCAAGTGGGGTTTGGGAGAATGGGATGGTTCCGAGCAAGGGTTGCCGTGGCGTCAGGGTTTTGATGAATTTTATGGCTACTTGAATCACCAACACGCACACAATCATTTTCCTGCATTCTTGTGGCGGAATGATCGTCAGGAAAAGCTGCGGAATGTCGTCACAACTGTGGGAAATCGTGGCGCTGGTTACGCTACAGAGCCAAGAGAATATGCGGATGATTTGTTTGCTGATGAAGCCATTCGCTTTGTAGAGGCGCATCGAGATAGGCCGTTTTTTCTCTACTGGAGCATGGTTGTGCCGCATGCGAACAATGAACGTCGACGCAAGCTCGGCAGTGGGGCGGAAGTGCCGGATTTTGGACGGTATCAAGATCCTACGTGGCCTGAAGCCGACCGTGGTCATGCGGCGATGATCGAGCGGATGGATGGATACGTGGGGCGGATGCTAGCGCATTTGAAAAAGATCGGCATCGCAGACAAGACTTTGGTGATTTTTTCCAGCGACAACGGGCCACATCAAGAAAGTGGTCATGATGGAGCGCGCTTTCAGTCATCGGGCCCATTCACGGGCATCAAACGCAGTTTGACCGATGGGGGCATCCGCGTGCCCTTCATTGCCTGGTGGCCCAAGACGGTTGCGGCGGGGAAAACGAGCGACTACGTTGGCAGCTTTGCCGATTTCTGGCCCACGGTTGCCGAACTGGTGGCTAGCCCAGTGCCGAAGACCATCGATGGTGTTAGCGCTCTGCCGACCTTGCTTGGCAAAAAACAGCCAGTGCAGCCATTCCTGTATTGGGAATTTCACGAAAATGGTTTTCAGCAAGCCGTGCTGCATCAAGGCCGATGGAACGCGCTACGACTT
>JBDLWB010000144.1:0-5121 GCA_039804425.1 Verrucomicrobiota bacterium
GAAGGCTTGTAGCCGTTTTGGACACGAGCGCAAAGCGAGGTGGCCCGTAGGGCCGAAGGCGCGGGCGGCGCGCCTGAGTTAACATGGGAGATGGTCTCACACGAAGACACGAAGACACGAAGACACGAAGGAGGGATGTTGAATGTTGGATGTGCTTAGGATGCGGTAGGGAGGGGCTTGGCTCTTGGAAAGACGCCGCCACGGTGGGGCGATGGATCGAATTTTGAAGGGCTGGGAGGTTAGAAGGAAGTTGACTTTTTCCTAGCTATCACTCCTCTCACTTCACCCATGGTAGTTTTGAGGGATGGCGGGGGACGCCGGTGAGGGAGGTGTCGAGCTGGAGCTTTTGCTGCATGGCGGCTACGGCGCGGGCGAGGATGTCGACATCGCCGCGGGCGTCGTGACGGCGGAGGGTGGACTCGGCGAGACCGAGTCGGGCTTTGACTACATCGAGCGAGTGGCCGGTGCCGCGGGTTTTGCCGAAGAGCATTTTCGAGATGTGGATGGAATCGATGCAGGACACTTCTCTCGTGGCGCGTCCGCATCGATCACTGGTGGCGGCGAGAAATTTCGAGTCGAATCGCAATCCGTTGTGGGCGATCAGCGTGCTGTCACCGACCCACGCCGAAAACGCGCACATCACTTCCTCCGGGCTAGGCGCACCGACTACGTGATGATTGCCGATGCCAGTGTAGCTTTCGATGAAGCTGCTGATGCGACGTCGAGGTCGGGCAAAGCTGAAAAACTCATCTTCCGCGATCACGCGGCCATCGTGGTAGCGGACAGCGGCGATTTGAATGAAATCATCG
This sequence comes from Verrucomicrobiota bacterium, assembly GCA_039804425.1. GTDB lineage: Bacteria > Verrucomicrobiota > Verrucomicrobiia > Verrucomicrobiales > Akkermansiaceae > UBA956. The sequence goes on from JBDLWB010000144.1 coordinate 810, forward strand.
GAATCAGGATAGAGTCCGGTGGTTTCGAGGTCGTAAATGACAAATGAACTCATGAAAGCGAAGTATGGGCTGCGGGCGATGCCGTTTTTTTCGTGGCATGTTCGCTCTGCAACTGACCACAGCCAGCGGCGACATCGATGCCGCGACGTTGGCGGAAAGTGACGGGATAGCCGGCTTCGCGGAGGATGCGTTGGAAATGCATGCCGGCCTGATGAGCGCTGGCACTACCGGCGTAACCTGCGGTAGGGTTCAGCGGGATCAGATTGATGTGAACGTTGATGCCTTGCAGCAACTCCGCGAGTTGACGAGCGATTTCCGGGGTGTCGTTTTCTCCGGCGATCATCGTCCACTCGATGAAAATGCGTTTGCCGATCTTTTCATCGTAGTATCGGCAGGCATCGATCAGCTCGTCCATCTGCCATTTTTTTCCTACAGGAATGAGTGCTTGGCGTTGTTCATTGGTGGCGCCGTGAAGACTCAGTGCGAGATTGTAAGGGCAGCCTTCATCGGCCATGCGACGGATCGCAGGAACGAGTCCGACCGTGCTAATGGTGATCCGATGCTTCGAGAGACTGGGGCCACGGACATCGGCGATGGTGGCGAGAGCTTTCATCACGGAATCGTAATTGTGCAAGGGCTCGCCCATGCCCATGAGCACCAAATTGCGCAGTTTCTTGCCGTGGTCGCGCTGGAGAATGCGCTGGACGTGGAGCACTTGTGCGATGATTTCACCAGGGCGCAGGTGTCGGGTGAAGCCCATTTGTCCCGTGGCACAAAACACACAACCCATGGCGCAGCCGACCTGCGTGCTGACACAGGCAGTGAAACGACCGTCGTAGCCCATCAGCACGGTTTCGATTGTTTTGCCATCGCGGAGTTTCAGCAAAAACTTGCGCGTCATGCCATCGCTACTTTTCGTTTCCGCCGCCACCTCGGGGGCATCGATGAAATAACGCGCTTCGTCCGCGTAAAAATTGACTTCGAGCCAGCGTTGCAAGGGGCCGAGGAAATGGCTGGGCATGGAAGTGAGTAGGTCGGCATGACCATGAAGCGCACGCCACAACGCCTTCGCGTGAATGGCATTCAAGCCATCGGCACAAAGAACTTGCTCCATTTCGGCAAAGCTGAGGTCGTGGAGTGATCGCACGCGCGATGCATGGCACAAATGAGGAAATTTAGCAACGCTGGAATGTCGTATCGCGGAGCAGGCAGATCAAGCGAGGGAGCGAATCTCCCATGATAAGAACGCAAACAGGTGATCGGGGCTGGGTTTGACAGAATTTCAGAATTTTACAGAATTTCGTCATGGCAATCATCCCGAGATTCACCACTCCGATCTCGCTGGGTTCAGGTTTCTCGAAACTTGATTCATCTCCTTCTCTGGTGATTCGGAAAATTCTGAAATTCTGTCAACTCAGCTTCTCTCCATCGAGACAAACGGATCCCCTTTGTCTGTCTCGCAGAACATGGCTTTCCCTAGCTGAATCGCCGTGCATCACGGAGCAGCACAGGGGATCACGAGAGTGGGGCAAATGGCCTTGCGCACGAGGCCTTCTGCGACGCTGCCGATGAGTAGGGCGGTGATCGCGCCGTGGCCGTGAGAACCGATGACGACGAGGTCGGCATTTTTCTGGTGCAAGTATTCGGCAATCGAATGCAAGGGCGAACCGATCATCAACTCCGTATGCACATCCGAAATCGTAGCGAGGGCTGTTTTTTTCGCTTCTTGCAGGCGGATTTCCGCGCGACTTTGTGATTCCTGTTGAAACACCTGAATCGCGGGAAACTCCTCAGGTGTCATGCCATAGGCCGTGTAACTCGGCGTCGGTTCGAGCACGTGAACAAGATGCAGGCTGGCACCTTGAGCTTGAGCCATGGCGATGGCGGCGGATAGAACCTTTTCGGAAGCGTCCGAGAAGTCGAGTGCAGTGACGATCGTTTTCATACAATCTCACATTACGCCCTTCGAGAACCTTTGACAAGCAATCGATACGACTGCGCAGCATTTGCAAAATCGTGCGGATTGCAGCAGCAAATCCTGCTCGCCAGTAGCGAGCGGCGCTGATACGATCACGGCGTGATTGATGCGGGCAAAGCAGAAGGCGAGTGGAAATGGTTATTGTTTTCGGCAGGTCTCTGCGGTGCAGTTTTGCTGACTGCTCTTGGGCTGGATCGTCTAGGAGTTGCGAAAGAGTGGGTTTTGCTTTGCTATGGCATTTCCTATCTGGCGGGGGGCTGGGATGCTTTGATCGATGCTTGGGACGACCTGAAACAGGCACGTCTCGACATTCATTTTCTGATGCTCATTGTGGCCATCGGTGCTGCGGGCATCGGCGCGTGGTGGGAGGGAGCCGCCTTGCTTTTTCTTTTTTCCTTGAGTGGTGCGCTCGAAGCCATGGCGATGGCGCGGACCGAGCGCGAAATCCGTTCGCTCTTCCGCGATGCCCCGAAAAAAGCCATGCGGGTAGGAGGCGACCATGTTGTGACCGAAGTCAATGTCGATGAACTTGCGCTGGGCGACATGATCCGTGTTCTGCCAGGGGCTTTGTTTCCGATCGATGGAAAAGTCATCAGCGGTCAAACGTCCGCCGATGAATCCATGCTCACCGGCGAGGCCATTCCGGTGGACAAAAATCGTGGTGACGGCGTATTTGGCGGAACTCTGAATGGCTGGGGATTGGTCGACGTCGAAGTCACTCGCTTACCCTCCGAGAGCGCGCATGCGAAGATCATTCGCCTGATTCGCACCGCCCAAGCGAGCAAAGCGCCTTCGCAGCGTTTCACAGACCGATTTGGCACACCTTACACATTGGGGATTTTGTTGATGAGCATCGCGGCCTTTTGCTGGTGGCACTGGGTCGGCGGCTTACCGGCATGGGGCGGCAGCGAAAGCGCGCCATCGGCGATCTACCGTGCCATGACGTTATTGGTCGTCTGCTCGCCCTGCGCCTTGGTGATTTCCATTCCCAGTGCGATTCTTTCCGGAATTGCCGCCGCCGCCAAGCGGGGGATTTTGTTTCGCGGTGGCATTGCTTTGGAAAAACTCGCCACTATCCATCGACTTGCTGTCGATAAAACAGGCACCTTGACCGAGGGCGAGTTTCAGATCGTGCAGATCGACACCTTTCCCGCAGGGGATGAAAAAAATCTGTTAGAGGTTGCCGCAGCGCTTTCGCAATCGTCGACCCATCCGATCTCCCGCGCCATTGCGCAGGCCTGGCGTGCCGAAAACGGCGAGATCACCGTTAGCGTGAGCGACTACGAATCCATCACCGGCAAAGGAGTGCGCGCTGTGATTGCAGGTGAGCGCGCGACCCAAGGACGACGCAGTCTTTTTCCGGACGCTGACTGGCTTGCCCAATTTCCCGATCCTGCGCCGGGGCTCACCGAAGTCATGGTCGAAACCCATGCCGGGGTGGGTCGCATTCTCCTCCGCGATGCTCCTCGTGCCGAAAGTGCGCCGTTGATTCGCGAACTGAAAAACGTCGGCATACGCGTCGCCATGCTGACAGGTGATAGGCCCGAGTCGGCCGCGCTGTTGGCGCAAGAACTGGCGCTCGACGAAGCCCGTGCGAGCATGACTCCTGAGACCAAAGTTTCCTCCATTCAAGAATGGCAACAGCGTGGCGAAATCGTGGCGATGGTGGGCGATGGCGTCAACGATGCTCCCGCCATGGCGATTGCTGATGTATCGATTGGCATGGGCTTACGCGGCTCCGATGCCGTGCTCGAACAAGCTGATGTGATCTTGTTGCAGGATCAATTGAAGAAAGTCATGACCGCCTTGCGATTGAGCAAACAATGCCGTCGCATCATTCAACAAAACCTCGTGATCTCGCTCGGAGTGTTGCTGATCCTCGCAGCAAGCACCATCGGGCTCAACGTGCCCTTGCCGCTGGGGGTCTTAGGTCACGAAGGATCAACGATCATCGTGGTGCTCAATTCCCTGCGCTTACTCTGGCTCCGCGAGGCGTAGCCGAAAAAGGCGTTGAGCGTTTTCATAGCAAGCACGCGCGCAATCTTCCGTCGAGATCTTGCGCAATGCAGCGAGAGCGGGCAAGCACCTCGCCATGTCCGCCGGATGGTGGAAATCCGGATGATGAAACGCGCCCTGATACTCCAAGGGTGGAGCCATGTCGGGAGCATCGGACTCGATCAACAATCGATCTAACGGCACAGCAGCAAAGGCATCGAACGCACTTTTTTTCCGCTGATGCAAAAAATACCCCGAAAAAGAAAAATGGGCTCCGAGTCTCACCAAAGCAGGAATCAGATCGACAGGACCACTGTAGCTGTGAAGCAAAAACGGCGG
>JBDLWB010000145.1:0-7376 GCA_039804425.1 Verrucomicrobiota bacterium
GCGAATGTGCTCCCAGCTACTACAGTGCCTGTTGCAAAGTTGTCCACTGTACCGCTTCCTGGGACACTAGCTCCTGTGCCGACCCATTCCGTTTTGCCATCATTACCGACAATGTAGGATATTCCGAATGAATGCAACGTTAGGAACGCTGAAGAAAAGATGATTGCCGCGATGTTTTTCATAAAGATGAGATGATTGATTTAATCTTTTTGACTCACGTGAAAAAGAACTATCAAAACTAACGAAAAAACTCGTCGCAGACAGTTAGATCCAAAAAATGGCTCGGTCAACAGAAAATCGCATTTTTATCGAACATGATTCATGAAAAATTTTAATGACTTTTGATCGTGCAGAGCCTGAATGGCAACATCCCCCCTCCAAGATGTCATCCATCAACATGCTTCGCAGCGAAAAGCAAAGGTTGGGACTACTCCGACAATACTTCCTTTCGCAGATTTTCCAGTGCTTTCTGCACTTTCGGATCTTGCAGTGCCTCTTCCAGTTCCGGATCGCGCAACAACTCGCTGTAGCGACCTTCTCGCAATAGCCGTTTCCACTTGGGATCTTGCAGCAATCGTTTTGATGCGGGAAGTTCGGACGTTCCCTCGGAATGAGCGGCTCCTTGATTGAATTGCGAAATCCATTGCGCTAAGGTCAACCGTAGTGGATCGGTGAGCGGATCCAGGCGTTGCATCCACTCCGCTGGCAGATAGCGATCGATGACTTCTTTCCACAACGCCGTGAGTGCGGTGGTGTTAGGATTCTCGATCTGACGGATGGTGCCAAGGTGACGAATGAACAACACAGCAATCAAACAAAGCAATGCCGTAGGAATCAAACTCGCCGTCATGGAAAACGACCGCTCGGCTTGCGACTCGGGCTTTCCACCCAACCAACTCAAGGGCGAAAACAATGAATGCGCCAGTTTTCGTAAAAAAACCAAGGCAAAAAGACCCGCAATGCTCGGCAACACATAAGGCGCCCAGTCGGGGGGATGTTGCCACCAACCATTCGCCCAGTCGGCAGTGACAATCCACACGCGATACGCAACCCAAAATGATGTCGCCAACATGGAGGTCAAAAGGAGCAGCCGAAAAACACCGCGAAAAAAGGCAATCAAAGCACACAATAGCGCAATGATGACCACCAACAAGATCAGGCTTGCATGAGGGTGAGATGTCAGTTGGTCCAGCATGGCGTGGGCGCTCGCTCGTGATCAAATCGGTGACAGGCTCCGCTGGCGCAACAGGTGATCTGTTAGCACCAAGGTCGCCATCGCTTCGACGATGGGCACGGCGCGCGGTAGCACACAAGCATCATGTCGACCCTTGCCCTGCAGCTCCGTATTTTGACCATCGCTGGTCACCGTCTGCTGGCTGGTCATGATCGTCGCCGTGGGCTTGAAGGCGACACGGAAAAAAATGTGCTCACCATTGGAAATGCCCCCTTGCACCCCGCCGGAGCGATTGCTGGTGGTTCGCACCGTATCGCCGTCCATCACGAAGGGATCGTTGTGTTCCTTTCCTGTCAGCAAAGTCCCCGCAAAGCCCGACCCGATTTCAAACCCTTTGGTCGCAGGAATGGACAGCATCGCTTTGGCTAAGTCTGCTTCCAGTTTGTCGAAAATCGGCTCCCCCAGCCCCGCTGGACAACCACGGATCACGCACTCAATCACCCCACCCACCGAGTTGCCTTGGCTGCGAATGCTTTTGATGTGCTCAATCATCGGCTCGACCATCGCCGGATCTCCGGTGCGCACGATGTTGCTCTCAATCGTCGCCGCATCGATCGTCGCGGGATCGACTTGCGCTTCCAAATGTTGAATCGACTTCACCCAAGCCAGCACCTCGATCTGCGGATATTGCTGACGCAGCACTTGTTGCGCAATCGCAGCAGCGGCGACCCGACCTATCGTTTCACGCGCCGAGGCACGCCCACCGCCGGATGCGGCACGAATCCCGTATTTCGCATCGTAGGTGTAGTCGGCATGAGAGGGCCGATATTTCACCGCCATTTCATCATAGGCACCAGGCCGCTGGTCGGTATTTTTCACCGTGATCGCAATCGGCGTTCCGAGCGTCACTTCGTCTTGAATGCCCGAAAGAATTTCTGCCGTATCGGGTTCTTTGCGCGGCGTCACAATGTCCGATTGACCTGGGCGTCGACGGTCCAGCGCAGCTTGAATCATCGCCTGCGTCACAGGAATGCGCGGTGGGCACCCATCGATGATCACTCCTACCGCACCTCCGTGCGATTCTCCAAAAGTATGAATGCGAAAAGCTTGCCCAAACGTCGACGACATGACGGCACTCTAGAGCCAAACCTGCGATTCGCCAAGAGCAGAGATGCACGACTTTTCTGCCAGCGCTCCCCTACCCGGAACGCGTCAATTTGCCGCAGGGCTTTGCCTTGCCAAATCCGCAGAAACATTTCACCTTCCCCGTCGTGCAGGCGACCATCCCCGAAAGACAATCGATCAGCCTACGCTGGATCGTGCGCATGCGCTGGCTGGCAGTGCTCGGGCAAATGCTCGCCGCGCTGCTGGCTTGGTGGCTTTACGATGTTTCGGTTCCATGGTGGCCGATCAGTGCGATTTTCATCACCACGATTGTCTCCAACACCATCTTCCCGCGCTACCCGCAGCTTTTACTGCAAGGCTGGAGCTTATGGCTGGATGTTTTGCTGCTGACCATCCTCATTTACTTCACTGGAGGTCAACACAATCCTTTTACTTCTTTCTACCTGCTCCACGTTGCCTTGGCCGCGATGACTTTATCGATGACTCGACTTTGGTCTCTGGTCGCAGGATGCATTGCTGGTTACGGCTTCATTTTTTACCAACATCAACCAATTCAAGTCGGCGGCATGGAAATTTCTTCTGGCTGCGAGAGCTATCACTGGCATCTGCAAGGCATGTTTGTGGCCTTTGTGGTCACTTCGATCTTCATTGCCGCTTTTGTCTCGCGCATGCACCGCATTTTGGTGGATCAAGACGCCGCACTGGAAGCAGCCCGACATCAAGCGCAGAAAAATGCTCACTTTGCGGCACTCGCGACTCTGTCCGCAGGTGTTGCCCACGAGCTCGGTTCCCCTTTGGCCACCATTTCGCTAGCAAGCTCGGAGTTACGCCATCATCTGCGCCATCATCCTCATCCCGAAGCACAAGAGGATGCCGCCTTGATTCACCAACAAGCACAACGTTGTCGAGGCATTCTTGATCAATTGAATGAAAAAAACACCTGGGGCATCGGCGATCCCTGCATACCCCTGACGGCGACACAACTGCGTGACGCGGTAACGTCCGCACTGCCCGAGGAGATCGTGCAACGACTCCACATCGTGATTCACGATGAAGCCAGCTGCGCGCTGCCGCTTCAGTCGATGCAACAAGCCGTGGTGATTTTGCTCAACAACGCACACCAAGCAGATCGCTCTGGCGGTCCTTTGGAATGGCAGGTGCATCTGAGCGAAAAAGAATGTCGACTCGAAGTCTCCGATGCCGGCCCCGAGCCATCGGCCGAATGCTTGGAACGTGCCTGCGATCCCTTTTATACCAGCAAATCCCCCGGCGACGGCATGGGTCTTGGGCTCTTCCTCGTCAAATGCCTCGCCTTACGACTGCATGGTTCTTTTTCTCTCACTCGCTCTCCTCAGGGTCGCACGCACGCGGTCTTGCACTTGCTTTCGCCCATTGCCTAACTTCATTGCATGAAAATCTTGCTCGCCGATGATGATGCACCGTATCGCGAACGACTCGCTCGTGCATTGATCCATCGTGGCCATGAAGTCGCACAAGCGCACGATGGTAACCACGCGTTGTTTCTCGCTGCCGATCATGACATCGAAGCCGCCATTCTCGATCTGAAAATGCCCGGCAAAAATGGCATCGAAGTCCTCCGTGCCATGATCAAAGGTCGACCCGAATTGCGCATCATCATTCACACTGGCTACGGCAGCATCGCCTCTGCGATGGAGGCCGTGCGACTTGGGGCGAAGGATTACCTGATCAAACCCACCGATGCCGATGCCCTACTCGCCGCCATCACCGAAGTGCCCATAGCAGCCATCCCAGTCGACGCCACGACGCCGAGCTTAGAACGCGTGGAATGGGAACACATCCAGCGCGTCATCGCCGATTGCCAAGGCAACATCAGCGAAGCCGCCCGCGTGCTCGGGTTGCACCGTCGCTCGCTACAACGCAAGCTACAAAAATTCCCCCCAGAACGCTGAGATGAGGCCATCTGCAGCAAGCAACAAGAATCGCAAAAAATCCCCACCCATCCTTGACCTTGCGACGGTTCCGTGTAGTCTCGCCCTCCCATCATGAGCGCGGAATCGAAGAATTACAAAGACACCATCACGCTGCCACAAACCGCATTTCCGATGCGTGCGGACTTGGTGGAAAATGAACCGAAACGTCTCGCTGCTTGGGAGTCGCGGTCCTTGTATCGCAGCATTTTGGATCGACGCCTCGCGCAAAAAGCACCGAAATTCATTCTTCATGATGGCCCACCCTTTGCCAACGGCGATGTCCACATGGGCACAGCGCTCAATAAGGTGCTGAAAGATTTGGTTGCCAAATCGAAGACCATGGCGGGCTTTGCCGTGCCCTTTGTGCCGGGTTGGGATTGCCACGGTCTGCCCATCGAGTTCAAAGTCGTCAAGCAAGCCGCTGGCCTCGAACCCGCAGAAATCCGACGTCGCTGCTCGGAATTCGCCCTGAAATTCATCGACATTCAACGCGCATCGTTCCGTCGCTTGGGCGTATTTGGCGACTGGGACCATCCCTACCTGACGATGGACCCCGCGTATGAATCGGATATTCTTCGCGTGTTCGCCAAGATGGTCGAAGATGGCCGCATTTACCAGAGCCGCAAACCCGTGCAGTGGTCCTATGGCGCGCATACGGCACTGGCGGAAGCGGAAGTCGAATACATGGACAAGGAAAGTCCCGCCATCTTTGTCAAATTTCCGCTGCTCGATGACTCAGGCGAATCGATGGTGATCTGGACCACCACCCCATGGACCTTACCTGCGAACTTGGGCATTGCCGTGCATCCCGAATTCACCTACGTCGTCGGACGCTTTACCAAGGAAGATCGCAGCGAAACCCTCATCATCGTGCGCGAGTTGATCGAAGCTTTTTCCCAAAAAACTGGCTTTGTCTTGCAGGAAAAAATCCGCGAATGCAGTGGCCGTGCGCTGGAAGGTAAACTCGCCCAACACCCCTTTCTCGATCGCACCTCACGCGTGATTCTTGCGTCGTTTGTGACGACTGATACCGGCACCGGAGCCGTGCACATCGCCCCTGGTCACGGATCGGACGACTACGTTGCAGGCATGCAAAATCAGCTCGGACTGCTCTCGCCTGTCGATGACAACGGCCATTTCACCGCCGAAGCAGAAATGCCCGAGTTGTTAGGCAAACATGTCTTTGCTTGCAACGAACCGATCATCGAACTGCTCGACTCCCGCGCCGCACTTCTGGGTCGCGAAAATTACCGCCACAGTTACCCCCATTGCTGGCGCTCGAAAACCCCCATCATTTTCCGCGCAGTGGAGCAATTTTTCATTTCGCTCGATGGCATTCGCGACCAAGCACTGGCAGAAATCGATCGCGTCCAGTGGCTGCCCGCTTGGGGTCGCAATCGCATCTACGGCACCGTCGAAGCGCGTCCCGATTGGTGCATTTCGCGCCAACGCACCTGGGGTGTCCCCTTGCCGGTCTTTTACCGCGGCGATGGCTCGGTGATTCTCGATGCGGATGTCGCACGTAAGGTCGCCGACTTGGTGGAAAAAGAGGGCACGAACATTTGGTTTGAAAAATCCGACGCCGAGCTGGCGCAGCTCTTGGGCTTGCCCGCTGACGTGAAAAAAGGTCGCGACACACTCGATGTCTGGATCGACAGTGGCTGCTCGCACGTGGCGGTGACCGATCGTCATCCCGAGCTTCACTCGCCCGCCGATCTTTACCTCGAAGCCACGGACCAACACCGTGGATGGTTCCAAAGTTCTTTGATGCTCAGTGTCGCCTACCGCAACGCAGCACCCTACAAAGCCGTGCTGACCCACGGATTTGTGGTCGATAAGGATAAGAAAAAACTCTCGAAGTCGGAAGCCGAAAAAGCCGGCAAACCAATTGATGCCGCCCATTACTACAACAAATACGGCGCAGACATCGTTCGCTTGTGGGTGAGCTCTGTCGACTGGCAAAGTGAAGTGCCTTTTGGCGAAGAACTTTTCAAACAAGTCGCCGAGCCCTATCGCCGCCTGCGCAATACCTTGCGCATTCTGTTAGGCAATCTCGATGGCTTTGATCCGCAAAAGGATGCCGTTGCTGCCGAGCAATTGCCCGTATTTGATCGTTGGATTCTCGAGCGCTTGCATCACGTCGTGGGCGAGTGCCGTAAGGCTTACGAAAATTTTGAATTCCGTAAGGTCTTTAACGCGATGAATCAATTTTGCACCAATGATCTCAGTGCCGTCTACATTGATGTCACGAAAGACAGGATGTATTGCGATGCGCCCGAGTCACTACGTCGGCGCGCCAGTCAAACGGCGATGTATGAGATTTTCATGGCAGTCAGTAAGCTTCTTGCTCCCATCCTCGCCTTCACCGCAGATGAGGCTTGGGAACACGCGACTTTTACGACGGGCAGCATTCACGAGCAAGATTTCCCCGAGCCCGATCCGCGCTTCGCGAACGCCACGGTCACGCCGCTCATGGACCGTGTGTTTGAGTGGCGTTATCTGATTCAAACCGCCATCGAGCCCTGCATTCAAGCCAAGGAATTTGCCCGTAATAACGAAGCCGCCATTGTGCTGACCGTTCCTGCCAACGATGTCCTGCAGCCGATGTTGCACGACCTCGAGACTCTCAAGGAAATTTTCATCATTGCCGAACTCCAAGTGCAAGCGGGCGAGACACCCGCAGCTGCGGCCCACAAGACGGAGCTTCCGCTTTGCCCACGTTGTCGACGTCACGAACCGTTGCGAGAAAGCGGCCTCTGCCAGCGCTGCGATGACGTGGTAACATCGACCTCACTCTGATTTTTCCTCATGAACTTGAGCTTCCGAACGATTTTTTGCGCGATTACCTTGCCTTTGTTGGTGCTGGATCAAATCAGCAAATGGTGGATTGTACTCCAGTTCCCCGAGCCAGGCTATGGCTTTCGCACCATCGAGCTGACCTCGTGGTTTCATATCATCCGCGTGCACAATCAGGGCGTCGCTTTCGGCATGGGTAATGGCACAGCATGGGCTCCCATCGTGTTTTTCTTCGTGCCGATGATTGCACTCGTCGGCATTCGCCATTTTTGGAAAAAAGGCCTGTTTGCGAATGCTCCTTCGAAAATTGCTGTCAGCTTGCTGCTCTC
>JBDLWB010000146.1:0-15754 GCA_039804425.1 Verrucomicrobiota bacterium
CTCGCGAAGATCTCACGCAGATTGCCCAAAAGTTCTTGCTCGCCACGCAAAAAGCCGGTGCCATCTATCAGCATTTGTTGCAGCATAAAACTTCCGATTTTGTCACGGAGGTGTCGATGGATGAAACCGATCGCCCACAGACTCCCGCCGAACTTCTTGTCATCCTCGCCGCTCTGAGCGATGCCGGTGTGCCGGTGCAGACCATCGCACCGAAGTTCACCGGACGCTTCAATAAAGGCGTCGATTACGTCGGCGATGTCGCGCAGTTCGAAAAAGAATTCAACGATGACCTTGCCGTCATCGCTCATGCGATCCAAGCCTACCGACTTCCAGCAGAACTGAAACTCAGTGTCCACTCGGGCTCGGACAAGTTCTCCATCTACCCCGCCATCCGCCGCGCTCTTCAGCGCACGGGAGCAGGGCTCCACATCAAAACCGCCGGCACGAATTGGCTCGAAGAACTCATCGGCCTCGCCGAAGCAGGTGGCGAGGCTCTCGCATTGGCCAAGGAAATTTACCTCAAAGCCCTCGATTACCGCGAAGCACTTTGCCAACCCTACGCCACTGTGATCGACATCGATGTCAGCCAACTCCCCAGCGCGGAAACGGTTACCTCATGGAGCAGCGAAGATTACGTCAACGCCCTCCGTCACATCCCCAGTTGCCCGCAGTACAATCCACATTTCCGCCAACTCCTCCATGTGGGATTTAAGATCGCCGCACAAATGGGAGAACGTTACACCGATGCCCTAAAAACACATCGAGAAATCATCGCCAAAAACGTCACCATCAACTTACTTGATCGACACATCAAACCTCTCTTTCTGTAATCGATCGTTCAGATCTTTTTAGCGAGACTGGTAGTATTGCAACAATCCATCGACCAAGGCATCGGCATACTCCCGATAGATCGACTTGCGCATTTTTCCCGCAACTTCTGCCTCCCCAGGGTAGTCGCCGGCTTGAATGCGCTCGTAGACTTCTCGACTGTTCATTACGTAGGGTTCGAAAAAAATCACCGGACAATCATACAAACGATTGGCTAACAGATTTCTTGCCCACAGATACGGATGACCGCCGACGTTGCGCGCGCGTGTCGAATTCGGCTCGTAGGGATAAGGCGGCAATCCCGATTGTTCCGCATAAACGTCGGCCATCACCGATGCCACACGCGCTTCTTCATGAAGGGCCTTTTGCAGAATTTTGCGAATCATTTCATAGCGCTGATCATCGTAAGACAACTCATCATCGGTGTAAGCTCCATGGAGCAAAATGTGCAAATGGTTTTCATCAACCAATTGCGGATTCGCAGGATCACCCCACGCGACGGCATTGAAGTGCAAGCAAAGCACTAAGTCAGGCTTAAGACTGTTGTTGACATAGTCCGCACGCGCTCGGATTTCTGAGGTTCGATAGAACAAACTCTCAGCCGCCTTCCATCGATCTAACGGAGTAGCAAAACTCGACGAAGGCCCCTCAATTTTTTGCAACAATCCCTCAGGACGATCTTTCGTGAGCGGCTGCGTCTTCTCTCGCACCAGGGAAACTTTCGCACCATGAGCTTCGAGCATGGGCTTGAGCAGTCGGGCCACATACAGCGTCATATCGCCTTCGGCAACGGGCTTGCCCTGTCCTATGGTAAACCAGCGCTCTTCCATCTGCGCCCACTCACCGCCCAAATGCCCGGCGTCGATGGCAACATGCAACCCTTTGAGCGCTTGCGCGGGATCATACTCTTGCCTTTCCGACTTCGCACGCCACGAACGCGGCGCTGTTTTTTCCTGTCCTGGTAGCGCAAAGTTCAAACGATAACGGCGGTTCGGCTCTAGCACACTTTCCACGATCATCGCGTGATCTTCGAAAATTTCGATATAATCCCGCCAACGTTCGCTGCAGGTAAAATCGCGCATCAAGTCGCCCTCGAATTGCTGACGAGTCATTGTGCTTTGATATCCATCCAGACTGGACCACACGGGCTTCGATGCCATGGGCGATAGACGATAGCGCGGCAAGGGCCGTGACGATGGCGCTTGCATCACGGGTTCGCTACGAGCGATCGAATCTTCCCTCACCTGCAGAACGGCCTGATCGTCTCGAGTCAACCACCACGCCCCTGCCATCGCACACCCCAGCAATACGCTGAGTAGGAGCATGGGATGCCGCAGAGTGAATGAGTGAGATCGATGGTGCATGAGTGATGATTCTTACCCTCATTCCACGCATTTGGCAAATCCTCACAGCGCGGATCCCTTGCGAAATCCTCAGAAAAAATGATCGCGTTACGCCGCTTGATACCGTATCAATGAATCACAACCATTTTATGAAAACGTTTTTCCTGATCTCTCTTAGCTCCAGCGCCCTTTTCTTGAGCTCTTGCGGCGGCAGTGGTGGTGTCGACTACGATACGGCCCCCATCTCCGATTACCCCGCTGCAGTCAATCCAGATCCTGCTGACCCCACCTACGGCGCGGCTGCTTATGAGGATCACACCACCACCCCAGCAGTCGAAGATCCCACACTCAACATGCCAACCGAAGCACCGGCTCAAGTCAAAGAACACGTTGTGGTAGCGGGCGATAGCTTGTGGAAAATCAGCAAACAATACGGTGTTTCGATCGATGCGATCAAAGCGGCGAACCAGATGACCAAAGACACCGTCATCCTCGGCAAGAAAATGATCATCCCTGCTCCCTGATCGCTCATGCGCATTGCTCTTCTCGCCTGTCTTGCGCTCATGCAGCCCCTCGAGGTATGCGCGCAAGAATCTCCCCCTCCTCCGGCAAACCTGCCTCCGCGCGAGGCGGCAATCGATATCCTTTTCCAAATCCCTCCCGGTCTGACAGAGCTGGCTGAAGCAGAGACAAACGCTCGCAAACTCGGCATTCCGGAGCAAACCATTTTGGAAGCGCGCTTTCTGTTTTTCGTCGAACACAAAAATGACGATGGCATCATCGGCCTACTCCCTACTTGGCGAAAACTAGCGCCTTCTTTTTCTCTCGATCATTCAGAGATTTTTGCCACGCGCGAGGATTTCCTCGCGGTCATTGAATTCGCCCAAGCACTCCAAGCACTGCGCGCTGGTCAACGCGATGTTTTCAAAAAACACATCACCGAGGCGCTGTGGCTAAGCCCCTCACAAGCGAGTGCTTTCACGCCCTACATTCAAAAACTACGGCTCAGTGAACACATCAAGGAAGCCAAGATCCCTCTCGATGCCTCGCTGCACCATCTGCATGAATCCGGCACTGAATCGCTGAAAAACATCCTCGGTGAACAACGAGCCATTTTACTCCACTTCTGGTCACCGTGGAGCCCCGATTGCGAAACAGGCATGAACGAATTTTCCACTCTCAGAGCGGAACTCAAAGACTGCCCCATCGCGTATGCGTCGATTCTGATTGATGGTCGCAGCGAAATTCTTTCCGAAGCCCGCGAACTGCTTAAGGGAATGGAACAAGCTCAGCAGGGCCTGCAACTGGTCGATCGCACAAAGGACAGCCTCGGCTCGCAGCTGCGAGTCACGGACCTACCGACCCTGATCTTGCTCAGTCGCGAAGGAAAAATCTTGTCGCACGGCACATCGGATTCGCCCGCCTTACGCGCAGCCATTCGAAAACTCGAAACTCCGAAGAAGAAACCGTAATCTCTAGGCTTTGTCCTTTACTGTATCATCAGATCTGTCATTCTTTCCCCATGAAACGGTATTGCTTGTCTCTACTTTGCCTGCTCCTGCAGGGCGCCTATTTGCAGGCAGCCGAGGAAGCCGCCTCAGTACCCGCGCCCGATGCCGCACCGGTCGCAGAGGAATCGACACCTGAAGAAGCCTCCGAGGCTCCAGAAATGCCAGAAGATTTGCTCGATGACGAACACGCTCGCGAGGAAATGGCCGTCAATGATTTTACCGCTCCCTCCATCGCCAAGGTTTTCGATTCTCTGCAGCATCTTGCACCTCTTCCCATGAACGCTGTGGAGCGAAAAATCCCCGAGCGCATGCCGCTCGATCGTGCCGACCTCGCCATTGAAATCGGTTTCCTCATTGCCGATGGCTTTCTCATCGTCCAAGCCAATGACCTCACGAAGGTCGAACCTCTCGCCAAGGAGCTCTCACGTTATGGCAAAGCTCTCGGCGCTGGAGAACGTGTCTCTCGCCACGTCGCTTCGCTTCTGGAAAGCGCCAAAAATAATAAGCCCGATCAACTCAAGATCGAACTTGCTGCAACCCAAAAGGACGTGGAACGTGAACTCGTCGCCCTGCGCGATACCGACCTCGCTCACCTCATTTCACTGGGCGGTTGGCTCCGCGCACTCAATGTCGCGGCGACGGCTGTCGACCAACAATTCACCCAAGAACGGGCAAAGGAGTTGATGCGAGAAGACATCGCCGATTACTACACGGAAATTGTGGGCACCCTGCATCCACGCATTTCGGAACGTGAAAACTTTACAGAAATGCGCGACATCCTCTCAGGTCTCCGCAATGAAATGGTGATGGATGAAGAGCAGAAAAAGCCCATAGCCCGCGCAACCATATCTTCCATCCTTGCCAAATCAGCAAAACTCGTCACTCTCGCGTCGAAGCGTGTCGAATGATTTTTCGCTAACAGGATTTCCCTTTTTTTTATGAAGCACCTCGCTGTTTGCAGCCTTTTTGCCTTTGCTCTCGCTCATGCCGTCGAAACGGCAGGCGTTGATCCCCTGCCATCTTCACCTCCAACGCCCGTTAAGCAACAGGCTATGGAAATCAATGGCATCGCCGCCACGGTCAATGGCTTTGTCATCACGAAAAAAGAAATCGCTTTCGCGCTCTCTCCCATCGTCGCCGAACTCTCGGCTCAGTTCCCACGACGTGGACCAGAATTTGAAAAACGAGTTAAGGAATCTTATGATAAGATTGTCGATGACTTCATCGACCGTGAACTGGTCATGAGCGAGTTCAAAACTCAAGGCGGTCAAATCCGCCAAGCTTCGATCAATGAGGAAATTCAGCGCCAAGTGCGCGAGCGTTCGAATGGTGACCTCGGAAAATTTCGTCAAGAACTGGCACGCTCTGCCATGACCATGCAAACGTACCGACGCATGATCGAACGTCAAATGATCGTGCAAGGCATGCGCGCCTCGAAATTTAGCGATGCTGCCCCACCTCTGCCGTTTGAAATCCAGAAGGAATACGAGGAAATGAAACTCAAACTCCGTGACACCACCGGCGACCGTATGACTTTCCTGAAAATTTACATCCCCGCCGTCGACCCCAAATCTCCGGACTCAACACCCGACAACCAACTTGATCTTGCTGAATCGATCGCAAAACAAATCAAGGAAGGTGCCGATTTTGAAGAACTCGCCAAGAAGCACTCGCGCGATGCCTATGCAGAAAAAGGAGGCTTGCAGGAAGACGTGGCGCGCACCGACCTTTCACCCGAATTTGCTGCACTGATGATGGATCCTCCCGAAGGAACGATCATCGGTCCTCTGATGGACCCTCGCGGCCTAACGATTGTCAAGGTTCTGAAAAAAACCTACGGCCCCATCCCACCCCTCGCCGAGGTAAGGGAACAGATCGAACAACGCGTTGCTCGTCAAAAATCCGCCGAACGCTATGAGCGCTGGATCAAAACGCTGCGCGCAAAGGCGATGATCAAGAAAAAGCTGTAAGTCGTCTCACGTGCTTGACTCTCGCCCGACTCTCTTCATGGTCGGGCGCACCTATTTCCACCCTATGAATTCACACCCAAAAATCGGGATTCGTCCCACCATCGATGGCCGCCTCGGCGGCGTTCGCGAGTCGCTCGAAGCGCAAACCATGGACATGGCTCGCTCGGCTGCCGATCTGATCAGCTCCATTCTCCGTCATCGCGATGGCTCGCCCGTCGAATGCGTGATCTCGGATACTTGCATCGGCGGTGTCGCAGAAGCGGCCGCCTGCGCGGAAAAGTTCCGTAAAGAAGGCGTCGGCGTCTCGCTCACGGTCACTCCCTGCTGGTGCTATGGCTCGGAAACCATGGACATGGACCCTGCGATCCCCAAAGCCGTCTGGGGCTTTAATGGCACGGAACGCCCCGGCGCCGTTTACCTCGCCGCTGTTCTCGCCGGTCACACCCAAAAGGGCCTTCCTGCTTTTGGTATCTACGGTCGCGATGTCCAAGACGCGGGCGATACCTCGATCCCTGCCGATGTCCAAGAAAAGATCCTCCGCTTCTGCCGCGCCGGTCTCGCCGTCGCTTCGATGCGCGGTCAATCGTACCTCGCCATGGGCGGCGTGTCGATGGGCATCGCCGGCTCGATCGTCGACCAAGCTTTCTTTGAAAAATACCTCGGCATGCGCGTGGAAACGATCGATATGACCGAGTTCCTCCGTCGCATCGATCACGAAATCTACGACACCGAGGAATACGAGCGCGCCCTCGCTTGGGTCCGCGATCACTGCCACGAGGGCAAGGATTACAACACCCCAGAAACCACCCGCAGCCGCACGCAGTTGGATCACGAGTGGGAAATTTCCGTGAAAATGGCTCTCATCGCCCGCGACCTGATGATCGGTAACCCACGCCTCACGGCCAAAGGTTATGCCGAAGAAGGCCAAGGCCACAACGCCATCTGCGCGGGCTTCCAAGGTCAACGCCAGTGGACCGACTACCGCCCGAATGGCGATTTCCTTGAAGCCATCCTCACGACTTCGTTCGACTGGAATGGCCGTCGCACGCCGTTCATGGTCGCTACGGAAAATGACTGCCTCAATGGCGTGTCGATGCTCTTTGGTCACTTGCTCACCAACACCGCGCAAATTTTTGCCGATGTCCGCACCTATTGGTCGCCCGATGCCGTGAAACGCGTGACGGGCTATGAACTGGAAGGCGTGGCGAAGGACGGCATCCTGCACCTCATCAACTCTGGTCCCGCCGCGTTGGATGGCACAGGCCAACAAACCCGCGATGGTAAGCCGGTGATGAAACCCTTCTGGGAAATCTCCGAGGAGGAAGTCAAGGCCTGCCTCGATGCCACCACCTGGCACCCATCGATCACCGAGTATTTCCCCGGTGGCGGCTGGTCGACACGCTATCTCACCAAAGGCGGCATGCCCGTGACGATGTGCCGACTCAACCTCGTCGCCGGCCTCGGCCCCGCGCTGCAAATCGCCGAGGGCTGGAGCATCGACCTCCCCGAGAATGTGCACAACATCCTCGATGAGCGCACGAACCCCACCTGGCCCACCACGTGGTTTGCCCCACGCCTCACCGGCCAAGGTGCCTTCCGCGATACCTACACGGTCATGAACAACTGGGGAGCCAACCACGGCTCGATCAGCTACGGCCACATCGGTGCCGACCTGATTTCGCTCGCTTCCATGCTGCGCATCCCCGTCTACATGCACAACGTCAGCGAAGAGCAAATCTTCCGCCCCAGTTCCTGGAACGCCTTCGGCACCCAAGCCCCCGAGGCCGCCGACTTCCGCGCCTGCGAAACCTACGGCCCGCTCTACTAAGCAAGAAAAATCAACAACATGAACCCCACGCCCCATGCCCACCAGCATGGGGCGTTTTTGATTTACTTCGATCAGAAGAAATCCCCATCAGAAGATAGGTCAAAGAAGTCGATTAACCTTCTCCAACCTTCCGTAATTCCCGCCTTCCTTCGTTCCCGCTTCCTTCGTGCCTTCGTGTCTTCGTGTGAGACCCTCCCCATCCGCAGCCACCCTGATCCAAGCAGCAGGCAAGGTTTCAACGACCATCATCCACAAAATCTTCCCTCCGAAAAAATCCGTCACACCCAGCCAGATGCCCGATCGCGACGACTACCCCACCCCCGCGATTTGGCGGAAGGTTTGGGTTACGGTCTCGGCAAACTGTGCAACGCTGATGTCTTGTTGCGCTTCTTGGCTCAGGCAGGTCATTTGCACGCCATCGAGCCCACACGGAGTAATCGCGAAAAAGCCGCTCAAACTCTGTGGCGTGACGTTGAGCGCGAATCCATGCATGGAGATCCATTTTTTCACACCCACGCCGATCGATGCCATTTTCCGGTCTGCCACCCACACGCCGGTTAAACCATCTCGACGCTGGGCTTCGACGCCCCACTGGCGACAGCTCGCGATGAGAATGTCTTCGATCATCCGCAGGTGTATGTGCAGGTCTTGCCCGCGTTGCCGCAAATCAAGAATCGGATAGCCCACCAATTGCCCAGGACCATGATAGGTCGCTTGTCCACCGCGATTGGTCTCGACCACCGGATGCGGCAATCGCGAGGGATCGCGGAGCGATGATTGATCGCGCAACCGACCAATCGTGTAAACGGGCTCGTGCTCTAACAAAATCACGCGTTCCCCAGCTTTTCCGTCAAGCAGATCGGCCACTGCCTGTTCTTGCATCAACAGGCCTTGTTCGTAGGAAATGAGCGTTGGTTCTAGCATGATGATTTTTCAAACAAGACGTCGTTCAAACAACTGACTGCGCACAGGATCGGTCGCTTGCAAGTGCGCCATGCCCAGCGCTAAAGCATCCGCCGCATCGGAGGGCGGCGTCTCGCTCAGTCCTAGCAAGGCGCGGACCATGAACGCGACTTGATCTTTGCTCGCCGTGCCCTTGCCCACCACGGCCATTTTGACCTTGCGCGGGGCGTATTCGTAAACACTCAGCCCATGATCCGCCGCCGCGATCAAAGCCGCCGCACGCGCGGCCCCCATGCTGATGGCGGTCTGATGGGATTGCACGTAAATGATCCCTTCCACCGCCACTTCATCGGGCTGCCACTGCTTGATCAGTTCGTAGAGATGTGCACGGATCGACGACAAGGCCGTCGATTGCGAGTCCTTGCTGGGAATGCGAATCACCCCGTAGTCGAGCGCACGCGGCGAACGGGCATCGCCCTCGACGATGGCATAGCCTGTGTTCCTCACCGCTGGATCCACCGCAAAGACACGCATGATGAAGAAAAAGATCGTTATCGACGCTTGCGCGGTCCCGAAGATTTGCGGCGCACCGGACGAATCGGATCGTCGTCTAGCATCGCCGTGTACATGTAGTCAAAGCCCTCAAGCTTCTTGCGCGGAATGGTCTGATTGACGTAAATTTCCACCGACTTCGCGTAGTCGAGCTCATCGGCGGTGAGAATGGTGAAAGCATCGCCTTCTGCTGCGGCACGACCCGTCCGACCGATGCGATGCACGTAGTCCTCGGCATTTTCTGGCACGCGGTAGTTGATCACGTGAGAAACACCGGAAATGTCAATCCCGCGCGCGGCGACGTCCGTTGCCACCAGCACGTCGTATTTGCCATCGCGGAATCCTTGCAAGGCTTCCATGCGGTCTTTTTGCGAAACATCGCTGTGCATCGCAACGACTTTCGGGTGGCCATTTTCCTTAAGCATTTCCGTCACCTGATCGGCCTCTTTGCGGGTGCGGGTGAAGATCATCACACTTTGCCATTCAGTGCGATCGAGCAAGCCGACCAACAACTCATCGCGCTGATCCATCGCCACGGGATAAAAAGCGTGCGTCACCGAGCTCGCCACTTCGCGCTTGGCGATTTCTACGCTCACAGGGTCCTTCAGGCACCACTGCGCGAAGGTCTGAATGGCAGCAGGCATGGTCGCGGAAAACAGCAAGGTCTGACGCTCGTCCCAAGGGCAGAGGTTGACGATTTTTCGCACTTGCGGCAAAAAGCCCATGTCGAGCATGCGATCGACCTCATCGAGCACCAAAATTTTCAGCGCGCCAAAGCGCATCGTCGCCCGATAAAAGTGATCGACCAATCGACCTGGGGTCGCCACGACGATATCAGCGCCTTCTTCCAACGCTTTCGACTGCTCGCCGAGTCCTACGCCGCCGTAGAGCAGTGCGGTTTTGAGTCCCGTGTGCTTGCCGTATTTGATGAACTGCTCCGCCACTTGATGAGCGAGTTCCCGCGTCGGCTCCAGCACCAAAATCTGTGGCTTGCCGAGAGGTTGCACCTTCGACAGCGATGGCAACGCAAAGGCCGCCGTTTTTCCCGTGCCCGTTTGCGAAGCGCCGACGACGTCGCGTCCAGCCAAAATCAGCGGAATCGCTTGTGCCTGAATGGCCGTAGGTGTGTCGTAGCCCGATTCCTTTACCGCGCTCAATACTGCCTCGCTCAGGCCCAGTTGATCAAATGTCATGCGTCTGCTTATGCCGATGAGCTGTCATGGTCAAGGCATTTGCACGAAGAAATGCCCTGAATCCAAGGAACTGACAGTCAGCGGAGATTACTCCCACTCAATGCTTGCGGGCGGCTTGGTCGAGATATCATAAAGCACTCGGTTGATGCCCTTGACCTCATTCAAAATCCGGTGACTCGCCTTGCGCAGCAAGCTGTAGGGAAGATCGACCCAGTCAGCTGTCATCGCATCTTCACTGACCACCGCACGCAGATTGGTCGCCCACTCATACGAACGTTCGTCACCTTTCACGCCCACGGTTTTCACAGGGATCAAACCTGCATAAGCCTGCCAGACGCGATCATACCAGCCGTCTTCTTTGAGCTGATTGATGAAAATGGCATCGCACTCGCGAATCACGCGCAATTTTTCCGCCGTGATGTCGCCTGGGCAACGCACGGCCAAGCCTGGACCTGGAAAAGGATGACGCTGCAAGATGTCCTCGGGAATTCCCAGCGATCGACCCAACTCACGCACTTCGTCTTTGAACAATTCCGCCAGGGGTTCGAGCACTTTCCCTTGCGCCTGAAGTTCCAAAATCCGATCCACACGATTGTGGTGAGTCTTGATTTTCGAGGCCTTGGATTTGGCGTTCGAGGCACTCTCAATCACATCGGGATACAACGTGCCCTGAGCCAGCATTTCGGCATTACCCACCGTGTCCCAGAAGACATCGATGAACAAATTGCCAATGATCTTGCGCTTTTCCTCGGGATCTCCGACTCCTGCGAGTTTGTCCAAAAACAACGCGGAGCAATCGACCGTTTCGATCTCCACGCCCATGCGATGGAAGTTGTTGCGCACTTCATCGCCTTCGTTCAAGCGCAGCAAGCCGTGATCGACAAAAATGGCACGCACTTTCACCCCTGCTTCCTTGAGCAAGACGGCGAGAACGGTGCTATCGACGCCACCCGAAACGCCGCAGACGACTTGACGATCGCCGACGGTTTGACGAATGCCCTCGATCATCTCGCGTTTGAAGTCTTCGATGCGGAAGGCTTGCAGCTCTTTTGCCGTCAGCAAGAAATTGTGCAAAATGCGCTGACCTTCATGACTGTGCGTCACTTCGGGATGGAATTGAATGCCATAAAATCCCTCGCACCACTGCAACGAAACCGGCGTGCCATGCTGATTCACCGCAAGAACTTTCGTGCCCTCAGGCAACACATCCACGGTGTCGGAATGGCTCATCCACACTTGCGAGGAAGCCGATAGACCTTCATACAGGCCCTCGCGCACATTCGGAGTCAGCGCGGCAGGACCGTATTCGCGTCGATTGCTCGCATGCACGGTGCCGCCAAACTTGATGTTGAGCAATTGCATGCCGTAACAAACACCGAGCACTGGACAGCCAAACGACTTCAGCTTTTCAAAGTCGATGTCAGGCGCATCGGGCTCACTGGTGCTGCGTGGACCGCCGGAGAGAATGATCGCTCCGGGCGACCCCACTTCCGCCAGATCCTCCGGCGCATACAATTTGGCGTAATAGCCCAGCTCGCGAACTTTGCGAACAATCAATTGCGTGTATTGGGAACCAAAGTCGAGGACCGCTACGTGATGGAATTCGTGCATGTTGTCTAATCAAATGATGGGGTGAAAAAAATCAGCTCATGGGCTGGTAGTTCGTCGGCTCTTCCGTCAGCACGACGTCGTGAACGTGGCTTTCGCGCAAGCCCCCTGTGGTGATGCGCACGAACTGGGCGTTTTGTTGCAGCTCTTGCAAATTCGCGGCGCCGACGTAGCCCATGCCCGACCGCAAGCCGCCCATCAATTGATAGACCACATCCGATAGCGGGCCTTTGTAGGGAACGCGGGCTTCCACGCCTTCTGCGACCAATTTGCCGGAACTGTTTTGACCATAGCGATCGCCCGAGCCTTTGCGCATCGCGCCCAAAGAACCCATGCCGCGATACGTTTTGAAACGTCGACCCTGCGAATGCACGGTCTGCCCCGGACTTTCACGCGTGCCTGCCAGCAGCGAACCGAGCATCACCAAGTCCGCCCCGGCGGCGAGAGCTTTGACGATGTCGCCCGAGTATCGAATGCCGCCATCGGCGATGACTTTGACGCCATGCTCGTGGCAGTAGTCGGCCACATTGCGAATCGCAGTGAACTGCGGCATGCCGACCCCCGAAATCACGCGCGTGGTGCAAATCGAACCGGGGCCAACTCCCACTTTGATCGCTCCCGCCCCAGCGGAAACCAAATCACGGGCACCAGCCTCAGTCACGACATTGCCGGCAATCACCGGACGATCCGAAAGCTCACGCAGTTTGGAAATGACCTCCATCACCCGTGTCGTGTGGCCCGTGGCAGCATCGATGAACAACGCATCAGCCCCTGCTTCGATCACCGCTTGCGCCCGCTCGAGAAACTCCGGACCCACGCCCACAGCGGCACCGCAGAGCAAGTGTCCGCTGGCATCTTTCGCCGCATTGGTAAAGGTCACACGCTTTTCAATGTCGGAACCCGTAATGAGACCAACCAGTCGGTTTTCCGAGTCGACGAGTGGCAATTTCTCGATCCGATTTTGGTAAAGGATGCGACGAGCTTCTTCGAGTTGCGTGTCGGGTGCCGCTGTGATCAGTCGATCGCGTGGCGTCATCACATCGGCGACAGTGACATCGGTGCGATCCAAGTAACGGACATCGCGTCCGGTGACCATGCCCATCAGATGACCTTCGGCATCGACCACAGGAAACCCGGAAAAGCCGTGAACGGCCATGACTTGACGCACTTCATCGACCGATTGCTGCATCGAGCACGTGTAAGGCTTGAGAATCACCGCATTTTCCGAGCGTTTGACCTTGGAGACCATCGCCGCCTCTTCTTCGATCGTGCAAGCGCGATGAATGACGCCCATGCCGCCCTCGCGCGCCAGCGCGATGGCCAATTCCGACTCCGAAACGGTATCCATCGCCGCAGAAACCACGGGGATATTGAGGGGAATGCCCGCCGTCAGCATAGTGCCCAGTTGCGCATCAGCAGGCAAAATGGCACTGCGTGCGGGCACCAGCAAGACATCGTCAAACGAGAAAGCTAATGGGAAGTCTGCCATGAGCGATGCAATCGAAAAAACACCCCTTTGACAAGTGGAAATGAAAAAAACCATAACAAATTCCCAAAACCCATTGCGAATTCTTGCGCGCTGATCCGCAACTGGCGCGTAGCGATGTCGGCGGTCCGTGAGCAAACTCGCGGGCATGAAATCTTGTCGACATTGCCATACTTCGTTTTCCCCACGTCGTTCCGAGGAGGAGTTTTGCTGCCATGGGTGCGAATATGTCTATCGACTCATCAACGACAGTGGACTGGATCAGTTTTACCAACTGAAACAAGGGCTGGCGACAACTCCCGTGAAAAGTCGACCTTTCGAAGAGCACGATTTTTCCTGGCTCGCCGCTTTGGTGGAAAAGGCAGAGGCCGCCCAGCGCGAGGAAGCGTCGCTCGACCTCGCGCTGGATGGCATTTCTTGCATTGGCTGTGTCTGGATGATCGAGACCATCTTTGCCCGCTACCCTGGCTCGGTGCGCGCAGCGGCTCATCCGACGCAAGGACTGCTGCATCTGGAATGGCTGCCAGGGCGTTGCGACATCGCAGGATTTTTGCAAGAAATCACCCAATTCGGCTACATCGCCGCGCCGAAGGAACAACAAGGCCAGCACGGCGAGCAGCAGAAATTGCTGGCACGACTCGGTCTCTGCGGAGCCTTTGCGCTGAATGCGATGGCGTTCACGCTGCCGACGTATCTGGGCATGCCACGCGACTTCATGTTCGCCGATCTTTTCCGCCTCATCACGTTTCTCTCGGCGACTTTTGCGATGCTGATCGGCGGCACGTGGTTTATCAAAAAAGCCTGGCGCGCCCTGCAAATGCGCACGGTGCACATCGATCTGCCCATCGCCCTCGGCCTGATTGCTGCCTACATCGGTTCGATCATCGGCTGGCAACGCGATCATGAGGGCTTGCTGTATTTCGACTTCGTCGCGATGTTTGTCTTTCTCATGCTGGTCGGTCGCGCTTTGCAAACCTCCGCGGTGGAGCGCAATCGCAAACGACTCGTCCGCCAGCAACCGGTGCCGCAGCACTTCGACTCCACTGATCTCACGACTTCGATTTCGTTAGAAAAAATCACCGCTAGCACACGTTTTCTGCTACGCCCCGGCCAAGCTTGTCCGGTAGCGGCGGTGGTAACGCATCACCATGCCTCTTTTTCGTTAGAATGGATCAATGGCGAAGCCGATGCCGTTTCTTTCCAGGCAGGCTCGCGCTTGCCCGCAGGTGCCATTTTGCTCAGTCGCGACGCCGTGGCGCTGGAGGCATCCGAATCGTGGCAGGACTCGCTGTTGGCGAAACTTACGGCTCCGATGTTGCAGGAGCGTGGTCATGCTTTCTTGGACCGACTTCTTCGCTATTGGCTGGCCGCGATCATTGTCATCGGCCTCTCGGGCTTTCTCTGGCATGCCGCTCACCAGCAATGGATTCACGGTCTGCAAGTGATGATTTCCGTCTTCGTTGTCTCTTGCCCCTGCGCACTCGGCGTTGCGATTCCCCTCGCCGATGATCTCGCGGCATCGCGCTTGCAGCAGTGGGGGGTGTTTTTACGCTCCACCACATTTTGGTCGCGCATTCGACGCGTGAAAAAGATCGTCTTTGATAAAACCGGAACACTCACTCTCGAACGACCTTTGTTAGAAAACCCTGAAGTCATCGCCACCTTGCGAGACGAAGAGGCCGAAGCCTTGGCCATCATGACTCACGGTTCGCTGCATCCGATTTCACGAAGTTTGTTAGAGCACCTGGGTCGACGTGGGCAATTGCTTCTCCAAAGAGGCCCACGCGGCATCATCACCGAGACGCCTGGCATGGGGATTGCGTGGCTCGACGGCGATACTCATTGGTCGCTGGGTCGATCGGGATGGCAGAGCCAAAGTCAGCCGGGACAGGAACAACACACCGTCCTGTGTCGGGATGGTCAGGAAATCGCATCCTTTGCTTTCCGCGATGCCTTGCGGCCCTCCGCTTTGACGGCCATTGCCGCGATGCAGCAGGCAGGCAGAAAAGTTTTCCTCTGTTCCGGCGATCATCCACAGAAGGTTGCGCAGCTCGCGGCGAGCGTCGCGATTTCTCCCGACAACGCGTGGGGTGGCCAATCTCCCGAAGAAAAGGCAGCGACCGTGAAACGCATCGATGCAGCCGACACGCTCTACCTCGGCGATGGCGCGAATGACTCGCTCGCCTTCGATGCCGCCTACGTCACTGGCACGCCCGTGACAGATCGCTCGCTGTTAGAAAGCAAGGCAGATTTTTACACCCTCGGTGCCGGGTTGTCTTTTTTGCCTCAAATGTTTCAGCTCGCAAACTCACGAGATCGCGGAGTGAAGCATGCGTTTGTTTTTGCGCTGATCTACAACATCGTCGTCATCGGCATCGGACTAGCCGGAGCCATGAATCCCCTGCTCGCTGCGATTTTGATGCCGCTCAGCTCGTTGGTGTCTTTGGCCATCGTCGCACTTTCTTTCAAAAAACCGATTTCTAAGATTGATCCTCAGGCCGAAACTTCTTATCTTGATGCCGATGTCAAACG
>JBDLWB010000147.1:0-4059 GCA_039804425.1 Verrucomicrobiota bacterium
GTTTGACACGCAGTGGGCGACCAAGAGCGAGTTTTTCGGCCAATTCCTTTTCCGAAAGCACCTTCGCGGTGCCAGCAGTAAGGGCTTTTAGTTGATCGGCGGGCGACAGAGACATGAGCGGAGACTAGGCTTGAGATGACGGGCTTGCAAGGCTTGAGTGAGAGTGTGCGAAGTGATGGATCCCTTTTTCTGAAGGTTTTTCGATCAAAATCGACGAAAAGGCATCACGTGTGATCGAGTCGATTTCTTTCGAGTGGTGTGTAGCGTTGTGGTCGAGACCAATCAACAAGCCTCACTCAATGAATGATTTTTTTTTCATTTTCTCGTTGACGAAACGATTATTTTTATTCATACGTGTATTGCTATGAAGCTACAAACATTGATTATGACAACCGCCTTATCCGCCACCGCTTTTGCTGGTGAATTGAATCAGTCATCCTGCTCCAATTGCTGGGATGGTTGGTTTGCTGGTGCAACATTTGGTCAGTTCACTGATACCGACGGTCGCGTTGAGGGCCAAACGGGAGATGCCGACCAGAATCTTTACGCTCTTCATTTGGGCCGCAATCTGGACAAGCAGTTGCTTGGCTGTGATTTGGCTGCTTATGTCGAAGTCGGCTTGCTGGAAAGCAACTTTGGTCCCGTTGACATCGATGTGATTCCATTCACTTTCAACCTGAAGGCTGAGCGTGAATTGTTTGCTGGCATCAATGGTTATATCAGTGCCGGTGCTGGCTACGCATTTAGTCGCGTTAGCATGGGTCCTGTAACCATGGGCGACGGTGGCATTTACGGTCAAGGATCGATTGGTCTTTCCTATGACATCAACGAGAATGTGGAAATTTTCGGAGGTGCACGTTACCTCGTGCTCGACGAAGTGGATTTCGGCATTCCTGCAGCAGACGCTGACAACAACGTCGGCTACGAAGTGGGTCTCCGTTACAACTTCTAATATCGTCTCTGATTGATCTTTTCTAGGGCGCGGGCTTCGGCTTGCGCCCTTTTTGCTTTTTTGTCGTCAATGCAACGGAAACAATTTTTTTCTCATTCCTTAATGTTGGCATAGTTGCTGCTGTAATCCAATTGCACTTGCAAGACTTGATGATTAAGTCGAGCAAGTTCATGGACTAACAATAAACAACCACATACTTACTATGAAGCTAACAAACTCCTTGATGAAATCTGCTGGATTCGCTGCTGTTTTGGCCGCTGTTGCTCCTTGCGCACTTGCTGGAGCCACTACACCAGCCGAGAAAGCATTGAACTTTAACCTGAGTCTCTCGACCGATACGTTTTTCGGATTTGTTCCGATGGCTACTGGTTCTTACGCTCTCAACGATAAGCTTTCCTTCACCGCATATGGTGTCTTCTGGTCCGCTGGTAACGGCGGTGCTTGGGGGAACTGGACTGAAGCTGGTGCAGGTTTGAGCTATGCTCTCACTGACTACCTGACCATCAATCCTCAGTTGGGCCTGTTGGGCGGCAACTTGATTTCGTCGACGACTGAAGATGAAGGAGTGGCTGGCGATGGTATTGTGCCCAATATCACTCTTAACCTCAACAGCGACAACTGGGAAGGTCAAGTGTACTTTGGCGCTTATCTTGGCCTTCGTGATATGCAGCTCGGCACAACCAGTGAATATCTTCACTACTGGGCAAACGTTGGTCGAAAGCTCAATCCGTATGTTTCTGTTGGTATGCACTACGAGCAGTTAACAGGTTCTCTCAGCGACCCCAACATCGATTCTGAGCTCTACACTTGGGTAGGACCCTACGTGCAGCTCACCGAGCCAACGACTGGCACTTTCCTACGTGTCGCTGCCGGTGCTGATGTGACCGCTGCAGACTCGTTCTACAAAATGACCTTCGGTGTGTCGTTCTAAGAAAACTTTCTCAGGTTACTTCGATTTACTCATAGACGAGCCCTCGCTAGGAAACTAGCGAGGGTTTTTTGCTGGGCATGTGAAAGACACGAGAGAATCATGAGGCCCGATCGATTGCCCGGCTGGGGACATGGTCATTGGGGTAGTCAATTTGCCTCTGGATCGACGGGCTTTGCAAACGTCGGTTGGATTGTTGCTATGTTCTTTGCTAGAATCTTCAGAAGATCCCGGCAGACGACACGTCGGTCGACGTTGGAAAGTATGGTGTCTGGTAAAGGTTGAAAGAGATTTTGATTAGAAATCGAGGTAGATTTCTGTGCGACGATTGACGCGGCGGCCATCGGGATTGTCTTCGCCGGTTGCTTTGACATTGGGACGTCTGGGTTCGGTAAGGCCTTTGGCACTTGTCGTGATTTGTTGTGGGCTGACGGCTGATCGGATGAGGAAATCCTTCACAGCATTGGCGCGTTGGGCAGAGAGGTCTTGGTTGTATTCCGCGCTACCCTTGGCGTCCGTGTGGCCAGAAAGGCGGATTTTTTTGTTGGGATCCGTTTTGAGAATGTTGGCGACGATGCTCAATTGCCGCTCGGTGCGAGGAGTGAGACGACCTTCATCGAACTCAAAGTAAAGGACGAGAGTATCCCCTCCTGCGGGATTCTTGATGAGTGGAGTGTAGTAGACATCGCCGCCGGCAATGCGTTGGGCGTAGTCGGAGAGCAACTGATCGAGGTTGAGTTCATCGATGACCCATGATTGTTGTTCGTCGGTTCGCTTGAGAATCATGGCGAATTGTGCGGCTTGCGTGCCATCGGTCGTTTCCACATGGGCGAGGAAGGAAGAGATCGTAGGCTTTTGGATGATGGCGCGAAGAGGTTTTTGGGCGCGGAGGCGGTAGTTGCCTTCTTCGAAAAGAATGCAAAGACCTGCGAGGCTCGCATCTGATACTTGCTTTGGGTTGACCCATTTTTTAGCGGTAGCAAAATCTTGGCGGAGGACTGCCATCAGAAATTCGTCGGCCAGTGCTAGTGAATCCGCGAACAGTGGTTGATTGCCGCTTTTGTTCGCGTTGTCCCCAAGAGGGTCGCCTGGGAAAGTGATTCGATCGACAAACCAGCGACCATTTTTTTGGATGAGGTCGAAATAGATGCGGTCTTGGCCATTGGGGCGATCTGCGAGTTCGAGTGCATAGCGGCGTTTTTGATTCAGTTCGATTTCTCCCACCTCACGAACGGGTTGTTGAGGCTTGAGGGTGAGTGAGTTGAGAGTCACGAGTTTTTTGAGTCGCTCTGCGGCATCGGCATTGACTGCTGATAGAGCCATGAGCTTTTCCAGTTTGGATAAATCTTTCTGGGCAACTGCTTCGCTGATGGAATGCATCAGTGCGAGAGGATCGGAGCCGTTCGGCAAGCTCGGATGGGCGCCTGTAATCGAGAGGTTTTCTTCGGCCTCCTCGCGAGCAGACTTACCGCTGGCACCGTCTGGATTCAACGTCAGTTCCGGTGGCGTGTTGTTGAGAAGCTTGGCGCGTCTGTTTTTTTCTAACAGAAACAATGTGGTGCTCATGGCGATGAGTACCAAAGCGAGAAATATGATGATGGGGGTTTTGGAGCGAGTGGTTTGGGACATGGTAGTGAGGACGGTTAGGTGGGATCGAGCATGGACTCAACCCAAGAATCGAGGTCAGTGGTGGCATCAAAGTAATCACGTAATTGGCGAACCAGGTCGGCTTGGCCTGCTTGTTGCGCGGCGGCACCCATCTCCCTGATTTTCCCTGCATAGGCATCGCGAATTTTGGTATTGCGCAGGCGGTAGGACTGGAGAATTTCTACTTGTTTGCTAAGAGCAAAATGATGAATTTTGACAATTCCTGGCGGCATCGACACCAGATCGATTTCTTCGCCATCAGAGTCTTCCTCTTCATCATCATTGAAGAATTGGCGCCTTGCTTTGCGTTTGTCGCGAATATCGTCTTTTTCGTCCGCATCGTCTTTTCGGTTTCGTTGGCGAAAAGTATTTCCTTCGATGAGTTCGTTTTCCTCTTCAAGGATGCGCGTAAATTTGGCAGCAGAAGGAATTTTGTTATTTTCCTGAGCGAGGGATTGGAGAAGGTCGACAGCATTGCTCCAGCGATTACGTTCCAGTGATTTGAGATTGCGGGACCAGACATCGAGCTCCC
>JBDLWB010000148.1:0-12112 GCA_039804425.1 Verrucomicrobiota bacterium
AATGCTCTATGCACAGGCAACAGCGAATGCGCAAGAGTTGCCTGATGCCCATGTCGCTCGCGACATATGGCTGGCGATGACGCAACTCGGCTTTCAGGGAATCGCCGTGGCATTGGATGAAGTGCAGTTGTGGCATCCCGATGGCGAGGCAGGCGATGCTGCAGGATTAGCGAACGTCTTTGAAGTGCCTGTGCGGGTCATGGCGCGTCCCGATCCCGTGATGCCGGACAAAGAGTGTCGTCTCTTGCCTGCCGATGTTTTTGCCGAGCGCAAAATGGTGCAAAAGCGCCAGCAAATCACGACGGCGCTGAGTGCGCTAGCGGCTCTATTGGTGGTGCTCTTGGGTTGGGCGGGCTGGGGGATGATCGCCGAGATGCGCTTGACCCATGCGCTCAAACAGCAGGCTCAGGCGATGCAGCCTGAGCGCGATGCCTTTACCTTGCACAAAAGCAAATGGAGAGAGCTTGCTCCCTTGGTGGATGAAGAGCAATGGCCTGTCGAAACATTGTATCGCATTACCCAATGCATGCCTCTGCCTAAGGGGGTGATTCGATTGCGCGAAGCAAGCATCAGCAACAATGAAATTCGCATCAAGGGTGAGGCCAGTCAGCCGCTACCGATTGGCCAGTTCAGATACGCCATCAACAATCGTGCGGACCTGACGCGTTTCAAATTCAGCGCGTCACAACCGAGCAATAGCGCAAAAGGTTGGACCTTCGAGATTCAGGGGGCGGTTCCCCCGGAGCAGCCATAGTGAGCAAGATTCCTCGATGTCATTTTACCAACACATTTTCTCGCCAGTGGTTTTAACTTGTCGTAGCATCTCAGCACCTTGCCACCATGTCTAAACGGGAATCCAATCTACTCATCCTCTTTGGCGTCACAGGAGCGATTCTGCTTTTGCTGTGGGGGTATCAATCCTACACCAGCTTTCGCGCCCGTATGCAGAGCGATCGCATGCTTGCGGAGACGGAGCTACGGGAGGCGGAGCTTTATCTGACCTCCCGCGAGTCCATTCTCGATGAGATTGAGTGGTTGAGCCAGCACGAGCCAGAGCCACAGGCGGGCGAACAGGTAGCGCCGAAGCTGCAGCAACTGGCTTCAGCAGAGGCGAGTCGGGCCGGCATGACGGTCAAAAAAATGGAGATTCTTGCCGACCGCAGTGCGGAATCGACCGAATCAACCCACTACAATGTCGGGCAGGTCAAATTCACCGTGACGGGAGAAGAAAAAAATCTTTATGCTTGGTTCGACCGCATGCATTCCCCCAACGATTTCCGCGCCATTTCGCAACTGACATTGAGCCCCAATCGCGAAGATGACTCGAAAATCGACTGTCAAGTGGTCTTTGATCAATGGTATGTGCCACTGAAACCCGAGATGTAACCCATGAAAATACTTCTGCTACTCGCATTGATTCCCTGCACTCTTTGGGCTGCTGCGCCGAAAAAGCCATTGCCTGGGCGTTATGCTGCGCTTTATACCAGCTCACCGTTTACAACTCCTGCACCTCCTGTGAACAATCAGATGGCATTGGTCAACCCGCTCGATGACTGGGCATTGGGGGGCGTTAGCAAATTTCCCGATGGCTATTTCGTGATCCTGCTGAACAAGAAAAAGCCCGATGAAAAAGTGATCATTCAACCCGGTTCTGCATCGGACTATGAAGTCATCGAAGTCGTTGATGGCGGGCAAGATTATACGGCGACGCAAGTGAAACTGCGTTATCAGAAAAACACGATTGGCATGGTGACATTTGATCAAAAAATGTTGACCGTAAAATCTCCTGAGCAAGGAAAAGTCGTGCCAGCCAATCAGCCGGGAATGCCACCAGGTTCGCCCGCAATGCAAGGTGGGCTGGAGCGAGGCAATCGCGGCAATCGCAACGGTCCGCAACCCCGTCTTCGCACCATCGCACCTCCCGCTCCTGGCGGACGAATTACACCTGTGCCCAGCCAACCTCAACGATAACTCTTCTCCTATATGCATCATCGTTTCCTTTTTTTCACAAGCATGATTGCTCTCATGGTTTCATGGGGCAGTGCCCAGACGCCCAATCAGCCACTACCGGTTCCACCTGCTCCTGTGCCACCGCCCGTGACAGCGCCAGGCGCTGTTGTGCCCGGGGCAGTACGCGTGGCACCCAGCACCGAGGCAACGCCAGCAGCCAATGGCATTTCGGCTGACGGACGCATGCCTGCATTGCCGCCAGGACAGGACAATCGTGCGGTCAAAGCTCCCAATCCCAGTGACGTTTGCGATTTCCCGTTCAATTTTCCCAAGCTCAATGCCGAGGGCCTAGGCTATGTGTATCGCCAACTTACAGGGCGTCGTGTCGTCATGACGGCGGAGGTCAAAGACCTTGAAATCTATTTCGTGCAGCCGCCGCCGATTACCTATGGGGAAGCGACTGATTTGCTCAAAGCGGCGTGCTTGATGCACGGATTTGTCTTTGCTCCCGGCGGTGAGGGCTGGGATAAGCTGACCACTGCTACGCAAGGGCCGAAGCCGGGAACAGGAGAAATTCCCTTGGTGACCAGTGCCGCGGCACTGCCGATTGGTGATGAAGTCGTGCGCTATGTCATGACTTTAAAATACATGAAGCCCGATGAAGTGCTGCGGGTCTTTCAGACCGTTGTGACGCAGTTCAACAGCTTTGGCTCGATAGTCGCCGTGCCCAATGCCTCCGCATTGATCATCACGGAAAACACGTCCTTGATCCGTGCTTTGATCGAGCTCCAAGCAAAAATCGATGTGCCGTCGTCCAACATCGAAACCAAATTCATTCGCGTGCAGTATGGTGATGTCGAAGAATTGGCGGCCACATTGAATGAGATTTTTACGGCGCAGAATAGCACCCAGAGCACTGCTGGCGTGCAACGAGTCGCGCAGCCGGCCGCAGCTCCTGCGCCTGGTCCAGGAGGTCAAGGCACCGCGGGCGCAGCCGTCGCGGGTGGCACTTCTTCCGCAGGTGAGGCGCCGCCGATTCAGATCGTTCCAGATATCCGCACCAATCGGATTTTTGTCATGGCTCGTCCGCTGGATTTGGTTTTCATTGAGACATTGGTGAAAGAATTTGATGCTCCCTCTGATCAGCGCAATTTCCTTCGTCGCAAGCTGAAGTTCTTAGCTGTTGCCGAT
Organism: Verrucomicrobiota bacterium; assembly: GCA_039804425.1. Taxonomy (GTDB): domain Bacteria; phylum Verrucomicrobiota; class Verrucomicrobiia; order Verrucomicrobiales; family Akkermansiaceae; genus UBA956. Next base: position 3,142 of record JBDLWB010000148.1, read on the forward strand.
TTCTTGGACGTCGCAAGCGATGCATTGAGTCGCGCTTTTGGCGGCAGCACGGAAGGTGGAGGTACTTCCTCTGGTGGACGCGCGTCGACCAGTACCAATTTGGGTCGCGGTACCGGCAACAATCGTGCTGGGACCAATGCGAGCAATCGTTCTACAGCACTCAATCAAGGGGGAAACAATTCCTTCGGGGGCAATCAGTCGGGCATGGGCGGTACTGGTGGAACGGGCGGTGGATCGAACTTGAATGGGCCGCAGGTCGATACCAAGCCCGTTTCTGTTTTGGTCGGTCGCACCTTGCTTGTGGCGGATAACATCACCAACTCGATCGTGGTGCAAGGCCCTCCCGCAGGTGTGGAAATCATCAACAACCTTTTGGATGAAATCGATGTCAAAGCTGATCAGGTGATGATTTCGACGGTGTTTGGTCAATTGACATTGAGCAACAATCTCGAGTATGGCGTTGATTGGTTTAAGCGATTGGGTGATGACAATGTTGCTGGGTCAATCGGAGGATTATTACCACTTGATGGAACCGGCGATAGCGCAGTTCCCAATTTATTGTCAAACAATGATCTTACGGTAGGTTCTACTGGTGGCTTGGGGGTTTATGGGAAAATGGGCAATAATTTGAACGGCTATCTCAAAGCCTTGCAAGAAACAGGTGATTTCAACATAATCTCTCGTCCCACGATTTTCACTGCAAACAATCAGAAGGGATTTATATCCAGCGGTCAACAAATTGCGGTGCCGTCGAATAGTTTCAATGGTGGTCTTAATGGCGGCCAGAGCACGAACATTGAATACCGTGATGTGGTGCTATCTTTGGAAGTTGTTCCATTGGTGAACTCGAAAGACGAGGTGACCTTGCAGATCTCTTTAATTAGTCAAGGCGTGGGGCAAAATCGACCTATTGGAACGGGTGCGAATGCCTATGAAGTTCCCGACATCATCAGTCGTGAACTTTTGACAACAGTGACCGTGCCCAACAATCAGACCGTGGTGCTTGGTGGCTTGATCACCGAAGAAAATACCAAGTCAGTCAAAGGTGTGCCTGTTTTGAGCCAAATTCCCGGGCTTGGAAAATTGTTTTCGACGACTTCCGATAAAAAAACGCGCAATGAACTGATCATTTTCATTCAACCCAAAGTCATTCGTGATGAGAGAACCATGTCGATGGCGAATCAGGATATGGATCAACGCTATGAGATGTCGGGCAATATCCGAGAGCTCGAGGAATCGCAAGTGTTGCCCATCGCTCCGGTCGACGAGGTTCTGCCTGATCCACAGACATTGCTCGCCGAGCCTGTTGAGTCGGCCACGCGCGTTTCTCCCGAAACCAAACAAGCGACAGCCGCTAAGAGTCAAACGACGCCAGCGCCTCAAGAGCAGAAGGAACCTACCTTTTGGGAGAAGATTCGCAAAAAGCCCAAGGAGAAAAAATGAGCGAGTTCGCGGTTGATATCCAACATTTGATCAAAGACTTTCGCGTCGTTCGTAAAGGCGCTCCACGCTTTCGTGCCGTCGATGACGTCTCGTTGCGGATTCATGCTGGTGAAGTGTATGGCTTGATTGGTCCCAATGGTTCCGGCAAATCGACCACCATGAAAGCGTTGTTGGGATTGGTGGCTCCGACCTCGGGCCGCTGTGCCATTTTTGGCAAAGACTCGATGAAAGTTGATTCGCGAAACGACGTGGGATTCCTGCCAGAGAATCCTTATTTTTACAAACATCTCACTGGCGCGGAGACCTTGCGCTTTTACGGAAAGCTCTGTGATTTGCGCGGCAAGGCGTTAGAAAAGCGTGTGGATGAATTGCTTGAGATCGTGGATTTGCAAGAGGCGCGGAACCGTCGACTGGGAGGATACTCGAAAGGCATGTTGCAGCGTATCGGTTTGGCGCAGGCGATGGTGCAAGACCCGCGTTTGTTGATTTTGGACGAGCCGACAGCAGGTGTTGATCCGATTGGATCGAGGCAAATTCGCGATTTGATTCTTCGTTTGCGCGATCAGGGGAAGACGGTATTTTTGTGTTCCCATTTGCTTGAGCAAGTGCAGGAAGTTTGTGATCAAGTGGGGATCATTTTTCAGGGGAAAATGGTCAAAGAGGGTCGGCTCGATGACTTAATCGCCGTCGAACATCAAACGGAGTTGATTCTAGAAAATGCCGATGAAGCCGAAGTTGCGCGCATTCGTCAATGGATCGAGACAGAATCCTCCGCCAAGTGGGTGCGTAGTGGGAAGCCGCGCACGACCTTAGAGAAATTGTTTTTGGAGCATACACAAAAAGAAAAGAGTTGATGGAGGAATCGAAAAAAAGGAGCAATCGTTGGCTAAAGCCGCGTCGTGTGATGGTCATTGCGATGAATACCTTCACGCAACTTTCACGGATGAAAGTATTTTATTTTCTGATGATTTTTGCCGTCATTGCTTTGATGGCGCAGTTTTTGGATTTGCCGCAATACAGTGGTCCAGAAGCGGTTTACACGGGGGAATTGCAATTGCTCAAAGGTTGGTGTCTTGGGGTGATGAAGCTCTTTGCTTTGGTTTTTGCGATTGCTGCGACAGCCTTGCTTTTGCCGAAGGACATAGAGGATCGCACGCTCTACACGATCTTGGCCAAGCCGGTGCCGCGACTGGATTATCTTGTTGGGAAATTGTTCGGTGTCTTGCTGTTGATTGGCGTATCGTTATTCTTGATGGATGGCATGATGGCGTTGGTGTTGCATTATCGCACTGGCGCGTTGATGGATCAGCAGATGGAAATGGCCGTGGCACGCGGTTGGTCCGAGGCGGCGATCATTTCGCTGAAGCAAGAGATTGGCTCGCAAGGGGTTACGATGTCCCTGCAGTATGGTGTGATCGCCATCTTTCTCCAAGCCGCGATCATCGGCGCCGTGTCCTTGTTGCTATCGACATTTTCGACGAGTACCTTATTTACTATCATGGTATCGTTTTTGTCCTACTTGGCCGGCAGTTTTCAATCGGATGCGGCAGAGTTTTATCGTGCGACGGCCAGTGCTGGAAGCTCGGCGGCGAGTGCATGGCTGATGAAAATGGTAGCCTTGATTTTTCCGAATTACCAATTGTTCAACATCACCGATGCGGCGATCCAAGGGCAGGTCATTGCGGCGTCGGCGGTAGGCAGTTTGGCGGGGTTGAGTATCTTTTATGTGGTGCTCTACACCTTGCTTTCATGGGTTGTGTTCTCCGATAAAGAATTTTGACGAGCATGAAGAACGTGCGCCAGGTTGTTTTGGTAACGCTGATTCTGCTGATCGCGGGATGGGTCAAAGAACCGTGGGAACATCGCACCAAAGAAAGCTTTGTCGCGCAAGGTTGGCTCGATCCATCGCTGGCGGTGGGGGTGAAGGAAAAAATTGGTCAAACCTGTGCGGCTGTGGCATTGGGGGGATTGCGGTCGGTGGTGGCGACATTTTTGCATTTGGCAGCCTTCGGCTCATTTGAGGATCGGCAATGGACGAAGCTTTGTGATCAGTTTGACCTGATTGTCTCATTGCAGCCACGCACAGCCTACTATTGGGATGTCGGCGCATGGCACATGGCATACAATGCTGCGGTGGACTATCGTGAGCGCGAAGAGTTGCCGGCAGCGCGTCGTGAAGCTTTGCACCGCAGTTACGTGAGCAAGGGTCGGTCTTTTCTCGAGCGGGGGATTGCGAATAATCCCGACAACTGGACATTGCTGTCGAGTTTGGGGCGATTTTACGGCAATCCGACGAAATACCCCGATTACGAGAAATCGGCGACGGCCTATGAGAAGGCTTGGAAAACCGGGAAAGCGCGACATTTCGAGGCGCGAGCTTGGTTGTATAGTCTGGCGCGTGCCGAGAACCGGCAGCAGGAGGCGCTGGATTTAGCGCGAAAACTTTTTGCGCGTGAGGGCAATCGTGTGGATTCACTGTGTTGCCTGCTGTATGTGCTCGAGTGGAGTCAACCTCGGGCACCGAGCACGGCAGAACTGTTGGCTCGTTGTTTTCCCGATGAAAAGCAAGCACAACGGATGCTGCGGACGTATTTTCAGAACAATGCGGAAATGCTGCCGACACAAGGTGTGGAAGAGGCTTTGCGTTGGTTGGAGCGGAGGTGATCGGCGCCTTACGTTGTGGTTTTTGTGTCTTTTTCATAGTTAGACTCGACATCCTGCCCTGAGTTGGGGCAATATGGCGAACCGATACTTTCCTCACGAAGTCATGCGATTTGCTCTATTTGGTGATATCCACGCGAACCTAGAAGCCCTGGAGGCCGTCTTGACCGACGCCCGTGAGCAGGGTTGCACGGACTTTGTTTGTTTGGGAGACGTGGTGGGTTACAACGCCAATCCGAGCGAGTGTCTGGAGATTGTGCGCGCGCTGGGTTGTCCTGTCGTCAAAGGGAATCACGATGAAGATGCCTCAGGGGATCACTCGTTGGATACCATGAATCCAACGGCGGCGAGTGCTTTGATCTGGACCCGCGAGCAATTGACCGAAGAACAGCGCGAGTGGTTGCGCAAGCTTCGGATGGTTCGCCAAGTAGGGGATTTTACCATTGTTCATAGCACCTTAGATCAGCCAAGTCATTGGAACTACGTGACCAATCGTTTTGATGCGACATCCAATTTTGCGTATCAATTCACGCAGGTTTGCTTCCACGGTCATACCCACGTGCCGCGCGTGTATGTCAAGGATAGCAAGGTGCATGAAGTGCCTGCCGAGTCAGTGGTGATTGAGCCGAAGTCGAAGTATTTCATCAACGTCGGATCGGTGGGGCAGCCGCGGGATGGTGACTGGCGTGCCAGTTATGCCATTTATGATCCTGCGAGTTCATTGATTGTGTTCCGGCGAGTTGAGTACGACATCATGAAAACCCAGCAAAAGATTATCGATGCAGGACTGCCGGAAATGTTGGCATCGCGACTCGCTGATGGGCGTTGATGGTCATTTTTTCTGCGAGTAGAGCGGATTTTTCCATTATTTTTAAAGATATTCTCATGAACATCCATCCTACAGCGATCATTGCACCGTCGGCGAAACTTGGCGTTGATGTTGTGGTGGGGCCTTACTGCATCATTGGCGCGAACGTGGAACTGGGAGATCGTTGCGTTTTGCACTCTCATGTTGTGATTGAGGGGCCATGCAGCATTGGGCATGACAATGAGTTTTTTCCTTTCGCGGCGATTGGAGGCAAAACGCAGGATCTGAAGTATCTTGGTGAGCCTACTGGGCTGGTGATTGGAAGTCACAATGTGTTTCGTGAAAACACGACGGTGCATCGCAGTACCAAAGAGGGTGAGCCGACACGCTTGGGAGATCACAATTTGTTGCTCTGCTACGCGCATGTAGCGCATGACTGCCAAGTGGGTGACCACGTCATCATGTCGAACAACGGAACGCTCGCTGGGCACGTGGTCGTCGAGGATTACGCGATCATTTCCGGATTGTCGGCAGTGCATCAGTTTTGTCGTATCGGCCAACATTCGATTACGGGTGGCTGCTCGAAGATCGTGCAGGACGTGCCTCCTTTCATGATTGTCGATGGCAATCCCGGGGTGACACGCGGGTTAAATCAAGTGGGCTTGCAGCGTCGGGGCTTTTCCGAGCAGGACTTGCGGGCCTTAAAATCTGCCTACAAACAGCTTTTTTTGAAGAAAGACCATCATATGACGATGGCCATCAGCGCACTGAAAGCAACCTCTGCGGCGAGCAATCCGCATGTGGCGCATTTGATTCAATTTGTGGAAAATTCTGAGCGAGGTGTGACGCGATGAGTGATCACATCGCCGGCGCGATTTGTTCTTTCTTCCTTTCTTTCTTGACAATTGTCTCATTGTCATGTAGTTTCCGCGCGCTCTACGAAAGTTGAGCCCCCATAATAGGTGAATTTTGTACAATTTTGTCACCTTTTTGATTGATCGGACCTTTTACAACCTATGGCCACTAAGAAAGCAACGCCCAAAGCCGTTAAAACGACCTCTAAATCGAGCGCAAAGCCCGCTCCTAAGGAAAAACATGCGGCCACCAAGGCAAAGTCAGTTCCTGCGAAGAAAGCTGACCCCAAGAAAAAGGTCGAAGTGAAGCAGAAGCCTACTGCGAAAAAAGCTGTCGTAACAACCAAGCCGGCATCGAAAGCACCGGAAAAAGCCAAGGTTGTTATTCCGAAAAAATCTCCAGTAGTGGTGGAAAAGTCGACCGGCAAGTCGACCGCTAAGCCCACAAGCAAGACTTCCGTGAAGGAGCTGCAAGATGAGGTGTTGGCCAAAAAGGTCAAACCAGAACTCACTGTAGATGCCGCAGAAACTAAGAAAACCACGAAGAAAGGCGGCAAGGAAAAGCCCCGCATTCATACTCCAGAAATTCAGGAAAAAATCCGTGAATTGATCAAATTGGCGAAAGAGCAGGAGTATCTGACCTATGATGACATCAATGAGATCCTGCCCAACAACATTGTTGATCCGAACGATGTCGAGGCCATCATGGAGCAATTGCGTTCGATGGAGTTCGATATCATCGATGCGTCAGAAGTAGATCGTTTCAAAGACCGCCGCAGCGATGAAAGTGAGCTCGACGAGGATGACAACAAGGGTGAGCAGAAGCTCGACATTCTCGACGACCCTGTTCGCATGTATCTCAAGCAGATGGGGCAAGTGCCACTTTTGACGCGCGAGCAAGAGGTCGAGATCAGCAAGCGCATTGAAGATGCTGAAATCGAAGTTGCGCGTCATCTTCATGTTTTTGGTTTCATGCACTTGGATTACCTCGATCTGGCCGACAAGCTGATCAAAGGGAAAGAGCGCTTTGATCGGGTGATTCTCGATAAAAAAATCGAAAGTCGCGAACGCTACATGAAGGGATTGCCTCGTCTTTGCGAGCAACTCAAAACCTTGCATGCGGACACAGACGATTTGTTTCGTCAAATCTCTTCCAAAAATCCTCGCGGTTTGAAAAAGTTGCAGGAAGAGTTTGCGAAAAACGTAGCGAACTTGAATCGCCATTACACCAAATTTTACTTCAAGCAGAAAGTGATCGAGGACTTTTGTGAAAAGGTTCAAGAATACCAGCAGAAATTTTGGAGATACTCTCGCAAAGTACAAGCGAACCCCGAAGATAAAGCGGCGCAGAATGTATTGCGTGAAATCCAGCAACATGCCTGGCAGACGACTGAGGCATTCGATGAGGCACATGCGCAATTGCGGCATTGGATGAAGATGGCGCTTAAAGCGAAGACTGAAATGGTCGAAGCCAACTTGCGCTTGGTGATTTCGATTGCGAAAAAATACACCAATCGTGGACTATCTTTCCTCGACTTGATTCAAGAGGGGAACATGGGCTTGATGAAAGCCGTAGAGAAATTTGAGTATCGCCGTGGTTACAAGTTTTCGACCTACGCCACGTGGTGGATTCGTCAGGCGATTACCCGTTCGATTGCGGACCAAGCGCGCACGATTCGGATTCCTGTGCACATGATCGAGACCATCAACAAACTGATGCGTGTGCAGAAGCAGTTGGTGCAAGAATATGGACGTGAGCCATCGCCAGAAGAAATTGCGGAAGAAATCCACTTGCCAGTCGAGCGCGTGCGTGCCGTCTTGAAAATGGCCCAGCAGCCCATTTCGCTGCAGGCTCCTGTGGGCGATAGCGACGATACTTCCTTTGGTGATTTCATTGAGGACAAATCTGCGGACAATCCGATGGAAGAAGCGGGCTTCTCGATGCTCAAAGACAAAATCAAGGATGTGCTTGATAGTTTGACGGAACGTGAGCGTGAAGTATTGGAGCAGCGATTTGGCTTGAAGGATGGATATTCACGAACCCTAGAAGAAGTGGGTCGCCAATTCCAAGTCACGCGTGAGCGGATTCGTCAGATTGAAGCCAAGGCCTTGCGCAAAATGCGTCACCCTACCCGAATTCGTAAACTCGAGGGATTCATTGAGCTTCCGGGAGCTTGATGATTTCTCTCCACAGCAGGCTATGTCTGAAAAAACCGTCATTCCCAAAAAGGTCATTTATCGCCTCTCAACGTATTTCCGTTGCTTGCAGCGGCTGGCGGAGAATGGCCTTGAGACGGTGAGTTCTGGCACGCTTGCTAAAGCAGCGGGAGTGAACTCCTCGCAATTGCGAAAAGATATCGCCTATCTGGGCCAATGGGGCACTCGTGGCTTGGGGTATCCGGTCGAAACTCTGATGAATGCCTTGCGCGAAGTCCTCAGGCAGGAAAAGTTGCAACCTGTCATTCTGGTAGGCGCGGGCAATCTTGGCTCTGCATTGCTTCGTTATCAAGGCTTTCAAAAAGAGGGGTTTGAAGTGGTTGCGACTTTCGACAACGACATCGAATCCGCGCGCAAACGCGGATTGGAGGTGCCGCTTTTTCATGATGCCGAGTTGGAAGATTTCTTGCAAAAAAATCCCGTGCGACTCGCGATTCTCTGCGTGCCTGCCGAGTTTGCGCAAGGAGTGACCAATCGGTTGGTGCGTGCTGGGGTACAAGGGATTTTAAACTTCTCACCTGCTGTATTGGAAGTTCCGAAGGATATTGTCGTCAATCGTGTCGATCTCGCTTCCGAGCTCGAAAATCTGAGTTTCTTCATTCGTTAGATTCGGTCGTATTTTTATTGCAGCAAAATATGCGCAGTAAAAATCAGGATGATGGTAGCAGGAAAGTGGTCGCAAGAGCATCATGGCATTCAGCTTCGACAAAAGGTCGAGGTGCCATGAACATACGACCATGAAATCAAATCGAAACTTTCTCATGTTGAGTGCCGCTCTGACCACGAGTGTTTTTGCTGGCAGCGAGTCCCCTGTGATGATGAATGATAGTTGTGAAGCAAGGGATGCCTTTGCCTCTGCGATACGCCCCATCAGTAATCCGACATTGTTTGACCTAGCCGTGCCGCGAACGAATGTGCACGGCATTTACATGAACCAGCAAATGCCGAGTCGGGTGTCGACCGCTGGGGGCGGGAATGCGGCTCTTGG
>JBDLWB010000149.1:0-8303 GCA_039804425.1 Verrucomicrobiota bacterium
CGGATGAGTTCTTCCACGGTGGAGTCGGCTTTTTCTTCCAGCACTTTTTTCACCGCCTTACGGGCATCCACCTGCTTGTAGCCGAGGGCGATGAGGGCCAATTCGGCATCTGCCGCATTGCGACTGAGGCTGCCGCCAGCGGCTTGTTCCCAGGTCTCGGTGACGCCGACTTTGTCCTTGAGTTCCAGAACAATGCGTTCGGCGGTTTTTTTTCCGAGCCCCTTGATGCGCGAGAGATCAGCCACATCGCCCTTGACCACCGCTTCCTTAAAGCGCGTAACTGGCATGCCGCTGAGCACCGACATGGCAGTGCTGGGACCGATGCCACTGACGCGATCGATGAGTAGCAGGAAAACATCGCGTTCCTCCTCGGTCGCAAAGCCGTAGAGAGTGTGCGCGGTTTCGCGGACTTGGAGGTAGGTGCGCAGCTCGATCGTAGCGCCCTCGGTGGGGTGGAGTTTGTCAAAGGTGCTGACGGGCACAAGCACTTCATAGCCGATGCCCTGGACATCCAAGATCAGTCGATTGGGATAAGCTTCCCATACCTTGCCACGAATGCGTGCAATCATCGCCGTGACCATTTCATAGCAAGAGCGCAGCGTCAACCATGAAGGCATGGGGAATGCTGAATGGGGGAAAAAGCAAGGCCGTATCAGGCATCCTCTGTCGGTCCTGCGAGGGATGGGCCTTGGCGTTCGATGGTGGCTTGAGCGCGCAGCTGTTGGGCGAGGTTTTTGAGAATGGCTTGTTTCCTTTCGCTGATGAGGCGATGGCGGATTTCCTCGCGCTTCTCCTCGAGCGGTGGGAGTTCGGCAGGTTTGATGGCGAGTGGATAGACGAGATGCAGGGCGTTCTCGTGGCTGATGATGGGGCTGACTTCCTTTTCTTGCAGAGAAAAAAGAATCGCTTCAAAGGGGTGCAGGATGCGCTCCATGGGCACCCAATCGAGATCAATTTCCTTGGTGCTTTTTTGGGTGTGCTCGCGGGCGAGTGTGGCGAAGTCGGCACCATTGATCACTTGATTTCGCAGATCGAGTAGAAAGGCGTATTCTTGCCATGGCTGGGCGTGATCAGGGAAGCGCAAGAGATGTAAGGCGTGAACGGCAGGTGCGACGAAAAATTCAGATGAGTGATCTTGGTAGTAGCAAGAAATCTCCTCGTCATTGGGTTCTGTGATGTCGCAAAAAATTTCTTCTGTGAAGCACTCCATGCGTAGAGATGCGGTGGTTTCTTGATGAATCGCGGCGTGGTGGCTTTCGATCAGCTCCCATGATGCGCCATTTTCTCGCCAGTGACGCAGGGCTTTTTCCATGGCGGCTTTGACACGTTCGGGGTCGAGCTTGGGGAAGCGTCGCTCGGCTTCTTGAGCGAGCAAAATGCCATCGATGACTTCCTCCTCGGCCTGTGCGAGAAATTCGTCATCGCGTTCGCAGCAAGAGACCTCGGTGAGCAATTCGGCATGTGTTTTGATGCGTTGGAAGGCATCTTCGATCAGTGCGGGATCGATGGGTTCTTGATTGACGAAGATCATGGCAGGTGGGGCAGGTGAAAACGCGCAGACGTGAGCTTAGGATGGCTGTCTCATTGCGATTCGCCCGAGGCATTGCCAAGGTTGGCGTGTTCGGCGGGCAGGTATTTTTTGAAGCGATTTTTATCGATCGACTTCATGTAAGCCTCTTGCGGGGAAATGATGCCATCGCAGAGTTTCTGCCAAATGGAGTCATCCATGAACTGCATGCCTTCGCCTTTTCCTCCGGTAATGACGTCATTGAGTTTTTGTGTGGCGCCCTCGCGGATGATGGCTGAGACGGCGGGGGTGGCGAACATGATTTCGTGCACCGCCACGCGGCCGGGCTTATCGACGCGGCGGCAGAGCAACTGGGCGAGCACCCCTCGCAGCGAGGCGGCGAGCATGGTGCGGATTTGCGATTGTTGATTGCCGGGGAACACGTCGATGATCCGGTCGACCGTTTTACGCGCGTTATTCGTGTGGAGAGTGCCGAAGACGAGAAGTCCGGTCTCGGCAGCGGTGAGGGCGAGCGAGATCGTCTCGAGGTCGCGCATTTCACCGACGAGGACGATATCGGTGTCCTCACGGAGAGCGGCGCGCAGACCGTCGGCAAAGGTTGGAGTTTGAATGGGGACTTCGCGTTGTGTGATCAGCGAGCGTTTATTGCGGTGAACAAACTCGATGGGTTCCTCCACCGTAATGATGTGTCGGGTAAAGTTCGTATTGATGTAGTCGAGTAGCGCGGCGAGCGTGGTGGATTTTCCTGAGCCCGTGGGGCCCGTGACCAGGACGAGGCCTGAGCGCATTTGGGCAAACTCCTTGACCACCGATGGCACGCCGAGAGATTCGAGCGACATGATTTCCGTGGGGATGAGACGGAAAACGGCACCGAGGCCATTTTTTTGTTTGAGATAATTGCAGCGGAAGCGCGAGGCTTCATCCATGGTGTAAGCGAAGTCGAGGTCGCCCGTTTCGAGGAAGATTTTGAAAGCCTTCGGGTCGCAGATTTCGCCGAGCAAATCGCGGAAATCATCACCGGCGAGGATGGGTTGATCCGGGATCGGGCGTATGCCACCGTGAACGCGGACCTTGGGAGGCTGACCTTCGGCGAGGTGGAGGTCGGAGCCTTTGACTTCGATGAGGTATTGGAAAAAAGAATCAATGCGTGGCATGAGAGCGAGAGGTAAAAAATTAAGATTTGAGGTATTCGCGCATTTGCACCTTATCGACCGAGCGGTAGAGGCAGTCCTCAGCAGAGATGATGCCCTGGACATAGAGTCGGCGGAGCGACTCATCCATGGTGATCATGCCGACATTTTTTCCGGTTTGCATGATGCCGGGGAGCATGAACGTTTTGCCCTCGCGGATGCAATTGGCGACAGCGGGGGTATTGACGAGAATTTCGAGAGCAAGTGTGCGGCCCGAGCCATCGGCCTTGGGGACGAGTTGTTGAGAGAGGATGCCGCGCAGTGACTCAGCGACCATGATGCGGATTTGTTCCCGCTGTTCATTGGGGAACACATCGAGGATACGATCGAGGGTACGAGGGGCATTGCCGGTGTGGAGCGTGCCGAGCACGAGGTGGCCGGTTTCTGCCGCGGTGAGGGCGAGCTGGATCGTTTCGAGGTCGCGCATTTCTCCGACCATGATGATGTCAGGGTCCTCGCGGAGAGCGGCGCGCAAGGCTTTGGAGAACGAGGCGGTGTGCAGGTGGACCTCGCGTTGACTGACGTGGCAGCTTTGGGATTCGTAGACGTATTCGATGGGGTCTTCGAGTGTGAGAATGTGATCTTCGCGATCGCGATTGATGAAATCCAGCAGTGCGGCGAGTGTGGTGGATTTTCCGGATCCGACGGCGCCCGTGACGAGGACCAGGCCATTGTGGTAGCGCGTGAGAGGGAGAATGTGCTCGGCGGGCAGGCCGATCTCCTCAATCGAGCGGATGGTGGTATTGATGATGCGGAAAACCATGTCGAGGCCGAGTCGTTGGCGAACGACTGAGGCGCGGAAGCGGCCCTCGCCGTTATCGTAGGCAAAATCGACATCGCCCTTTTCTTCGAGCCGTTGCCACTCGGGTTCACCGAGAAACGAGCGAGTGAGCTTGAGAGTATCCTCGGCGGTGAGAGGCGGGTGATCGTCCCAGATGGGCAGCAATTGGCCGACACGGCGCCAGGCTGGGGGAAACCCCGTGGCGAGGTGGATATCCGACGCTCCGTATTCTTGGCCGAGGCGGAGATATTGATCAACGTGATCGAGAACGGTATGTGACATGAGAATTTTCTAAGAAAAGAGTCGTAGGAGCCAGCGAAAGCAAACGGTTAGCGACGCCAGAAGGTTTTTTTGTGATCTGGCTGAGTGGGTAAAAAGCGTTTTTGCAGTTCATGGATGAGCCAGGATTTGATTGCCGGCTTAGCAAGGCTGAATGCGGTTGTCAGAGCCAAAGCGAAAATCCCCTGTTTTTTCGTCGGAGTCATGGACGAGGTATGGGTTTTCGCAGGAGAGCGGCGGAACAGCGAGCTGGCCATGACGCCGACGGCAGCTGATCCCGCGATCCACCAGCTGCGATGTGTGCGCAAGCTATCACTGACTCGCAGAGGAAGATCGATGGCGCGCTGAAGCCGTATCAGGTGAGTGCCGAGAGCGCGTCGGGCTTGCTGATTGCGTGCAATCAGGGCTTGGATTTTGGGGTCTTGAAGCTTTGCATCCATAGTCGGTCGCGGGAAAATTCTTCCTTGGTGAGAGGAAAAGCGGGAGGTGAGGGGCGGCGGAGTCGGGCAAGTCCCAGCCATGCGAGAGCCACGTGGAGGAGGGCGAGAGCCAGCGTCGTGCTCCACCACGGAAACGTGCTGAAGTGGCTAACGAGGCCGATGATGGCAACGAGCAGTAGTTGCCAGGCAAAGGCCGCGCAAAGGACGAGCAGCAGAGTGATGCGCGATTTTTCCGCGACCGTGCGGGCGACGTCGTGGGACTCATAGCGGATGAGTTCCACGCGTGCGGCGATGAGTTCAGCGATGGCTGATTGCCAATCGCTGGCAGCATCCGCGGTGGGATGAGATGGAGGAAGCTCGCGCATGCGGAAGCAGAGTTAGCGGCGAGCGATGAGACCGATGAGAAAGCCGACGCCGAGAGCACCAAGAACGCACTTGGTAGGGTGTTCCCGGACGTATTCTTCGGCTTGAGTATGCCATTCGCGCGCGCGCTCACGGGTATCGTCCCACTGCTCTTGAGCGACATCGCGGAGGTGGGCTGCTTTTTCTGCGGTCATGTCGCGAAGGTGGGCGGCGCTTTCCATGGCGCGTTCTTTGACGACTGCAGCTTGATCTGCAAAATCCTTAATTTTTCCTTCGGCAGCAGCACGAAGGTCATGAGCGGCTTGTGCCACGGAGGGTGCGGGAGAAAATCCGGAAGTGTTGGATGATTCGTTCATAAGAAGGAGCAAGTTGATTTACACGACGATAGATGTCATGAATGAGCGATAATGGCAAGACTGAGTTTTGCCAGGGTGATGATCTTTTTTTCGCCGTGGGTGATCCGCTGTGGTGGATTGACACGCATCAAGAGACTTTCTAGAATTTTTTCCGATGAGAGGACAAGGAAAGCCGCAGATTGTGGTGGTGGGTGGCGGACCTGCCGGTCTGATTGCGGCTGAAGTGGCGGCGATGGGTGGGGCCAAGGTGACCTTGTGTGAGGCGAAAGCATCGGTGGGGCGCAAGCTGCTGGTGGCGGGTCGCGGTGGGCTGAATCTGACGCATGGTGAAGACATGGTGTCCTTTGTGCAACGCTATCGAAGTGAGGGAATCGAGGCGGGTTGGTGGGCCGATTGCTTGTCGGATTGGAGTCCCAAGATGCTGCGGGATTGGGCTGCGGGATTGGGGATTGAAACGTTTGAGCAGCGCACAGGCAGGGTGTATCCGCGCGAGATGAAAGCGGCTCCGTTATTGCGGCGGTGGGTGGCGAGATTGCGCCAATCGGGTGTGGTTTTTTGTCTACGGCATCAGTGGGTGGGAATCGAGCAAGCCTCGCAGGGATCAGGTTGGGAGCTTCTTTTTCAAACGACAGCGGGATCTCGCTCCATGGTGGCCGACGCGGTGATTTTTGCGATGGGCGGAGCATCGTGGTCGATCACAGGATCGGATGGTCGATGGGCCGAACGCATGCGCGAACGAGGCATGCAGGTGGCCCCATGGCAAGCGGCCAATTGTGGATGGGAGGTGGATTGGCCTTCAGAGGTTCTCGCCGTCGAGGGCAAGCCGATCAAAAATGCGATGGCGCGAGCGGGCGAAGAAGAGGCGAGAGGAGAGTTGATGGTGACGCGCTATGGATTGGAAGGTGGCATCATTTACCAATTGGGGCCGGCTCTGCGTGCGATGAGTCAAGCGGAGTTGTGGATCGATTTGAAATCGGAAGTGTCGAAGGAACAATTGTGTCGAAAAATGGCATCCATGGATCGGCCAACCCTGGCTCATGCCATCGACCGTTGGCGACTCGGTGAAGCAGCGTCGGCGATTTTTTCATGGAAAGCGGTCGAACAAGGCATTGACAGCGTTGCTGGGTGGGCGGGATTGGTGAAAGCATTGCCCGTGTGTCTTCGTGGGCCGCGCCCAATAGACGAAGCCATATCCTCGGCAGGCGGGGTGAAGTGGGAAGAACTTTCTGCGGAATTGGCATTCAAACGGTGGCCGGGCGTGTTTGTGGCGGGCGAAATGGTCGATTGGGAAGCGCCGACAGGTGGCTATCTGATGCAAGGTTGTTTTGCCATGGGGCAGCGAGCGGCGCGGAGTGCGCTTGCGTTTTGTGGCTAGGGGCGTAGCATTCGTCCAGCAGTATGGGAAAATTATTCATCCTGATCTCGATCTTGCCGATTGTGGTGTATTGGCTTAGCCGAACTCTTTTGGGGGATCGTGTTTTGGCAAAGAGTGGCATCATCGATTGTCGGATCACGGGAGCTGATTACGCCAAAAAACTCCGCTATGAGGGAAAATTGAGCAGGCGATTGCGAGAGGGTCGGACGGCGGATGTGCTTGCGGAAATCTCCTTGATGGCGAGCTATGACAAGCTCTTGCAAGAGCAGGGAGAGTTGGTGAAATGGCGGATCAAAGTCGACCTGTGGGGTCGATTGGTGGTGCCATTGGGCATCATGGTCGCTTCTTTTGGCATATTGGCAGGTCGCCCCGCGAGCTTGTGCATCGGCATGGCCCTTTTGGTCAACGCGGTGGTAGCGATACTGAAATGGACGACCCGCGACGTCGCTCAGTTTGCCGTCGAAAAAGCAGTGGTGTTGATGAAAAAGTCACATATTCCGCGTCAAGAAGACGAAGCTGAGCTCGAGTCATGCATTCGCGCAAGGATCTGGCGCTAGTTTGTGGGGCATTTCTCCATGAAACGAACCAAGCGCCATCAGAAAAAAGAAAAAACGTCGCAAAAAATACTTTTGACTTGCGCTAATGAGAATCAATCTCAATAATATCCCTGCACAAACTATGTCGAAGGAAACCATGTATGCACTGAACGTTGCGACCCTTACCGTTTGGATGACGGTGGCTGTGGGTGCGATGATAGGGTTTGCGGTGGATCAAGACTGGACTGTGGCGATGGTGAAAAAGCCGTTGCCATTGAGCGTTACGACGACCGTCGATATTGCGCCGGCGGAAGCCCCTGCAGGAGCGGAAAGTTCCACAACTGCTGAGGAAAATGCCGTGGCAGGAGATTTTGTGCCGATCACTCATGCGGTGACTCCTCCTCCGCCCATGCCGCAAATCGAGCAAGTAGAGGAATTGCCCGAGATCCCTCAGTTGGCTGAGGCTGTGATCAAGCCCAACGCGGCGCGTGCGGTCGCGCCATCGACACCTCGCAAACAAGTGCAAATGCCCTCGGGAAATCGTGGAGTTGCGAAAAATGCCAAGCGTGGCGATGGTCCGCCATCATCGGCCACGACCCTTTCTTTCGGTAGTGGTGCGGGTAAGCAACCTGCACCGTATTATCCCATTTCGGCACGTCGCAACAATCATCAGGGCACCGTGGTGGTCGAGTTCATTGTTGGCGCGGACGGACGAGTGGTCAACGCATGGGTCAAGACGCCATGTCCTTATGATACGCTCAATCAGTCAGCGCTTTCGACCATTCGGAGTCGATGGAAATTTCCGGCAGGCGAAGCGCGTCGATTCCGCATTCCGATTGTTTTTCAACTCAAAGCATGATTATGATTCAAGCAAACGTAGTAGTCGAGTATTTCATCAAAGGTGGTCCGATCATGTGGCCGATCTTACTGTTGCTTTTCATGGCGGTAGCCGTGATTGCTGACCGCGTGATTTGGTGGGTTCGTTTTCATCGATGCCTCCAAGAAGATGCGCAAGAACAAGCGCGTGAGGCTCTGGGGCATGGTGATTTTCCCAAGGCTTGGGGCATTGTTGCTGGTCAGCAAGATCCGTATCTTCAAAACTTGCAAGATGGTTTCGCGCATTCTGCGACCTCGCCGTTGGCGGCGATGCAACTGCATGCGAGCAATTTGTTAGAAAAATCCGAAGCTCGTTTATGGGTTCTCAGCACCGTGATTACGCTAGGACCGTTGATGGGATTGCTGGGGACTGTGGTGGGCATCATGGAATCCTTCAACTTTGTGGGTAACGATCAATTGGCGGTGACGAAAGTCTCCGGTGGTATTGCCGAAGCCTTGATTGCGACAGCCGCGGGATTGTGCATTGCCATTTTGTGTTTGAAACCCTTCAACTTCTTCCGCAAAAAAACTTCCTTACTGCGAGGGAAATTGGAGCATTGGATCAATCATTGCGAGCTG
>JBDLWB010000150.1:0-6065 GCA_039804425.1 Verrucomicrobiota bacterium
CCACCAAACTGTGACCAAGCAGGAAAACTCAAAGTCGCGCCACCATCGATGGTCTTGCCAACGAGGCGATTGAGATTCATCTGCACATAGGTTACGTCACGCTCAGCGCCGCGATCATATACCGAGCCGTTGCTATTGTCATTGAATGTGCCTAACGATCCACCAATGGCGCGTGCGTGCTGGGTGGCGGTAATGCTGTAGGTCTGAAAAAACTCATCGCCGTAACCATAGTCCACCGCCAAGGCAGGTTGCGATAGTGTTAGGGCAAGAGCCGCGTTGCATAAGGAAAGGAGACGTCGATCAACTGAGGTCTCCGCATAGGTTAAGGATTGGGGTTTCATCTGAGAAGGGGTTTGGAAATGGGTTCGTCATGGCACCCGTATGGGTTCGAGGTGCAAAGAAACGTTACTTATTTAGCACATTCATCAGCAATGTCGAACGGTTTTTTTGGGAGAATCAAGGATTTTTGTCAGATAAATCCATGACTTAGGGCATGAAATCACCTAAGTTGTCCATCAACGCTTTTTGCTTTGCTGCATGGCTTGGGTAAACCAGTCATTGCCTGCTGGGGCTGATGAGCGGTTGTCGCGTCGCGGTGCGTGTTGACCCGAGCGGTCATTTCCACCGCCACCAGGGGCGCGACGTTCGGTATCGGGCTTGCTCTTCATGCTCAGCGCGATGCGTTTGCGGTCGAGATCGACTTCTGTGACGGTGACTTGCACTTTCTGGCCGACCTTCACCACTTCATTCGGGTCGCGGACAAATTGGTCGCTGAGCTGGCTGACGTGGACCAGTCCGTCTTGGTGGACGCCGACATCGACAAAGGCACCAAAAGCCGTGACGTTGGTGACGATGCCGGGAAGTTTCATGCCGACCTTTAAGTCTGCGGGTTTTTCCACGCCTTCGGCAAAGGAAAAGAGTTCGAACTGCTTGCGAGGGTCGCGTCCAGGCTTCGCGAGCTCGGCGACGATGTCTTTCAGAGTCGGCAGTCCGACATCGGCAGTGACGTATTTTTCGAGTTTGATCTGCTGACGAAGTTCGGGCTTTTGCAGCAAATCCTGCAACGAACAACCGAGGTCCGCGGCCATTGTTTCGACCAGAGGATAGCGTTCTGGGTGAACGGCCGAGGCATCGAGCGGATGCGGGCTATCGGCCACGCGCAAGAATCCTGCGGCTTGTTCGAAGGCCTTGTCGCCAAGACGTGGCACTTGCTTCAATGCTTCGCGCGAGGGGAATGCGCCATTCGCATTGCGGTAGGCGACGATGTTTTCGGCCAGCGCGCGATTGAGTCCAGAGACATATTGCAGCAGCTCTTTCGAGGCGGTGTTCAGCTCCACGCCGACGGCATTCACGGCGCTGATGACCGTGTCATCGAGCGATGCTTTCAGCGCGCGTTGATCGACATCGTGCTGGTATTGTCCCACCCCGATGGCTTTGGGATCGATTTTCACCAACTCCGCGAGCGGGTCCATCAGGCGTCGGCCAATGCTAATCGCGCCGCGCACGGTGAGATCGAGATCAGGAAACTCCTCGCGTGCCACGTCCGATGCCGAATACACGGATGCGCCCGCTTCATTGACGACCACCACTGGGATCGAAGAGGGAAGATTGAGCTTGCGGCAAAAACTTTCCGTCTCTCGCGAGGCCGTGCCATTGCCGATGGCGATGGCTTGGATTTTGAACTTGCTGACCAGCGTGAGCATTTCCTTGGCAGCCTCGTACTGCTGCGCATTCGAGCCAGCCGTGATGTGCAAGACCGTGTGATGCAGCAGCGTGCCGGTGGCATCGAGCACCACCGTTTTGCAGCCCGTGCGGAAACCGGGGTCGATGGCGAGAATGCGCTTTTGCCCCAGTGGTGAGGCGAGAAGTAGTTCGCGGAAGTTATCGGCAAAGACCTGAATCGCCGTGGCATCGGCGACTTTTTTGGAGTTCAAGCGCATTTCCGTTTCCATCGAGGGCATGAGCAGTCGCTTGCAACCATCTTCGACCGCCTCGCGCACTTGCTGACCGGCTGCGGCTTGGCTTTGCACAAAAAGCGGCACGGCAGCTCCCGTCACGCGCTCGAGTGGCAGATCGATGCGCATCAGCAAAAAGCCATCCTTTTCGCCACGGCGGATGGCGAGCAGGCGGTGCGAGGGGATGGAGCGCAGGGGCTCGGTCCAGTCGAAGTAATCGCGGAATTTAGCGGCATCGGCCTCTTCTTCTTTGCCGTACATGATTTTCGAGGAAACAATCGCCTCTGCTTCATAGAGCTCGCGCACAGACGCACGGAGATTTGCGTCGTCGGCTACCATTTCCGCGATGATGTCGCGCGCACCAGCGAGAGCCTCGGCTGCCGTCGGGACTTCTTTCTCGGCATCGACATACTTCGCGGCCTCGGTTTCGATGTCGGAACTGCTCTGATTTTCGAGCAAAAATGTGGCCAAGGGCTCCAAGCCCCGCTCCTTGGCCTTGGTCGCGCGCGTTTGACGCTTGGGTCGGAAGGGCGCGAAGGCATCTTCGAGGCTGGTCATGGTGGCGCAGGCCATGATTTTTTTCTTCAATTCCGGCGTCAGCAATTGTCGTTCTTCGAGCGACTTGAGAATCGCCGTGCGGCGGGCATCGAGATCGATCAAGCGCAGCATCGAATCGCGGATGGTGGTGATTTGCACTTCATCGAGCTCACCCGTGGCTTCTTTGCGGTAGCGGGCGATGAAAGGAACCGTCGCGCCCTCGGCGATGAGTTTGCTGGTGGCGGCGACACTGTGAACGGAAATGCCCGTTTCTTGGGCGATTTGAGCGATGTGCTTGGCGGAATCGTGCGAGGCGGAAAGGGAAGTGTCGGACATGCGGGACGTGAGTTTTTCTCCAAGAGCGACAGGAATCAAGAAGGAAGTCATGCGTGTCAGAAAAATTCACCGACGCCCCAGCTCGATGCCGCGATGTCGAACATCTTTTGATAGAAATGGCATCGCGATTCCGTTCGTTTTTGTCGTGAAATTTCTTCGTTGCGTTTTCTTGTTGTTCGTCTGCTTGGAATCATTGTCCGCAAGTTCCGTGTGTGGTGTTGCCGACTACGGCTTCCTTCAATGGCTCGATGGGGTGAGGGGCTCTGAATATCTGCTGCGAACCTCGCGCTACGCAGTGCGATACGATCATCGCAAGCCCGGCATCACGGCGCTGCAAGCGTTGCCTTTTCAGCCGGAGACGACTGCTCATGAGACGCGCTTGCCGGACCTCCGCGCGGTGGAAATGAGCTGTGCGGTGCAGACCCATGAAACATCGCATCTGGCGCGGGCGGCGAGTGATGACTCACGGACATCGGCCATCGTCGAAAGTGGTCGCTATTTCCAGCGTCGCTGGCAAACGTTTCAAGTGCCCGGTCTTGCCTGTGATTCCGAACGCACGGGCTTGGAGCTCTCGGCATGGCCCGATCGCTTGACTTTGCAGTGGAGATTTTGTCCGACCCAGCAGGTATCGCGTGCTCAGCTGTCGATGACCATCCAACTCGGCGCAGGATGGCGGATGAGTGAAGTGGGTGGAATCGCCCTCTTGCAATCGCAGCGCGGAGAAGTGCATCTTTGCCATTCCTTGCAAGACGGCGCGAAATTCGAGTTCGAGGAAAAACAGGGCGAGCTTCAGCTCAAAAGCGCAACCGCTGATCTGCCAGCACGCACCCACCCATCGCTGGGCTTGGTGATCTATCCGGCCATTTCACGAGCGCAAGCCGAGGTGTTGTTGGCGCAAATGGCATCGAGCAAAACCGTGGAAATCCAAGCCTCCATGATCCAGCCAGCTGGCGAAAAGCCCGAGGTGCGCTATGAAGCGGCTCAAGATTGGCATGTCATCGCCGTGCCGCGCGGCAGTGAGGGCGATGACGGATGCATGCGCATGCGTGTGAAATTTCGCAATCCAAGCGCACGCGAGACGATGGTGCGCTTGATGTTCGATGGCGTGCCCTTTTACGTGCCGGGTCTAACGGCGATGTGGCGAGATGCAGCGGGCAACCCAACAGGGCATTTCATTCAGCTTTCCAAAAACTGGCATGGGCAACGCGAACCCGATGATCACCCCGCGCGCTTCAGTGGCGAGTGGTTTCACGGCATTTCGTTACTCCGATTGCCCGCCCATTGCGATCAAGAGCTTGAATTTTTGATGGTCGGTGAAAATTGGGGTGGCATGGCCGCCGCGAGCCATGCGCAGCTCAGTACCATCGGCTATGGCGGCAATCAACAATGGGATCAAGCCGCTTTGGGAAATCGGGGGGAAGCTCTTTGCTACGACATGGATCATGTTCTGACCGACAACGCCTTCACTGATTCGCGCCCTTTTGGCATGATCAATCAAAAAGGCGAGCGCAGCTGGAACATCAACGTCGGCGGGGGATCGGTGATGCGATTTGTTGATGCACATGGGAAAGTGGTGCCGAATCGCAACATGCGCGTGCAATATCTCAGCCATGGGCCAAATGTTGCCGATGCCGTTTTTCGTGGATCGGCGGCGGGGGAGGCGATGGATTTTTCCTATTCCGCGGGCATTTCGCGCGCCGATGACTGCACGCGTGGTTGGCATCGGATCCGCTTGCAGGTCAAGCAGGATGTTGCGTTTTCTCGGCTGTCGATCTATCAACAAGCGGGGGATAGCTATCACTACAATCAAGGCTCGCAATTGGCATGGGGCCATCTCGATCAAGCCGCGCCCGTGCGCCAGTGGTTGGCATCGGGCCATGCTGGAAAACCGGTGGGTGATGCCATGGAATTGCGTGGTGAGTCGCCGTGGTTCGCGATCAGTGGCGGTGCGGCGGAGCAAGGCTACCATCCTGCGAATCATGGAGTGATTGTCAAAAAATGGCAGGCACGTCTCGGCGGCAAGCCCGTGCCATTTCCGTGGTTGCGGGAATTTCGCACCGCGGCGGATGTTTCGATACTCGAAATCATCCCGCCACCTCACGTGACACGCTTGCAAGCGGGAGATTTTGTGGAGCTCGATCTCGTGCGAGTTTATGTGCCGCAACAAGCTGAGCACTATGCAGGAAAAAATACGGCGTTTCGTCAGGCGCTGCAAGAGCATCCAGCGGGCCATTACATGATCGCGCGTGAAGCTCGCGCCTTGCATTTGAAGCCTCGGGCGACGCTGGGTCGTTTGCTCGAAACATCCCCCATTGTGATCGCCGCGACGGGCAATCGGGCAGGTTGGGTGCTAGAATCCTCATCGGGTGTCATGCCCGTCACCATCGCAGGCCTAACCGATACACGCGCGCCGATCTTGGAGGAAAAAACGGCAAAGGGCTGGCACACGATTGATCAAAGCGTGATAGGTCGGGATTTCTGGCAATGCGATACCGATCATCGAACAAAAACCTGGCGAATCACCTACAATCTCAAGCTCGATTCCCCGACCGCATCAAAAGCCCCTGTGCGACGCGAATACCGTTTCCGCGCAGGCCAGCCATAAGACCGTTGAGAGTCTGAGAGCGAAGGGTAATTTTTATCGAAACGTGATCCTGCGTTATCGAACGCACGGACGTTCCCGGCCACCGGAAAACACGCCCCGGAATCTCCTATCCTGAAGGGATGCCAGACCTGTGGAAGAGATCAACAGATGATCGTTCGCATTTTTGTCATCGCGGGTCGGAGTCAAACACCGATCGCGCATCCTATTCGAAAATTCCCGTTGATGAATCGAGGGGTTCTGTTGACTGCATACGATGAAAGCACAAGAAAAGCCCCCAATCGTCGTCATTGTAGTATGAATCATGACTTTTGGACACCGACAGAAGAGGAGATACGAAATTCTAGCCCGATAATATGGTGACACGATAATATGGTGACAGACAAACTATTGAAAATTCCCTTGCCATTGGGTTTGATTGAGGTAGATTGGGGGTGTGAGACGTTCTCGATGGTTGGCTCCTTGGAAGGATTCGTTGGTGAAACCTGCGGTTTACCACTGCGTGTCGCGTGTGGTGGATCGGCGATTTGTCTTTGGCGATGCGGAGCGGGAACAGTTTCGCATTTACCTGCGGATGTATGAGAATTTTACCGGATGCCGGATTTTGTCGTATTGCCTCATGTCGAATCATTTTC
>JBDLWB010000151.1:0-3302 GCA_039804425.1 Verrucomicrobiota bacterium
AAGGTGGTCTCTGCAGCAAAAAAAGTCGTGAAAGTTGCGACAAAGAAAGTCGCTGTGCCGAAGAAGGCGAGTTTGCCGGTCAAAAAAGCGGTGAAAGCTCCAGTTGTGAAGAAACCAACCAGCTCGGCAGCGGCATCTCGTGGAGTAGCCTCCAAGAAGGTCAGCGCTGAGGTTTCGAAGAGCGCTAAGAAAAAGGCATCGGCCATCTCTTCCGCAGTGAAGAAGCAGCCGGCGAGCGCGGTTGCTTCCAAAAAACCGCAAGTTGTTCAGCAGTCTCCTGCACAGGTCAAGAGCCAAGCCGTCGCGACGACCGCAAAAAAGAAATTTACACCGCCCCAGGCCAAAAATGTGGCTCAACCAGAGACCATCATCGTAAAACCCATCACCGACCCGAAATTTTTAGCTTTCACGCAAAAGCAAAAACAAAGGCTTTTGGATTTGCGCGACGAAATTGTCGACGCCATGACGGGATCAGCTCGAGAAGCCATTCGCAGCTCTCCGGAAGGCAGTGAAGCATCAGGAAGTGGCATGCATCAAGGGGATGCCGGCAGCGATGCCTACGACCGCGACTTTGCTTTGAGCGTGCTCGCCAAAGATCAAGATGCTCTCTATGAAATTGAAGAAGCATTGTTGCGCATCAAAAAAGGCACCTATGGTTTATGCGAAATGTCTGGTAAACCGATCCCGATTCCTCGCCTCGAGGCCATTCCCTTTGCTCGTTTGACGGTGGATTGCCAAGCGCAATGGGAGAAGGAATTTGGCACCAAAAAATTCCGCCCCAGTGGCAGCATTGGATTCAGTGGCGGAGGAATTTTTGACGAGGATGAAGATTCTGATACGATTTCGCTTGACGAAGACGAAGATTAATGTAGTTTCGCGCTCCCATCACTCTTAGCCATGCCACGCGATATCATCATTCTCGAATGCACCGAAGCCAAAGCAGAAGGTAAACCCACTTCTCGCTACGTCACGACCCGTAACAAAAAGAGTCTCCGCACTCCGGGTCGTTTGGAAAAGGTGAAATTTAATCCCTTCCTTAAGCGCAGAACTCTTCATCGCGAACTCCGCTAATCTTACCGCATATGCAAGAAACCGAACCAAAGACCGTCGAGCGCCGCATTGCTTTCCGTAAGGCAAACCGCCGCATGACCCGCCGTCGCCAGGACATTCCTGCTGACAAAATCGAACACACCAATGCAGATTTGTTGTCGAAGTTCACTTCGACCACGGGCAAGATTCTCCCACGTCGTGTGACAGGAGTTCCTGCTAAGCTTCACCGCAAGATCACACGCGAAATTAAGCGTGCTCGTGCGCTGAATCTTGTCCCATAATTGGACAATTCTTCGCTTTCAGGGCTTGTCCGTTCTTCATCGGGCAGGCCCTTTTTGTTGATTCTTTCGCTTTTTCTCTTTCGCTGTTTTTCTCACTCATGCAACAACTGACTGACACACAAAACGAGCCCGATCACCGCCAGATTGCGATTGATCGTGTCGGCATCAAAAATCTTCGTTTTCCTGTGGAAATGACTGAGAAATCAGGAGCTTCTCAAAAAACCGTGGCGTTGGTCTCTTTGGCTGTGGACTTGCCCCAGCATTTGAAAGGAACTCACATGAGTCGCTTCGTCGAGGTTTTGCATTCTCACGGCCGCACTCTGGACATCCACACTCTTCAAGCGATCCCGCAAGAGTTGTTGCAAAAACTTCATGCCGAACGAGCCCATGTGACTTTTCAGTTCCCTTTTTTCATTGAGAAGAAAGCGCCGATCAGTGGCGGCGCGAGTTTGCTCGACTACGAAGTGACATTTGAAATCGAATGTTCTCTCGATGGCCATGTGGATTTTCTGACGACAGTCATGGTGCCAGTTGCAACGTTATGTCCATGTTCAAAGGCCATCAGCGAGCGAGGTGCGCACAATCAGCGTGGCCAAGTTACCTATTCCGTGCGTTCCAAAACGCCGCTATGGATTGAGGACTTGATTGCTTTGGTCGAGCGTTCTGCGAGTTGTGAGTTGTATAGCTTGCTCAAAAGACCCGATGAAAAATATGTCACGGAGAAAGCCTACGACAATCCCGTTTTTGTCGAGGATCTCGTGCGCAACGTTGCCTCACAAAGTAATTCTCACGAACAAATTCTCTGGTATCGTGTGGAAGCGGAAAATTTTGAATCGATTCACAATCACAGTGCTTATGCCGTGATTGAATCAAGATCACGATGACAGTTAGGATGGTCTGCTAGCATTTAGTAGACTCGATAAAAAAATCCCACACATCCGGAGGAGTGTGGGATCGAGATAAAGATAAGAGCAAGCTCCCAGTGGTTTACACCGATTTCGTAGCGGGGGCTGGGGCTTTCTGTGCAGGGCTTGATCCGACAGTCGAGCGGCCAACAAATACGGCGCCTGGCTCCATGGTCAGTACACTTGCTTTGATGTCACCGATGATTTCGGCACCCGATTTCACATCGACACGATCAATGGCCGTAATATTGCCATTGACTTTCCCATGAACGACGACAGTGCCGCTCTGAATTTCTGCACTGATGCGAGCGTTTTCGCCGATGATCAAATTGCCTTGTGAGATAATTTCACCTTCGACAACGCACTCAACAATTAGATCGTTGGTGAATTTCAAAGAACCTTTGACTTCGACATCCGTCGAAAGAACATTACGGGAATGGGATGACATAGCGCTGTTGTTGGATGGAGTGGATTTTTGCGGGAGAGTGACAGGGGCCTGAGTTGGTGCAGCAGGCGCTGGCTGATGAGATTGCGGCTGAGGAATCTGAGCGGTGGGTAAAGTCGCTGCTACGGGTGCTGGTGTAACGGGAGCTGACGCAGGTTGCGGAGCGGACGGTGCGGGGCTAGGATTGCTAGTAATTTTCTTTTCAAACATAATATCAGGCGTTGGTGGTTAGATAGGTGCGTGGAAGCTAGGGCTTTTTGAGATTCTTTTTTGATTTAAGTCCATCGATTAGTGGATTTCCCGTATCGGAATTTGCCTCAGCTGCGTCGGGCTTTGCCAAGCTGGCAGGCGGCTCATCCACAGCGGGCGGGGGAGCGATTTCTGTCGGCGATTGGTAGGACAAAAATTTCAGGCGTTCTGATGCGGCATTCACAAACGGACTATCGGGGAAATCGCGTGACACCGAGCGATAATGCTCTTCCGCTTCTTTCCGCTTATCCTGGCTTTTTGCGAGATCTCCGAGAGCCAAAGTGGCGGGGGCCGCGAGATAACGTGCGTCACTCCGTGCGAGAACTGCTTCGAATGCGGATTGCGCTTCTGCGGTTTTTCCTTGTGCCATGA
>JBDLWB010000152.1:0-13463 GCA_039804425.1 Verrucomicrobiota bacterium
CATCGACTGCACGCGGCGCATGCCTTTGCTGCCGTGCGCTCCTCGCATCATCCGCCATAAAACCGTCTCCGCTTGATCATCGCCATGATGCGCCAGCACCAAGCGCGAACACTGATGCTCCCTCGCCATTTGAGCAAAAAATTCATAGCGAATCTCACGCGCCGTTGTCTCAATCGATGCCCGCCGCTGCTCCGCTGCGCGCGCGACATCGAATCGTCCGATACAACATCGAATGCCCCAGGTCTGACAGAGTTTCTCCACCCAAACCGCATCTGCCGCGGAATCCTCACCGCGCAGTTGGTGATCGACATGACAAACAATCAAATCCCGATGTCCCATTTCCCACATACCACGCAACAGCGCCACAGAATCGAGACCGCCCGATACCCCAACAAGATAGCTTTGCGTGATCGGCAGAAATTCTTTCCC
The DNA here is from genome assembly GCA_039804425.1 of Verrucomicrobiota bacterium. Lineage (GTDB taxonomy): Bacteria > Verrucomicrobiota > Verrucomicrobiia > Verrucomicrobiales > Akkermansiaceae > UBA956. The sequence continues at coordinate 430 of JBDLWB010000152.1, forward strand.
AAATGATGGATCCCACAATGACACTCCCGCAGCATAACCCATCTTCCGCGTCCTGCAATCCACGATTCCACAGGATTGCTTTCGCGCCTCCTCTCCCTTACTCTTGCAGCCATGCATCCTTTTGCTCTTCACGATCGACTCGCACGCGGCTCGACCGACCTCGGCCGCGTGAACCACTGCCGCGTCTTGCTCAAAAATCACGGGCCTTTCCCGTGGATCTTGCTCGTCCCCGAGTGGCCTGATGCCCGCGAACTGCACGACCTTCCCGCAGAGGTCTATGCTGCCGCATGCCAAGCCATCCAGCGTTTTTCCCACTGGATGAGCACTTGGCCCGGCGTGGAAAAAGTCAATGTCGCCGCCATCGGCAATCAGGTGCCACAGTTGCACATTCACATCGTCGGCCGTCACTCCCAAGACCCCGCATGGCCCGGTGTCGTTTGGGCTCATCCCGAAAAAATTCCCTACTCCACCACAGAACTCGAACAACACATCGCCCGCATCCACACTTGGCTCGCAGAGGCATCGTAATCCGAGTTTCTGCGTGCATTTTCTCCAACCTACTGTATCTCCTTTGTATCCATTCGATGAAAACCATGAAGGCCGATGAAAAAAGCTTCCTGTTAGAGCTACTACACACTCCCAGCCCCACGGGCTTTGAAATGCCTGGTCAGCGGCTCTGGGCAAAGTATGCCGGAAAGTATGCCGATGACGTACAGTGTGATAGCTACGGCTCCACCTGGGCCATACGTCGCGGCAAAACCGATCGCACGGTGATGCTCGCAGCCCACGCCGATGAAATTGGTTTTATCATTAAACACATCGACGCCCAAGGATTCATTCGGCTCGATCGCGTCGGTGGCAGCGATGTCGCCACCGCACGCGGCAGACGCTTGCGCTTTCTCGGCGATAAGGGAGAAGTCATGGGCATCATCGGCAACACCGCCATCCACTTGCGCCGCGACTCGGCCGGCACGGAAAAAGCACCCGCGATTCATGAGCTTTGGGTCGATGTCGGCGCAGCAAACGCGAAAGAAGTCGCAGCTCTCGGACTCCGCGTCGGCCACGTCGCGGTCTACGCCGATGGTCCGATGGAACTCGCACACAAACGACTCGTCGGTCGCGCACTCGATAACCGCTTGGGCAGCTTCATCATCGCTCAAGTCCTGAAACGACTGGCCAGCCTGAAAAAACAGCCGGATTTTTCCGTCATTTGCCTCAATGCGGTTCAGGAAGAAATTGGTGGAAATGGCGCCATGATGGCCACCCATCGTTTGATGCCCGATGTCTGCGCCTGCCTTGACGTCACTCACGCCACTGATACGCCCGGCATCGATGCGAATCAATTCGGCCACGTCACTCTTGGAGGCGGCCCCACCGTCACTCATGGCAGCGCAAACCACCCGTTGGTTATCGAACGCTTGCTCAAGGTCGCTCGCTCGCAAAAAATCGCCATTCAGCACGAATCAAGCTCGCGCTTCACAGGTACCGACACGGATGAGATTTTCCGCACCCGCACCGGCGTCCCCAGTGCGCTTGTCTCTTTACCGCTACGCTGCATGCACTCGGTTGTGGAAACGGCTCATCTCGATGACATCGAAGCGAGCATCGAACTCCTCACTCATTTTGTCCTTTCACTCACCAGCAAAGACATTTTCCACCAATCGCTCTAATGCGCCAGTTTCTTTTGCTTGTTGGCTTTTTCCACGCGTGCGTCAGCTTCGCTGCTGAGTCGCCCGCTGAAGCTGCGATCAAGTTTTGCGAAGCTCTGCGCGATGGCAAACAAGTGGCGGAAGTGACCGCCTACAGCGCGCTCAATCCCAACACTGGCGACATCAAAAAGGCCAAGATTCTCCACCAGTGGCAACAAGAAGCTCGCACGCTGTTGCCGCGCCCGTTTGAAATCACGGAACAACAACGACGCGGCGATCAGGCTGCGGTGATTCTCTCTCAGCACGATGCTGATGATGGTCGACGCTTCCAATTGTCGCTCATCGCTTGCATCAAACGCGGAGACAAATGGCTCGCCTGCCCCGTATTCGGATCTTTCGAGAATAGCATGACGCGCTACGACCCGACTGTCGCCAATGATCGGAAGGCACTCACGAGTTGGATGCACTCACGCGAAATTCATCTGCGCGAACAGTGGCAAAAGCGCATCCGCGAGCAATGGCTGGAACGCATGAAAGCCGAGCTTTCTCCAGAGCGTCTCGATACCACGCCTCCTCGTGCATTGATTGATGGTGTCATCGATGCAATCCGCTCGCGCAACGAAGCCGCCCTGCTCGCCCGCATCGGCGGATTTTCTCAGGAGACCATGGCCGATTGGCCTCGCATGGAAAAACGCATTCATCAGGTTTTCACCTCAGACTCATGGCATCAATGGCCCTGGAAATTGCTCGCCAGCAAACATTCCCTCATAGCCATCAGCGCACCGTCGGAAACCGGCGATGAAACCCATTTTGATCTGCTTGTGCTCCATCCCGACTCCCTGAGCGAAGAACCCGAATCTCTATCGCTGACGATTCAGCGCGATGAAAGAGGTCGCTCGCGCGTGGAACTGCCGGAGACTTTTTGGGTGAATGCCCCAGCCGAAGAAGAACTCGGCGAAATCATGGACTGTGACTCTGCCGAACAAGTTGCACTCTATCGTTCTCTTCGTAGCCAAGCCCGTGCGTCATGGAAAAATGCTCCGATCCAAGACCCCGAAATGCTCGCAGACATCATCGAAAAAAGCCTGCAACAAGGTGACTTTGCCAGCTTCTGGGGCACAGGATGCCTCAGCGCGCGCAAAGGCGAAGACCTTTTGGAAATGCCAGAAATCTTGGGCCTGTGGCATAAACTCCACGGCGCAGCCATGGGATCATGTTTGTTTGGACGCGTCGGCTTCCAAGTTCATCAAAAACACGCACTACTCGCACTCCAATCCTACGCTCCAGCAGAAGAAAATCCCATCTCGCATCACAAAATTTGGCTCGAGAAACGCAACAAGGAATGGTTCTTGTGCGATGGCATGCCTCACTCACCACCAGAGGAACTCACTCAATGGTGGAATGACCAGAAAAAATCTTGGTCAGGAAAAATGGCCGATTCCATCATCGCGCAAATCCCCCAAATCGGTGGGCTCGCACCGATCGCGCCCGCCGCTGAGCAAGTGCGGCAGGTTTTTTCTTCGTGGCTGTTGACTCTTGGCCATGACAGCATTGCATCGCCGCTGCCTTTCTGCACCGCTTTTCAAGAGGAACGCTCTCGGCAATCGATGCTCAAGAATCTCGCCACTTATGTCGAGCAGCATGCCGGGCAACATGATGTTCTTTCTGTCGATTCTCACGGACGTTGGACCACCATCAGTGCTCGCTACCTTTCCGCACCGCCCCAATCGGAAGTCTCCTACCCGCTCCATGCATTTGTCGTGACTGATCATGGACCACGACTGCTGCCACAGTTGGATGTCAAACTTTCGGCAAAGGAAAATCCCAGTCGCGAATTTCTCAATCAACTCGCACTCCGCGAACTAAAGAAATTTCTGCCCGATGCCGCTGTCGCAGAACTTCAATTCCTCTATGATGCCCACCATGCTCGTGTGAAGCAATGGCGAAGTAACGCACCCTAACAGAATTGCACTAGAGCTTTTTCATGCGCTCGTTTCTCTATTCCCTCTATCGATTGAGCACCGCGCTGAAGTTCTGGGTGTTGCGACGGATTCTGCCAACGGGACGTGGCGCCCTCATTGCAGCCGTCATCAGCGCCACGATGCTGATGGGTAGCCCCATCACTCCTCTCTATCAATTGTTCGCAGTCGTGCTCGGTCTTTGCTCGGTCTCTTTGGTCTGGACTTGGTGCCGACGCGCTCGACTGTCGGGCACACGTCTTCTTCCCTCTCAAGCCGCTGTCGGTTTGCCTCTGCGCTACGATGTTCTCGTGACCAATCACGGACGCACGGTCCCGCACTGGGCGCTACAGGAATCGTTGCAGGATCCTCGCCCTTCGCTCACCCAATTTGCCTCTGCCAAGGAACCCGGCGAATCCCACCGCAATCGCTTTGATCGCGCCATGGGGTTTCACCGCTGGCAATGGCTAGTCCACCAAAATCAGATGTTCCATGGCGGTCTCTCAGCACCTCAAGCAACCCTCTCGAGGCACTCTACAGCCCATGTTTCTCTAACGATCACTCCGCACAAACGAGGGCGCCTCATTCTTGATGACATGCGCGTTTTACTACCCGATCCTTTTCGACTTTTCCAACGTGCCTGTCGCATCGACGCTCCTCATGATTCTTTGATCGTGCTCCCACGCCGCTACCCCTGCAGCTCTTTTTTTCTTACCAACCTCAGCCAACAACTTCACGACGGCGAATTTTCTGTTTCTCAAAAAAAAGGACAAAATGGCGAATTCGCTTCTCTCCGCGATTACCGACGCGGCGACCCGCTTCGTCTGATCCATCAGAAATCCTGGGCCCGACTCGGTCGTCCAGTGGTCGTCGAGGTCGAGGAATGGCATCGACCACGCTTCGCCCTTGTTCTCGATGGCTTCGCCGCCGCTGCCGAATCCGACTTTGAAATCGCCGTGTCGATCGCCGCTTCGATCATTTCGGATATTCCTTCGTCCGATGCTGATATCGACCGCCTTTTTCTCGGCAACCCGAAAGTCGTCACAGCTTCTCCGCAGCAGCAGGACGGTCCACTGCCGCTTCTTGAAGCGCTCGCCATCGCGGAAGTTCTTCCTCACGAAAATTTCCCACTCCTCCGCGAGGCGATTGCACGCCAAGCTGCCGAAGTCTCAGGAATGCTCGTCATTTTCACAGGCTGGTCAGATTCCCGCGCACAGTTTTTGCAAGATCTGCAAGCCCTGGGAATCCATGCTATCGCCTTGAGTGTGGCTGCGCCAACCGTCCCTTTGCCCGACGATGTGCACCGCATACGCCCTCATCAGGCAGCGGAGGACTTATGCCATGTTGTGCCAAAAATTCATCACTAGAACCTGCCATCACCACATCGATCAACGCTGATCGATCGGTGTCACTTTCGACAGTTCCTGCGGTCCAGTGTAGAGAGTCAGTGGACGATACAAGCGATTGTCGCGCAATTGCTCGAGCACCTGCGCCGTCCAGCCCGACATCCGGGCAATCGCAAAAATTGGGGTGAACAAGTCCGTCGGGATGTTCAGTGAATGATAGACCGTCGCCGAATAGAAATCGACATTGGCATTGAGATTTTTCCGCTCACGCATGATCTCGGCAATTCTCTCAGACATTTGAATCCACTTCGGCTCACCCAATTCCTGAGTCAATTCTATGGCAAGCTTACGCAAATGCGGAGCACGTGGATCGAGCACTTTATAGACGCGATGGCCAATGCCCATGATTTTTTCTTTGCGCGTCAATTTGCCCTCCACATAGGCATCGACTTTGTCCAAACTTCCCACCTCTTCGAGCATGTGAATCACACCCTCGTTCGCCCCACCATGCAGGGGACCTTTCAACGTGCCAATCGCCGAGGTCACCGCAGAATAGAAATCGGACAACGTTGCTACGGTCACTCGTGCAGAAAACGTCGAAGCATTCATGCCATGATCCGCATGCAAGGTATACGCGACATCGAGGATTTTCGATGCTCGCTCGGAAGGAACCTCTCCGGTAATCAAATAGAGGAAATGAGCCGCTTCCGAGAGATCTGTGCGAATCGGCGGCAATTCCAAACCCTGACGGAAACGATGGAATGCCGCAACGATGATCGGAGTTTTGGCGACTAAGGAAATCGCAATCAAGGCATTCGCGGCCATATCGGGCTCACCTGTTTTGGCGCGATCATCAAAAATCCCTAACAAGGAAACTCCCGTGCGCAAGACGTCCATCGGATTGCTGTCTTTGGGCAAGGATTTCAACAAATCCAACAACTGCTGCGGCAGGCTCCGCTGGGCACGCAACTCACTCTCCATGACCGCAAGCTCAGCCCGATTCGGCAAGCGCCCGTGATGCAACAAGTAGGTCACTTCCTCAAAACTGCAATGCTCGACCAACTCGTCAATGCTGTATCCCAGATAACTCAAACGACCTTCTGCTCCCTCTACGTTGGACAGTGCAGATTCATTGGCGATGACGCCTTCCAAGCCTTTTGCGTATGTTGTCATGATCGTATCAGTGTGAGCGCGTTCAACAAAGCGTTTGACCGTCATTCGCGCAAGGGGGAAAGAACAAAAAATGCAAAAAAGCTAGAAGTTTGCCAATTTCGGAACTTTCTGCCTAAATTTCCGCCATGTCGCACCCTACCACGCTCGTGATCGATACCTCTACGCCGATCGGCAGCATCGGCCTATGGCACGAGGGATGGCATGAGGCTACTTTTGCCAGCGAACGAAGTCATAATTGCGACATTTTCCCCCACCTTTCTTCATTGTTGGCTCTCTGTGATGGCTCACCCCTATCGCGCATCATCGTTGGCTCCGGCCCCGGAAGCTACAGCGGCACTCGGGTGGGAATCGCCGTCGCCCAGGGAATCGCCATCGCCCACTCCGCGGAACTGATTGCTCTCCCGTCGATCCTCGCCACGCCCAGTGCTCGACATTTTGCGCACTCCCGTGTCATCGGCGATGCGCGACGTGGCGATTGGTGGTGGTGTGATCTCTCTCCGCAGCGTTTTCCCGTCGACATCCACGTCGGGACCAAATCGGATCTCATCTCTCAATGGGATCACAATGTCCCCACTTTTTCGATCGATGCCATTTCGCCTCAATCATTGGGCTCATCAATCCCGCAAGAACAACCTCAGGCGAATTTGCTCTGGCAAGCATGGCTCAGCCTCTCCCCAGAACAACAACGACACGCTGCAACTGCCGTCGTGCAACCACTCTACATCAAACCTCCCCACATTACTCTGCCGACGAAAAATCGATAGACTCTCATCACACTTCCACGCGCTCGATCTGCGGCGGGCATTTCCGCAAAAATCGCTGTGCCAGCACCTCGAATTGCTCGGATAAATCGGTCAACCCAATCGACAAATCCCCCTCGCGCTCCCCGGCTGCCAACATTTCCAAGCGAGCCAACTCTTGCTGCAAATGCAAGGCACAGGTGGTCGCGGAATCGACAATGCGAATGGTATCACCAATCATTTTTTGCAGCAATGGCACCATCAACGGATAGTGCGTGCAGGCCAGCAAAAGGGTGTCGATTTTTTTGTCGAGCAATGGCTTCAGATAGGTCTCAAGCACTTGCTGTGTCGCCGGATGATCGAGCCAATTTTCTTCGATCAAGGGCACCAGCAAGGGGGTGGCTTGCTCGACGATGACCATGCCGGTCCGACGCAGCGCGAGTGCATGCTGGTAGGCGTGCGAGGCAATGGTCCCCCGCGTGGCAATGATCCCCACTCGCTGCGCCTGTGGATCTGCAAGGACTGCTTCTACTCCGGCTTCGATCACACCCACGATGGGAACTTGATATCGCTGCTTGAGCATGGGCAACGCATGCGCCGTCGCCGTGTTGCAGGCCACCACAATGGCTTTGACCTGCTTAGTTAAGAGATACCGCACATCTTCATCGGCAAATCGACGAATGGTCTCGGGTGACTTGGACCCATAGGGCACTCGCGCCGTATCGCCGAGGTAAACAATATCCTCCGCAGGCAGGAGCTCCTGCACCGCACGCACTACGGTCAGGCCGCCTACCCCCGAATCGAATATCCCTAAGGCATGATTGTTCACACACCCTCACTACATCAACCCGCCTACCTCGCCAAGCGCAATCAATCGGCTCTACGAAGAACCATCGCCATCATCCGCCGCAACCGCTCACCCTCTCCCGCTTCGACCGGCGCAGGATCGTAGCGCCATCGATTGTGCAAGGAAATCATCTGCCGTATGGTCTCATCGCCCACTTCTGGCGCAAGCCGCAGCAACCACTGTGCATACGGCATCCCCAGCGGGCGCACCCCGATTTTTTTGACTAAAACCTGCTCCCACTCACCCCAGGGATTGTCCCGCAATGGCCGCAATTCTTTCACTTCATCCGCCCCAACTCGCGCACGCGTCTGCCATAGCCGCCAAGCAATCCACAATAACACACCACCACCCAGCACCACGAATACGCTCATCACCCAAACTTGATTCTCGGGCTGGGTCCGCCAAATGGTAAAGTTTTCGCGCACTCGCTGCATCTGATCGAGGAAAGTCCTACGCCAACCCGTCGAACCCACTTCCACTCCCACCCACGTGGGCGGCGTGGTATCGACGTTGATCCAACGCCCAGTCTGTTCGTTCCAGACCCGACACCACGCATGAGCATGCGTCCCCCGCAACAGATACTCGCCCGTTTTGGGATGTTTTTCTTGCACCGAAAATCCCACCACATACCGCGCTTTTTCTCCCGCTGCGCGCAGCAACAAAGTCGTCGCTGTCGCAAAGTACTCGCAATGCCCCGCTTTTTCTTCTAACAAAAATTGCGCCAAGGCGCTGTCGCGGCCCGACATCGTGCGAAACCGCCGATTCTGCTCTTCCCTTCGCCATTTTTCCCGCAACTGATCGTGAATGGTCAGATAGGTCGTGTAGCGAAAATGACGATAGAACCACAGCTTCAAGGTCGCAATTTTCTCGTCTATCGGCATTTCCCGCAACCGCAAGTCCGTGACCACTTGCTCTAACAATTCTCGCTCTTGCGTTGGCACGGACTGATCGGCACTGCCCTCCCCGGGCGACTCTTCAGGAAATGGCTCTCCATCCCGATCAAAACCACCATCCCAACGCACCACGCCTTCCACCACGCCATGACGCGGCGTCATCCGCACCGTTCCCACAGAATTGGATTCGAGCTCTTGCACATTCACGTAGTAACTGAACAATGAACCCGGCAAGGGCACGAGCGAGTCGGTCTCCGCAGCACCATTCAAACGAAATCGTGGCAGATCCTCGCGATTCTCATCGCCAATCGCAATCTCTCCCGTGGTCCGATAGAGCTTTTCATCTTCCGCAGCATCCGCCCCACGATCGGTGCGCCCTACCGCCGCTAGACCGGTGAAGTCGAATTCCTGTGTCACATCCCCTGGCGGCTCGTAGCGCCAGTGCCCACTCGGAAAGTAACGATTGTAACTCGCCGTCATCAACAAATCAGGTGCCACTCCTGCCTCTTTGCTCACCCGCCAGAAAATTTCCGACGAGAGTTTGATCTGCCCCACTTGACCAATGTTCGTATTGCTCCGATGCCATTGCGCCCGCTGACTCGCACGAGAGTCACCACCCGCCCCACGTCCCATCAACATCTGGTGCGCCCGCAATAAACCCCATTGCATGGCCACCGCTAACGCCGCCATCACCAGGAATGCCAGGCAAAAAAACCAACGATTCGACAGTCTCTTGCCCGCCACCGACCATAAGCACCATCCCATCAACACCAAGAGACCCGTGAAAAAAAACGCATCATAGGCATTTTTCCCCGCTGCCGCAAACACCAAACAGGCCACGAAATACACCGGCGTAAACGCAATTTTCGGCACCTCTGGGTCCATCCCTAGCTCCCGCTCTAAGGCCACTTTTTTTCGCGAAAAATACGAAAACGTGTGCAAGGGCAATGTCGACTCCGTGCCATACACCTGTGTCCACTGCACCGATACCAAAAACAAGGGCATCCACGAAACAAAGGCCCGCACCGTCTCGGGCTCGATCCCATTCATCCACAACACAAAGGCCGTCAGCAACATCGCCACCACCGAGATCGACCACGCCCGCACATACGCTGTTTCCCCAAAGTCCCATCGCCCCTTGATCCACAAGGGACCTTCGAGCACAAATGCCAAGATCAACCCCACCACCGGCAGATCCACCATCCACCCCCAAAAAATCACAGCCGCCCCTAACAACAAGCGCGGAAACCCCGCGTTGCCCTCAGCCGACTTGTCCACCACCTGCACCATTCCTCACAATATCTCACATTTCCCTGCTCCCATCAAGCTCGCCGTTCAGCCCGCTTTCCCCGCATGAGTCTCTCATCATCATTTCATCCTCATCGCTTCCCTAAAAAATCTCCTTGCTCCCAAGGCTTGCCTCCGCATCTTCTGTCAACGCGCCCGCATGCATCCGCTCTGTCCTTATCTCCCGCCCTTGCCCATCGATGCCGCGCTCGATCACTCGTTGCTCGCGCGTCACGGGGAAAATCGCGATGCCGCATTTTATTTCGATGCCCTGCTCTATGGCCATTACTTGTGGCAGCAAGGACTTGCAGGGCGCGCCTTGCTCGCGCTCACCCGCGCGCTGTATGCCGATCTCTCCCCCACCGATCCCATTCTTGCCCATTGGCCGCTGCCCTATCGCGCCATGGCTTGGATCATCGAGCATCATCCCAGCGACGATTTTCCCGGCAATCCGCGACTCAGTTACCAGCACCAAGCCTGCCGCTTGCGCGGACCACGCGAGGAACTCCGTTCCGCCCGTGCTTGGGCCGTATGGGCCATCGTAAGCAGCATCCGCCCCCAGCTCCCCAGCGACCCCTCTTGTCCCGAGCTATCTCTTTCGGCAATCGAATCACTACTCCTGCAACACGGTCATCCCAACGAAGCGCAAATCTGGCAATCGGTGATAGGGAATGAAGACATAAGACATAAGACATAAGACATAAGACCAAGATCCAAAAAACCAAGAACCCGCCCCCCACTTTCCGCTTTTCAAGCGCTGCGCCATCCGCTACAAGCTCCGCCCATGAGCCAACACGCTGTGATGATTGCCGGCACCGGCAGTTATGTTCCGGAAAAAATCCTGACGAATGCTGAACTCGAAAAACGCATCGAGACATCGGACGAGTGGATTACCACCCGCACAGGCATCAAGGAACGCCGCATTGCTGCCGACGGCGAGTTCACGTCTCACATGGCGACAAAGGCCGCTCAGCGCGCGCTCGAACAAGCGGGTATCGCACCCGAGGATGTCCAATTGATCATCGTCGCTACCATCACGCCCGATACCCTCACACCGGCGACCGCTTGCTATGTGCAAGAAAATCTCGGAGCGCGTCGTGCGATTGCATTCGACATTTCTGCCGCCTGCTCCGGCTTTCTTTATGCCATGGAAGTCGCCCAAAAAATGATTGGCGGCGGCGCGGTGGATAATGCACTCATCATCGGCGCGGAAAAACTCTCCGCTTTTGTCAATTGGAATGACCGCGGCACCTGCATCCTCTTCGGAGATGGCGCAGGAGCTGCCGTTCTGCGGGCCGCGCAGCCGGGTGAAGGTCGCATCCTTGCCATGGATCTCGGCACGGATGGCTCGCTCACGCATCTCCTCAACATCCCCGGCGGAGGTTCGGCGCAGCCGATTACTCCAGAAAATGCCGATGAGCACCTCGCCACTCTCGCGATGCTCGGCAAGGAGGTATTCAAGCATGCCGTGACTCGCATGAAAAATGCCGCAGAAACGGTCATCACGCGCGCTGGCTTGGAACCGCAAGACATCGCCTGCGTAATCCCCCATCAAGCGAACCTGCGCATCATCGATGCGATTGCCGATCGACTCGCCGTACCAAATGACAAGGTCTTTGTGAACCTTCACCATTACGGCAACACCTCTGCTGCCGCTGTGGCGATTGCGCTCGATGAAGCCCATCGCAGTGGTGCTTTCCATCGCGGCGATAACGTCGTGCTCGTGGTCTTCGGTGCCGGTCTCACTTGGGCCGCCGCGGCGATCCAGTGGTAATTACTTCCGCTCGATCAAACGGATCTGATAGATGCGCGGCCAGCATTTGCCCGTGACAAAGAGCTCCTGCTTTGCCGCATCATAGGCAATGCCATTGAGCACATGATCCGGGTTGGTGGTTTGTTGTCGCTGACATAAATCCCGCAGATCAATGCGCCCCAGCACTTTGCCATTTTGGGGGTCGATCCGAACAATCTGATCGGTCATCCACACATTGGCAAAAATCTCACCTTCCACCCATTCCAGCTCGTTGAGATCCGGCACGGCGCGCCCGGCATCGGTCACAGTCACTTCGCGTAGCACACGAAACGTTTTCGCATCGAGAAAACGTAGCTTTTCCGTGCCATTGCTCATGATCAGACATTCGCCATCGGTCGTCAGCCCCCAACCTTCGCCCTGGTAGGAAAAATTCTTCTGCCACGACAAGGTTTTTGCGTCGTAGACAAAACCCACCTGATTTTTCCACGTAAGCTGATAGATCTTGCCGTTGAGCTCAGTGATTCCCTCGCCGAAGTAGGCATCCAGCAAGGCTTTTTCCTGCAAAACCTTTCCCGTTTCTTTTTCGACACGTCGCAGCCACGTGCTGCCATGCCCTCCGGTGCCTTCAAGCCATTGACCTTGAGATAGGAGCAAACCCTGCGTGTATGCCTGACCATCATGCGGCAACTCTCGTACGACCTCGCAACCTAACAATGCCTGTTTTTTCCAAGCAAGAACCTCGTTCTTAACCGGTTCGTCAGACTCCACTCGTGGCAGCGTCGATGGCTTGCTGCAACTTGCCAAAAAAGACAGCCCCAAAATGGCGCAGATGATTCTCATAAAAACGATCGAATCACTCATCAACACCTAACAATTCGAGAATTCGCTGCAAATCATCGTTCCCATAGTATTCGATCTCGATCTTGCCTTTTTTCGGGGCATGAGTGATCGCCACTTGCGTCGCAAACAAAGTCCGTAGACGATTTTCTAGATCGCGCAAATGAGGTTCCAGATCCGTCGCGATGGCACTGACTCCCGCTCCCGCAGCACGGCTTTTACCACCGACGCCATTAGCCATCTGTTGCACCAATTTTTCCGTCGCCCGCACGGTCAAGGACTTGCGCATCACCTGATCCGATGCCAAAAGCTGAAGAGACTGATCTTTCAGTGCCAAAAGCGCCTTCGCGTGCCCCACGCTAATCCGCCCCTGCGCCACCTGCATTTGCACATCACCGTGCAAATCCAATAGTCGCATCGCATTCGCCACACTGGCCCGCGATTTGCCTACACGCGACGCAATCTCGTCCTGCTTCAGCGCATACTCTTTGGCCAGCCGCACATAGCCTGCCGCTTCCTCCATCGGATTGAGATCAGCGCGCTGCAAGTTC
>JBDLWB010000153.1:0-11822 GCA_039804425.1 Verrucomicrobiota bacterium
GAGTTGATCGAGCAGCGAGTCTTGGAAAAGCGGGGTGATTGGCGGAAATTGGTCGAGGTGGCGAGAGGCAAAAAACAGGAAAAAAGGGAGAAGTGTTAAAAAAAGCATTTTTTCACTTGCGCCTGGTGGCAGATTCTCCTAGCTTCGCGCCCCGCAACACCAACAACCGCTTTTTTTATGTCCAAGCACAACAGTCTCAAGTCTTCCGCCACCGTGGGTGGTAAGCGTTCCGTTCTTAAGCGCTTCGAGCGCGTGAAGCTGATGAAAGAGCGTGGTCAGTGGAAACAAGGCCGCAGCCCACTTGGTTTGCCAAAAACCAAGCACGAGGCTTGATTGCTGGTCTGGTGTTTTGCTGCCAACGATTTTCGTGGGTGCAACGAACCTTTTCTGAGCGCGGATCTCTCTTGATCCGCGCCTTTTTCTCTTGTAGACATTTGACCGTATGGAAACCACGCGACTGAACAAATACTTGGCCGTCTGTGGGGTGGACTCACGCCGCGGTTGCGATGCGCTGATTTTGGAAGGTCGGGTGGAGGTGAATGGCCAGCCCTGTCTCAAGCCGGGAACGACGGTGAAAGACGGCGACCATGTGCGGGTGGATGGCAAGCGCGTGACCTTGCGTCGGACCACGACCATTTTGCTCAACAAGCCCCGTGGCTTAGTGTGCACGGCCGATGATGAGATGGGTCGCGAAACCATCTACGCTTTGCTGCCTGGGTCATTGCAACACCTACATCACGTGGGTCGGTTGGATGCGGATTCCGAGGGTTTGCTGTTGATGACCAACGATGGGGATTTGACCCAGCGATTGATGCATCCGCGTCACAAAGTGGAGAAAGAATACTACGTGACGAGCAATCAGCCGTATCTCCAAGAGCATTTGGATCTCTTTTTGACCGGTGTTTACACCAAAGAAGGCAAACTGCATGCCAAATCGCTGCGTCGATTGAGTGCACGTCGGATTGCGATGGTATTGGATCAGGGAGCGAAGCGTCAGATTCGTTTGATGCATGAAACCTTGAGTTACCAGGTGACCAAGCTCGTGCGGGTGCGCATTGGTCAGCTTTGGGGTGGTGATTTAGAAGTGGGGCGCTATCAGCTACTCGGTCCTGAGGAAATTGAAAAAGCGAGCACGAATCCGCCTGATGCGGCACCGAAGACGGTGATGCGCAAGGACGTGGAGTGGGCTGCCAAAAAGGTCGCGCGTAAAAAAGCGGCCCTCAGTCTTCCTGGCAAGCCTTCACCGCGAAAACTGGGGATGAAGAAGCAAGAGCGTGGGCCACGGACGCAGGAGCGCAGACCGAAAGGTCGGCGTTGATTTTGATGGGACTGGTGTTTCTGTGAAGATCAGCTCACACGAAGGCACGAAGACACGAAGGAAGAAGACACGAAGAGAGGAAGAAGAGAGGAAGAAGAGAGGAAGAAGAGGATTTTTGGTGAGGTAGGAGCGGAAGTCTATTTCATCCAGTGCTCCTTCAGTCCATGGGTGAACCAATGATACGTTCGTTTTTGTCTTGAAGCGCAGCAAGGAAAAGCACTTGCGCCCCTTCATCCTCGATCTTGCCTGTGGATGATATGTTGATGGATGGGCTTCGCGCTTGGAAAGCGCGGCCACTATTTATTGAGCCAGGACTTGGTGTCCTTGAGTTGAAGGGCCCGTTGTTCTTTCCAGTCCATGATGTCGGGCGTGAGTTCTTCGTTGGAGTTCTCGGTCGCGGCATTTTTGGCATCACGAAAGCGGGATTGATCGCGGCTCGAGCGGGACTTTGCGGAAAAATTTTCACGCTTGATGGGATCGGGAAGATCGGCGAGCGAGTTTTGTTCGCGAGCTTTTTGGCCGGCAGCGTTCGCAGTCGTTTTTAGGGATTGCGCCGACGGTGGTTGGTAGATGGGTTTTTCGTATTGATTCTTGCCGCTCCAGGAGCGTTTCTCTACATTCTGAGTTTCAAATGCTTCACGTCGCAGCGATTGATCATCGAGTGACGAGCGTCCGACTTGTTCGAAGGAGCTGCGCTTGTCATTTTGTACTTTCCAATTGCCCTCGCTGTCTTGGTAATAGCCTTGTTTGCCGCGATTGTTGAATCGCTCGCTCATGCTGCGGGGCTTCGATGCCTCAGTGGCAGCCATGGTTTCAGGATCCTTCGACGCGCATTGCCATAACCCAGTGACGGGCAAGAGCAGGAGCAGCAGACGGAGCGTGGGCATGAGGGTGCTTGAGCGACTAGACCATGCCGAGGATCATGCGGCCTTCTTCCGAAATCATGTCCTGGTTCCAAGCAGGATCCCAGACGAGGTCGACGCGTGCTTCATCGACTTCAGGCAGCGACATGATGCGTGCTTGGGCATCGGCGGCAATGACGGGGCCCATGCCGCAACCTGGGGCTGTGAGAGTCATTTTCACGAGAGCCACCGTTTTGCCGTCTTGCTTTTCGAGGCTGCAATCATAGACGAGGCCGAGATTGACGATATCGACGGGGATTTCTGGGTCATAGACGCCTTTCAGTTGGGCCCAGACTTGCTCTTCGAGCGGGGCGTCCTTGAGTCGTTCGATTTCCTCGGCCTTTTTCTGCTCCGCCTCGGGATTAATGCCGAGAGCATCGGCATCCTTCGAAGAAATGCGAGCGAGGCCCGAAGAAGTGGCGACCGTGTAAGTGCCGCCAAGGCGTTGCGTGATGTAGACCACCGTGCCGATGGGGAGCGTGAGCGCATCGCCGCTCGGGATTTGAATGGCGTCAACGTCGCGTTGGAGAGTGATTTCTTCGTGCATATTCGTGAGAGAAGTATGGCGTGATCGTGGGCAAAGTCAAGGAGCGAGCCGATTCTGGTGATGGGAACTCGATTACTTGCCGTTTTTTTCCTGGAGTCGATTCAAAGCCTTGCCAGCCATGTCAATGACGCGATCGATTTGGGAGGATTGCTCATATTTGCGGATGATTTCAGGAGCCCAGCTGGTGCGATTGGTTGTAGAATTTGTGACCAACGAGCTAATGACAGCAACCTGTTCCTCCTCGCCCTTCGCGGCATCGGCGAGTGCTTGCCAAAGCGCCTTGCTACGATCATCACTGCGCTTCGATTCATTGAGCAAAAACTCGCGACTCGAGTGGAACAGGCGGCGGCGAAGAGCTGGGTCTTCGGTGGTCGAGAGCGTAGCGATGATCTCTTCCACGAGCGAATCATCAGGCCAGTGCTTCGAGGCATCGGCCGCTGCGATTTGCAGAGCTTTGTCGCTGCCCTTGAGTTGTGCGAGAATCGTCTCCTTCGCCTTTGGGGTGCCGGTCGCGCCGAGGATGCGGAGGAGTGCTTGTTTGACCTCAGGAGACGAGGCGGAAGAAAAAGCGGGTTCGGCGCTTTGATCGAGAGTGGCGCGGGCGGAGGATTTTTTGACAATGCCCACGAGAACCTCCTCACAAGCCTTGCGGATATTGGCGTCGCCAGAAAACTGCAGCAATTCCATGAGTGCGGCAAAATGCGAGTCATTGGCCATTTCGCGAATGGCACTGACTGCGGCAGCGGCGCTGGTGGGTTTAGGGTTCGATTTGATAAAAGCAATGAGAGCCTCGGCCGTGCTTTCGCTTGCGTGACCGCGTTTGATGCGACCGGCGATGACACGTGAAATGAGGTTCACGCGAATGTCTTCATTCATCGGGGTTTGCAGAACAAAATTCACCAATTTGGCATCGACATCTGAGCCATCGGCGGACTCTGCGATGTAGAGGGCTTTGTAAACCGTTTCGCGGCTAGAAGAAGCGGCGAGGCTGGTTGCGGACGTGAGCAGGATATCGAGATCCTTTGAAGAAACTGGCAGTTCCTTCGTATTCGACATGGCGGCGAGTTCGACAAGCGCATTGTAGCGTTTATTGATTTTGCTTTTGGCACTCGTCGAGATCAAGACCGCGGCGGCAATGATCACAAAAAGTCCGAGGACCGTGGCGAGAACAGCTTTGGCGCTATTGCTCATGCCTTTCTTTTTCTTGGCGATGGGACGTGTGCCGTGAGCAGGTGTGGGCGTTTCCGTGGGCGGAGGAGATGAAGCGGAAGCCGTTTTGAGACCTGGGGCGGTGCCGGTTTGGAGAGCAGAAGTGGGTCGAGCGGTAGCGGTTGCAACAGGGCGGGCGGCGAGAGGCGTGGGGCCTACTTGCAGCGCGGGTTTCGTCACTACAGGAGGTGGAGGTGTGGCGGCAACAGGGGCCGGAGCGACGACGGGGGTAACGACCGGTGGAGCGATGACAGGTGCGGGAATGGGTGGCGCAAACACCGGCGCTGGCGCGGGGGCTGGATATGCTTGAGCGATGGGTTCTTGAGCGACTGGACGGAATCCCTCTGGCATCGTTTGGGCTGTCGGGAAAATCGCAGGCTGAGGGATGGGACTTGTGGCGACTACCACCGGTTGAGGCTCGGGCTCGGGAACAAAAGCTGGTTCTGGCGTTGGTGGAACGATCGCGACTGGAGTGGCCGTAGCGATTTCCTCGACCAAGGCCTCGGGCTGGGCGCTGATTGTTGCAGGCACTGCCACGGGGATGGCGGTGGGAACGATAGGCGCTGCAGGGGTCGGTGTAGGAGCGGCGCCAGGGATCAACAGACGCGGACGAGCAGGAGTGACTGCGACCGGGGCAATCGGTTCAGCCGCGACAGGTGTTGGGGTGGTGAAGTCAGCGACCGGAGCGGGCTCAGGCAGGGAAACTTCGTCCGCTACAGGAGTGGGCGCCACGATGGGTTCTGCTGCGGCACCGGGGATGATGAGTCGAGGACGTGCAGGTGTCGCTGATGCGACTGGAGCGTCTACTACTGTGATGATGGGGTCGGGCTCAGGCTGAGCAACGGGAATACCGACAGGTGGAGTTGGAATTTCGACTGGGGCGATCGGTTCAGCAGGTGCGATGGCAACGGCGGGGATCGGTGCTGGTGTCGTGACGAGTTCCGGTTCAGTTGTGGGAACTGAGCCAGGAATGAGCAAACGGGCCCGATTCGGAGAAGCATTCGCCGGAGCGGCTGGTGTCGCCGCCGGCGAGGTTTGGGCGGGAGCGCCGGGAATGATGAGGCGTGGACGGGTAGGTGGGTTTGGCTGATCACTCATGTTCGTGTCGGCAGATTCGTTTGCCACGGAGGAGCTGTCAAGTGCTGAGCTCTCAGAGGAAAAGTCTGGTGTTTGACTTGTAGGGGACTCATCCGAAATCAGCGGGCTGGTATGGATGCTCGAGCGACCGAGCCGTTCTGGTGGGGTGATCCTTTGCGGAGCCGTTTTGAGAAGCGAAGTAAGCGGCGCGGGTGGGCGCAGCGAAGACATGGGATCCGCTTGATCAGTATCGCCGCGCTGTGCATTTTGCAGAAAAATTTCAAGCGCTTGGCGAGCCTGGGCGGGCCGATGTTCGGGCAATCGATTGATGTGCCACATGATCCAATCCGACACCCAGCGTGGCAGGTCGGGGCGAATGTCATGCAGCGGATACACTTGATGTTGCAAGTGAGAAGCCATCACCTGTGGTCCGGTATCGCCACCAAATGGGTGAAGGCCGGTGAGGGCGTAGTAGTAGACACAGCCGATGGCATACATGTCCGTGCGAGCATCGAGCTCCACGCGTTCAAACTGCTCGGGTGCCATGAAGAAGATCGAACCGAATACAGCATCCGTCTGATCAGACGTTTGGAGCGAGGGTTTGGGCGTGTATTTCGCAAGGCCGAAGTCGACAATTTTCACCTGAAATTTTCCCGAAGGAAGCCAGGTGAGCATGATGTTGGTCGGTTTGAGGTCGCGGTGGACCATATTGAGGTCCTGCGCGGCGATGAGTGCTTCTTGCGTTTGCAGGGCGAATTCGCGGAAATCTTCCCAGGTAAAAACGGCAGCCTCGACGACGTCATCGACGGTTTTTCCTTGCAGCAGTTCCATCACGACAAAAGGGCCTTCGTGATCGACGCCGACGTCAAAAATCGTGACAATGTGAGGATGTTGAAGCGCAGAGAGGGCGCCGGCTTCTTTGGCGAGTTGGTTGGACGCTTCTGGATTCGTGCTATGGGCATCACTGGAAATGATGCGTTTTAGGGCGACTTCGCGATGCAGCATTTGATCGTAGGCCACGTAAATGGCGCCGAGACCGCCTTGTCCGAGTTTGCCACGAATCTCATAACGACCAGTTAACATTATGCAGCATAATCTGCCTGAAAATCGCTCTGAGGGAAAGCAGGAAATTGAGAGAAATGAGCGGATTTTTTGCGGAACCAGCTCAGTCGCACTAGGGTGAGATTTTGACGGGCTCGATGGTCTCTGTGGTAAAGCGAATGCTAACCATATAACCTTCCGCCGAGCGGGATGTTCCCAACAGTGCAGAACCTCCCGATCCGAGTCGCCATAAGTGGCTGCTGAGCGAGGCATCGATGGGCAAATCGGCGGCGTCAGGGTAAGCAGCATCTTGGAGTGGTTTGCCGTGCAGTGTGGTCATGAGGTGAATCAGTTCCTTCCAAGTATCTTTGATCGAAGAATTGTAACTGCCGACACCTTGCGGTTGTGTTTGGAGAGTCAGCTCTTGCAGTCGGCTGCTCTCGTCCCAGCCAAAATAGAGCAAACATTTCAGTCCGCCGATGGTTTGCTTGGTGCGATAGGAACCATTGAGGCCAAAGCGACCGAGGTACACTTCATCGACGGTCAGCTCCAGAAGTTTGCTAGCCTTGATTTTGGCCATTACCGTCTGACGCGAGTCGCCGAGTTTCAGGGTGTCGAAGACCGCCTGATCATCCACAGGCGTTTGTTTGGTGTTTTTCGATAGGACAGCATTGTTCGCAGAGTTGACTGATGACGAAGCGGGAATTTTTTGCACATAAGCGAGATCATCCGAGTGAAGGTCATTTTTTCCGAGAGTGAAAATTTTTCCATCCACGCGTTTGACGGTTACGGTGAGTGAATCGTGCTTTACCAGTTCTGCGACGATAAACTTCGAGCCATCCTTGCTCCGCCATTTTCTCGACTCTGCGATGAGTGAAGAAGGGAAGACCAAAAAGAATACGAGAAAGAGGACAAGTAAGCGCATGTGCATGATAACGTCCGGTTAGATGAATATTTTAGGGGAAAAACCAGATTTTTTTTTGAGCAAGTGCGATGAGTGCTCAAATGGGCAAGAAAAAACCCGGAGCGCAGTGCGAACCGGGTTTGAGAGATCAGTCAGTGGATGGCAAAGTGTCTTACCAAGTCTGAGTGCGGGAGTGAGAAAAGTGCGTCTCAAAGCCAAGCTCGGGTGGATACTCAGAGAGGCCTTGGGAAGGAGACATCTCGACGCGATTGTCTTGGCCGCATTTTTCGTAAGGGGCTTTGTACGTGCCACGATAGGTCGGGCAGGTGAAAGTCACGAGCTCGTAGAAACCGTAGCCCATGCGGCGGAACATGCGATTGGTGCCCTCGACAACGCCGTGGGATGCACCGGCTTTGCGTCCTTGGGTCTCATTGACACGGACGATGGTTTCAGGAATTTCCATGAATCCGTAGAGGATGTTCGAGAGTGCCCGGCCAAGCTTGCGGTTCGCTGTGAAATCGGCACCAGGAGGCGATTGGATGTCAGCAGAAGTGACACCCGTCAAGGCGATGAGAGAGAGGGCAAGAACAGAGAGTTTTTTCATGCTGCGAGGAGTGTAGGAAAAAAGCGGGGGGCTTGGCAATAGCAAAAGACGGAAAAAATGACAGTTGTGGGCAAGGTCCTTAGAGCAAGAATTTGCTGGCTTGTTCGACGTCCTTATCGCCACGGCCGGAGAGGTTGGCGATGATGATATCGGACTTCGGCAGTAGCGGTGCAATTTTGTGCACATAGGCCATGGCGTGCGAGCTTTCTAGCGCGGGCAAGATGCCTTCTGTGGTCGCCAAAGTTTTGAAAGCTGCCAAGGCTTCAGCATCCGTGGCATAGGTGTATTCCACGCGGCCGATGCTTTGAAGATAGGCATGTTCTGGCCCGATAGCGGCGTAGTCCAAACCGGCGCTGACTGAGTGGGTGAGTTCGATTTGGCCATCGTCATTCGCCAGCAACCAGGTTTTCGTGCCTTGCAGGACGCCAAGTTTTCCTCCTTGGAAACGCGCGGCGTGGCGCTCGGGGACAATGCCATCACCGCCGGCTTCGACGCCGACCATGCGGACATCGGCATCGTCCAAGAACGGATGAAACAAGCCCATGGCATTCGAGCCACCGCCGACACAGGCGACGAGCAGATTGGGCAAGCGACCTTCCCGTTCGAGAATTTGTTCGCGGGCTTCCACGCCGATGACGCGGTGGAAATCGCGCACCATCATCGGAAAAGGATGCGAACCCAGAGCGGAGCCGATAATGTAGTGCGTGTGATCGACCGTTGCGACCCAGTCGCGCATGGCTTCATTGACTGCTTCCTTGAGTGTGGCTTGTCCTGCGGTCACTGGTACGACTTGCGCGCCCATGAGTCGCATGCGAGCGACATTGAGAGCCTGACGTTCCATGTCGACCGCGCCCATGTAGACGACGCATTCCATGCCAAAACGGGCGCAGACCGTGGCAGTGGCGACGCCGTGTTGACCCGCGCCTGTTTCGGCAATGATACGCGTTTTGCCGAGGCGTTTGGCGAGCAGGATTTGGCCGAGGGCGTTATTGATCTTGTGAGCACCGGTGTGCAGTAAGTCCTCACGTTTCAGGTAAATTTTCGCGCCGCCCAATTGCTCGGTCCAGCGTTCGGCATAATAGAGTGGAGTGGGGCGGCCGACATAATGGTGCAGCAACTGGTCGAGTTCGCTTTGAAACGCAGGATCTTGACGGGCCTTCTCATAGGCGATGGCCAGGTCTTGAAGGGGCGTCATCAAGGTTTCCGGCACGAACATGCCGCCGAAGGGTCCGAAGTGGCCGGTGGCGTCGGGAACAGTGGGAAGCAAGTCAGGCATCGCAGGCACAATGAAACAGATTGTCGGCTGATGTCAAAAGCGATTTTGGCTGGATTGGTTCGTTGCTCAGCTGAAACTGCTGTTTTTGGATTGATTGTGCCGTCGAGCTGTGCGAGCAAAGGTCCATGACAGCCGCGAAGCGCAAAACTCCCGCCCATGTGACCATGGCGTCGCTGTTGATTGGGACGATGGCGTCGGGCATGGCGATTGTCTTGGACACGGCGGGCTTTTGGTTGTCCTGGGATAGGGTCGTCAATGCATGGACAGACCAGTTGGGCACGGGGATGCGAGAGGTCGAACGCCCGGCGGTATTGGTTGCGGTGATACTTGTTTCCTACCTGTTGCCGATGCTTGTATTACGCACGCCGCAGTGGTGGCGTAGAGCCATACTTTGGGTGAGCTTTACCTTGGTGGCGCTTGCTTGGTGGCCTGTCCTAGCGCTCGCGTCGTGGAAAATCGAGCCGTGCATGCCGATGTCCGCTTTGCTCTGGAGTGGATTGTGTGCGATGATCTATGCGCAGCGGCATGAGTTGCCCTGCGAAGCCGATGGAAAAAATCAGGAACAGATGGTGGTGCCAACAGGGATAGAGCCATCGCCCACGATAGAATCATGAGTCGAGTCGAATATCCTATTGCTGTTCAAGAACTGATTGCTGAGCTCAAGCGCTTGCCTGGTGTAGGGCCGCGCAGTGCTGAGCGCATGGCGGTATGGTTGTTGCAGAGCAAACGTGCCGAGCCGCTGGCGTTAGCGCGGGCTTTGGAGCAGGCAGAGCAAGAGCTGTGTTTGTGCGAGCGTTGTGGATTTTTTGCGACGGCAGAGGTGTGTTTGGCCTGCGATGAATCCAAGCGCGATGGTTCGGTGATTTGCGTGGTCGAACAACCCACCGATGTGCTGCCGATGGAGCGATCGGGTTCCTTCCGAGGCGTTTACCATTGTCTCGGCGGGCGCTTGTCGCCACTTGATCACGTGACGCCGGAGGATCTGCGCATCGAGTCGCTGATGCGTCGTGCCAAAGAAGGTGTGGAAATCATTTTGGCCTTAGGTTCCGATGTCGAAGGCGAAACTACGGCACATTATCTCGCGGGAGAATTGCGGGGTAAGGGATGTCGCATCACCCGCATCGCGCAAGGATTGCCGGCAGGTGGTGGGCTAGAACATGCCGATGAACTGACCTTGCTGCGGGCGATGCAAGGTCGACGCGAATGGAACGAAAGTTGAGCTGCTTATGAAATCAAATCGAAAAAGCGGCGATCCCGCCAGCAACCGCAAGGGCGGCACGCCTTTTTGGGAAAAAATGAAACCCCAAAAGCCCGAGCGACCGATGGCTCGTGAAAAAGCTCCGGAGCGACAAAAACCGCACGTTTCCTCGAAGGGGAAATTGGGCAAATCGACGGAGAAAGGCTGGGATCAGGTCGCGCAGTGGTATGAGGGCCTAGTGGGCGATGAGGGGTCAGACTACCACAAGCATGTCATCGTGCCGGCCTTGATGAAGCGTCTTGGCGAGCTTGAGAGGAAACGCGTGATCGACATTTGCTGTGGACAAGGATTTTTAGGAAAAATGCTTCGTCACGGAGGTGCCGCGCGCGTGCAGGGCGTCGATGCGAGTCCGCAGTTGATCGAAGCGGCGCGGCAGCGTCATCGCGACGATGCACAGCAGCGCTATTTGGTGGCTGATGCATGTCAACCGGGACCTTGGGCTGATGGTTCATATGATCTCGCGATATGTCTGATGGCGGTGCACGACGTGCCAGATTTGCGCGGGTTATTTGACAATATGGCGCGCAGTCTCACGCCGCAAGGTCGGGCTTTGTTGGTTTTCATGCATCCGTGCTTTCGTTTTCCGCAGCATACCCATTGGGGCTGGGATGCCGAAAAACAGATCCAGTATCGGCGCATCGACCGCTATGGCAGCGAGCACACGATTCACATCACCACGCATCCGGGACGCAAAGATAGCCAACAGACGAAATTTTATCATCGCCCCCTGCCGAGCTACATCAATGCGCTCGCCGCAGCGGGATTGGCGGTCACGGGTTGCGACGAACTTTTTACCCACCGTCGCTCGCAAGTGGGACCACGCAGCAAAGCCGAGCATTTTGCGGCCGAGGAATTTCCGATGTTTCTTTTATGGGAATTGCGGCTTTGCCCGAGGCTTCAGTAAGCGTGCGCTGCAAGATGTTCGATGCAATGCTGCGACCATGTTTCCAGTCGATCGAAAAGCGGACCGCGCAATTCTTCTAACGAACTGAATTGCAGATCAGTGAGCGCATCTTCCCGCGAAGTGACGTCTTCATTGTCGAGATCGACCAAATGCACCACGCCAAGGTGAACCTCGCCGACGGGATTTGAGTCGTCATTGAGCAAGGCGATGATGCGACTGGTGCGTTTGCTGCCGATGAGCAGTTCCTCATCGAGCTCGCGAGAGACTGCGGCAAAATAGGCTTCGGGACCGACACGGCCGTCGCCGGTATCGATGGGGTTGATGTGGCCGCCGACGCCGACGGAAATTTTCGCATGCAAGCGGCTCTCGCCACCGGCCTTGCCACGAGTGTAGTGCAGGATGCGATCACCACAGCGAAACACGCAATAAGGGATCAATTGCTTGTGCGAGGGATCCTCCTCAGCAGCGGCGCGGTCCATAAAAAAATGCTCCTGCGGGTCGAGGAGACGATCCATGTAACGGTCCGTTTGCTCCGTGAGAATGCCGTGAAACATCCCCAATTCCTCGAGCAAAGCCCGACGTACGACCAACACTTCTTCTCCTGCGTATTTCGACATAACCATGGACGGCGCGGCTTTCATGCACCGCACACGAAAGTGGAAGCTAGGGAAAGAAGTTCCGCACCGCAAGCGGCATTTGCACGATGTTTCCGCTGGAAAATTTTGCTTTCACGCGTAGCTTCGTGCCGTGGCCAAAAAACCGACTACACAACGAGAGAAACA
>JBDLWB010000154.1:0-7544 GCA_039804425.1 Verrucomicrobiota bacterium
ATTCAAAGCGGCTTTCCGTGCCTTGTTGGAAAATGAGTTTTTTGCCGCGTAAGTAGAGTTCATCCTTTGCCATTTCATAAACGACCGAGTCGCCAGATGCGTAGCTTTTGACGCCCTTTGCATCTGTGGCCTCGATGCTGACACCACCCGTGCCGACGATTTGTTTGATGCGGCCGACCGAGCTGCCCGAAGGTTTCTTATCGTTTTCCGCATCATTTATGTTGTCTTCAGCAACTTGAGGTTTTTCGGGCTTTTTCTTGTCTATTTTCTTCTCTTCTTTTTTTTCTTCAAACAGCACCTTGACCTCGCCCAATACCGTCATGGCATAGCTGGGATTGCGGATCGTGACCTCGCGCAGCATCGTGAGAGAGTCGGTTTTGCTATCAAAAAAAACGCCGCCTTTGCAGGCAAAGCCGAGGGCGTCCTCTTGTGGCACAAATGATGGCATCACATCCACCGGATTGACGGATTGGAGTTGTGAGAGTTGCTGGGCGGGTTTCGCGAGTGGGGTGATTTGCACCTGATGTTCTTTGGCGAATTCCTTCAATCGTGCATCGATTTCCTGACTGCGAGGGGTAATGGCAAAAAAAGCTTCTTCTCCCGAAGGTTGGGGATTTGCGGTGGGATCAGCACTTGCTTGAGCAGCGATCATTGTGGCAAGCATGAGAGATTGGCGCGTGCGTTTCATGACTTCAGGAGAAGGTGAGTTAGGGTTAAGATAGCCGGTGACGGGTGGGTGAAGAAAAGCAGAATAATCGGATTGCCCACGTTCGACGCGAGTGATTAAGCCTTGGCTTTGCATGATGCACTGAGGCGAAACCACTTGAACGGGGTCTTCGCTGTGGAGCAGGGAAGTCGGAAGTTCGTAATAGCAGCGTTGAATCGAAAACCAAGTGCTGTCGAGCGATGGGTTGTCTGCCATTTTGATGAGGTGCAGGCTCAAATTTTCGGCGCGAAAGCGGCGTTGAGTTTCGATGACCATACGATCAGCACGCATGACCGTGGTGGGCTGTTTTTCTTGATCGTAGCGTGGAATGAGAAGGTTTTTGATGACAGACCCTGGCTCCATTCGTTCTAGAATCGTATCCAAGTCGCCAGCAGCCATGGCGGGCTGAGATAGAGCCACTGAGCTCGCAAGCAAAAGCAAACGAGCACTGGGCGGTAAGATCAGCATGGGCCAGGATTTAGGCATGAGCAGCTTGGTGCAAAGCGAGCAATTTTTTCAACAGTGGCTCCATGTCGCCGAGCGGCACTTGGTTCGGACCATCCGAGAGCGCTTCGGCGGGGTTCGAGTGAGTTTCCATGAAGAGTCCATCGATTCCCGTTGCGATTGCGGCGCGCGCAAGCACGGGGGCGAGCTCGCCATCGCCTCCAGTCGTGCCGCCATTGCCACCAGGTCGTTGCACCGAGTGTGTTGCATCAAAGATGACAGGGATGCCTTCCTTGCGCATCCAGTAGAGCGAGCGCATGTCAGCGACGAGATTGTTGTAACCAAAAGTCGTGCCGCGTTCTGTAAGGAAAAACGTTTCGCAGTCGAAAGAGCGCATTTTTTCGGCGATATTGACCGTGTCCCATGGGGCGAGGAACTGGCCTTTTTTCACATTCACGACACGTCCGGTTTTGGCCGCTGCTTCCAGCAAATCCGTCTGGCGGCAGAGGAAGGCGGGAATTTGCAGGATATCAATGAATTCTGCGGCAATCTCCGCTTGTTCGGCGGTGTGGATGTCGGTAGTAACGGGGACGCCGAGCTCCTTGCCAATTTCGCCGAGGATACGGCAACCCTCCGCTGGGCCAGGGCCGCGGAACGATTTGACCGATGTGCGGTTCGCTTTGTCGAAAGAAGCCTTAAAAACAAATGGCGCGCCGGTCCGCTCGGTGATGCCCTTGAGCGCACGGGCCATTTCCCATGCAAAAGTCTCTGTTTCTAGAGCGCAGGGGCCGAGGATGAAAAAAGGGTGGCCTGAGCCCGCTTGAATCGAGCCAAAGGAAAACGGATGAGGAACTGGTGCGAGAGACATTAGCAGTGTTTTTGATAGAGGTTGCGGATGTTGGCTAGGGCGGCTTGGAGCAGCTTTTGCTCATGGACCGTGAGATTATCAAGAGTTTTGACTTCGAGCATTTCGAGGCAATCGAGAACCGACTTCGCTGCGCGCAAGTTTACGGATTTTTCCCCCGTTGCGGGATGAGGAATTTGACCGAGGAATAGCCCAGCGTTCTGCGCTTGCAGAAAAAGAAAGTCGTCGAAACGAGAATCGGGCTGAGGATCGTGGGACATGTGGGGAAATGATAGCGGGATCTGAGCTTACGGCAACGCCAGAATGCGTCAATTTGTCTCGTATGATTTAGCCGATGTTTCGAATCAAGTCGTGCACCAATCGAGGACCTTGGTATATGAAGGAGGTATAAATTTGCAACAAAGATGCGCCTGCATTGATTTTTTCTTGGGCGTCCTGAACGCTACTGATGCCGCCCACGCCAATGATGGGAATGCGTCCGTCGAGTTTCTGTGCGAAGCGTTTGATCACATGAGTGCTGAGATCGCGAACAGGAGGGCCAGAAAGTCCCCCTGCTTCAACATGCAGTGGATGATGTTCTACACCACGACGTGAGAGGGTCGTGTTGGTGGCAATCAGTCCATCGAGACCGCCAGCAAGAAACACATCGGCAAGAGCATCGATATGATCATCTGCCAAATCCGGGGCGACTTTGAAAGTGATGGGAACGTATTTGTGGAACTTCTGGCGCAATACTTCTTGTTCGGCTTTGAGAGTGGCGAGGAGTTGCGCGGTGCTTTGGGCGTTCTGCAAGTCCCGTAGCCCTGGGGTGTTCGGTGACGAAAGATTGACTGTCACGTAATCGGCGATGGGATAAGCGGCGCGCAAACATTGCAAATAATCTTGTTCGGCCTGATCGTTCGGAGTATCCTTATTTTTACCGATATTTACGCCGATAATGCCTGAAAAATGGCGGGTGGCTTGGACATTTTTCATGCCTTTCTCCATGCCAGGATTATTGAAGCCCATGCGATTGATGATCGATGCTTCCTCAACTAAGCGGAAAAGTCGTGGTTTAGGATTTCCGGATTGTGGGCGGGGAGTAATAGTTCCAATTTCGATGAAGCCAAATCCAAGGCGTCCAAGGGCATCAATCGTATTACCTTCTTTGTCTAATCCTGCGGCGAGGCCGATCCGATTGGGGAATGAAAGTCCCATGACCTCGATGCCTTGATGGCAAGTTGGCGTTGGGAATAAAGTCGCCAGAATGCCGAATTTTTCCAAGAATCGCAATGACGCGAGAGAGAAATGGTGAGCAGTTTCTGCGTTGAAACGAAAAAGCAAATCCCGAAGAAAAGAGTACACGCGAAGATGCTACTCAAAGAATGCATATGGTCGATAGCGGAATGAAAAATTTTGGAAAATGCGCATCGAGTCAAATCGAATGACGCCGGGAAAGGCTGGAAAGAAGTTAAAAGAAGTTGCTCATCATCGAGGGAGTTCATGCATGGTGTCTAAAAGTCTTCTAAAAGGCGTGATTTTCATCCCAATTCGATTTTCAACCCCCTTCGCACGGCGGATTTGAGTCGTCGTGTGGTCTTGACTACATAGGGACAGACAAATAATTAGCAATTCCCTTGCATTGATTTCATGTTCCATCTATCTTTGCGACATGAGACGTGCGCGATGGTTGGCTCCTTGGAAGGATTCTTGGGTGAAACCTGCCATCTACCATTGTGTATCGCGGGTTGTTGATCGTAGGTTTGTGCTTGGCGATGCGGAACGGGAACAGTTTCGCACGTATTTGCGCATGTATGAGAATTTCACGGGCTGCCGGATTCTTTCTTATTGCGTGATGTCCAATCACTTTCATGTTCTTCTCGAAGTGCCGCCGATGCCACAGGGTGGGCTTACGGATGAGCAGTTGCTTACGCGCCTGAGGGCGATTTACACGGAAGGTGTCGTGCTGGAGGTTGCCAAGGAACTCAAGAATGCTCGTGAGAAACATCACACGGCGCACGCGGAGCAGATTCATCGGCGCTACACGTATCGGATGCATGACTTGAGCCAATTCATGAAGACGGTGCTGCAACGCATGACTCGCTGGTTCAATACGCGCCATGAGCGCAAGGGCACTCTTTGGGAGGAGCGCTATAAGAGCGTGATTGTGGAGGATGGCACGGCATCGCGAATGATGTCGGCCTACATTGATCTCAATCCGGTGCGAGCGGGCATGGTCAAAGATCCAGCGGAGTATCGCTGGAGCAGCTATGGCGAGGCGGTGGGTGGTGGCGCGCAAGGGAATGGGAAAAAGGCGCGCGAAGGCTTGGTGCGTGCCTGTTTGGGGCATCAAGGCGTGGGCTTTGATGCAAGAAAATGGCAGGAAGTGGGTCACATGTATCGCAAACTCATGGGCATGGCGATTGAGCGCAAGAGTGGAGCGCTCGCGGAGGAAGTGGCGACGGCGAAAAAGCAGAGATTGCAGGCGGCGGTGGAGAATTTGAAGAAAACGGGAGTAAGGCCCGAAGTTCCAGCGGTGAAGCAGGGCGAGAACGAAACGTTTTTCCGCGAACTGTGCCTGGCGGAGAAGCTGGGACATCGATGGAGATATTTTACCTCTGGCGCTGTGATTGGGAGTCGAGCGTTTGTGAACGAAGTATTTTCGCAGGCGCGGGAAAGATTTCCCGAGAAGCGCAAGGATGGAGCGAGAAAGATGAAGGGCATGCCTGATGATGCAAAGGGTTTATTGTGGAGCATGCGGGATTTGCGCAATCCCTTGGGGTAAATATGGCCGTCTTGGAAAATTTTGGTTAGATTAATGAGTCAGATTGATTAGTCAAAGGACTATTTATCTCATTTTGCAGGAGAGAATTCCGCAGAAGTGCGGCGGAACGAGGAGCATCCATGGATGTCATCAAGACGGAAGATGGGCTGTGGTAACAACGAGCTAAGCCCATCATCTTCTGGAGGAGTGATCGTTCTTGTCAATTGCGCAGTGATTTCGTGCAATATGCCTTGTGGCAATGGAAATTGAGCGCAAATTTTTGTTAGGCAATGATTCCTGGAGAACAGGGCTCGAGGGGTGTCGTATGGTTCAAGGCTATCTAGCTCGTGATCCACATCGCACCGTTCGAGTGCGCATAGCGAGTGACAACGCGTGGATGACAATCAAAGGTCCAACAACGGGCTTTAGTCGACAAGAAATCGAGTTCCCGCTCAACATGAGTATTGCCCAAGAATTATTAGCGATGTCGCTGGATACCCCAATCGATAAGACACGTTACGAAGTAAGGTATGCGGGGATGTTGTGGGAAATCGATGAGTTTCACGGAGCAAACAAGGGGCTTATCGTGGCAGAGATCGAATTGCCAAGTGAGGAATTTGACTTTGAAAAGCCACCGTGGTTAGGAAAAGAAGTTACTTCAAACCGGAATTTTTCTAATTCCAAATTAGCAAAAAGGCCATGGTCAGAGTGGACGGAAGAAGAAAAAAGTCTCGCATGATCATTCTTCTACAGCCGTTGCTTTCAAGGGGCTGGATGATGGCTCATCGGCGGGGATCGCTTTGATAGGGCTGGGAGAAGTAGCTTCTGCGGCAGGCTCCGCGATGGGCAATGCTCGCATAGGTTTTACTCTTACTGCAGGACTTTCAGAAGAGGTCCTTACTTTGGATGCGTTTTTTTCAACTTGGGAAACATCAGGGGTAGGTGAAATAGCGGGTGGAGGGTTTTTGCGTAACTTGATTTCCACCCTTCGGTTTAGTGCTTGTTCTTGTTGCGAACCGCTCGTGACCAAGGGTTGACGTTTTCCCATGGCTCTCGTGTGGATGTGACTGGCATTCATCCCGATTCCTACGAGGAATGTTTTGACCGATTCTGCCCTTCGATGGGAAAGCTGATCATTGAACTCATCGCTGCCGATCAAGTCACTATGACCTTCGATCCAGCAGTGGAGCTTAGGATTCAAGTCCATCAAGAGAGCAATCTTTTGCATGCCTACTTTCGAGCTATCGCGAAGATCCGCGCGATTGTATTCAAAAAGTAAATCGCCGGGAAGCATCGTGGTTTTGGTAACTAGCACATTTTCAGGCAAGCCGATCATTTCCTCTAGACTAGCGATACCATCGAGTTTCCCTCGGAGCGCATCACCACGATTGCCCTTTTTGATAAGATCTTTCATGAATGAGTCCATCGCCTCGTCGTCGATCACTTCCGAACCTGGGTCAACAATCATTTGCCCTTCAGCGACTGTTGGACTGAGCGTGGCGGTTTCACCTAGTGATTCTAAATTTTCGGATGACAAATCCATCGCTGCTGCCATGTCAATCGCTTCACCTGCGGGATCGCCTTCCAGTGCGGGAGCAGATGACTGGATGTCGACATCGAACGATGCCTTATCGACAGTCGGCTTCATCTCCAGATCTGGATCTTTCAACTGTTGGAGGATTTCCACGTCATCGAGTAAGGTAATACGTTCTGGATCAGGTGCAGGACTATCAAGAGATGAAGGCGGCACTTTTTCTGGTTCATCTTCTTCCACAGCGCGGACGACCACGGGTTCAGTAATGATCGAGTCTTGCTTTTGATTCCAAGAGAGACCGACGTGCAGATGGCCAAGACTGATGAAAAGGATCAAGTGCAGTGCAATGGCGGCGGCAAGAGAAATGACCATCCACCAACCGAAGCGATCTGGCGCTGGCAATAACGAATCTGGCTCCTGCTGATGAGCCGGTTGATGCCAATCAAAACGTCCTTCCATGGAAGAATGATACGTGATGACTCGCACAGATCAATCATGACTTGGTCAAAAAAGGGTAATTCAGCAAATCTGTTGTCTGTTCCTTCATTTGGGCCGCTCTATTTGATCGCATTCAGTCGTTACTGCACTGATATCGCACGCTCTTATTGAGCTAAAAAGTTTTTTAGCAGCTGCAAGCCGCTGTCTTGGCTTTTTTCAGGGTGGAATTGCACGGCCCAGAGATTTTTCTGAATGACAGCCGCGGCAAAGGTTTCTTCGTATTCTGTTGTTGCTGCGATGATCGTTTGGTCTGTTGGCTCGGGGAAATACGAATGGACGTAGTAAAAGTATGGATTGTTGTCCATTTCTTTCCAGCAGGGATGTTGAGGATTCACCGGGTGGACGGCATTCCAGCCCATGTGAGGAATTTTTTTTCCTGGCAAGAAGCGTTTGACCCGCCCGGACAAAATGCCTAAGCCCGGCACAGTGGGGCTTTCTTCACTGCCATCGAAGAGTAATTGGTAGCCGACGCAAATGCCCAAAAACGGCACACCACAGGCAATCGCTCGGCGAATGGGTTCGGCAAGCCCACGCCGGTTGAGTTCCTCCATGGAGTCACCAAAAGATCCGACGCCGGGCAAAATCACGCGCGCGGGGTGAGCAGGGAAATCTTGTCCCTTACTGACGACAAGCACATCGGCATCGAGGCTGTGCAAAGCATTGGCTACGCTGCGCAAGTTGCCTGCTCCATAATCAATCAATACGGTGGCGGACATGGATGGTTAGAGAGCTTCTTTGGTCGATGGCACACCTT
>JBDLWB010000155.1:0-3411 GCA_039804425.1 Verrucomicrobiota bacterium
ACATCGCTTCGAACGATGCGATCCATTCCACGCGCTGAATGCCCGTGGCCGCACGCGCCTGCTCTTTGCTGAGCTTTTCTCCATCCCAAATGGCAATCAATTCGCTGGTCTCTTTGACAAAAAGAATTTCCCGTTGATTCGAATCCACGGCATCGGGAAACAACACCAAAGCGGTATCCTCTTGATTCACGCCGCAAAGGTAGAACAAATCGGTGTTCTGCTTGAAGGCCATCGTGCCATCGGCATTGGTGGGCAAAACGTCGTTAGCGAGCACGATGACAATGCTTTTTGGTGGCAATAATTCGCGGAGCTTTTGACGATTGCGAATGAACAATTGGGGATCAATGGACTGTGTGCGCATAAGGAGTGGGTAGATCAGTCAAATGTGTCGGAATGACTATGATGCGATTCTGTCATTAACCGCGCCATCCCAGCTTCTGCCGGAGCGCCTCGTAAAACGAACGGTTCTTCAATCGCAATAAATGAAATGAACGAGAGGATTTTCTCACTTGGATTCGACTCCCCGCAAAGATCTGAACAATGTCTCGGCCATCAACAGTAAAAAACATCGGCTCTTCGCCTGCTCCTTCGGGGATCATTTCGACATGGGAATCATCGTTGATGACCAGTGATCGATAGCTCAAAGAATGCGGACAAATCGGTGTAATCACGAAAACTTTGGCGTCGGGAGAAATGAGCGGACCACCAGCAGAAAGATTGTATGCTGTCGAACCTGTGGGCGTCGTTACGATCAAGCCGTCCGCCCGATAGTGATTGAGCATCTCGCCATTGATGCGCGCGCAGAGACTCACCAGTTTTCCTGTTTGACCGCGCGCCAACACGACCTCATTCAATGCGAGAAATTCTTGCTTGGCACCATCGGCATGCCAAATCTCGGAGTGCAATAAGGTGCGCTCGCTGGTTTGAAAATCACCAGAGACCAACGCATCGGCAAATAATGCCAATTCGCTTTCCGTGCAACTGGTCAGAAATCCCAACGTGCCGATGTTGATGCCCGCTACGGGCTTGTCGGTACTACCCAGCTTTTCCATCGCCGCGAGCATCGTGCCATCTCCTCCCAGCACCGCAATCACATCGGCATCCCGCGATAGCTCTTTCGCAGAGTATCCCGGAGTTTCTCCGATCAAGTGCGCAGCCGCCTCATGAAGCATAACCGCCATCCCTCGCGAATGCAGCACTTGCTGCAAGCCTAGCACAGCAGCACGCGCCTCGGGCTTGCGCTCGTTGACCATAATGCCAACGTGGCGAATCTCTTGACGCGGGGAAATGACGTTTTCTGCGGACATCAAAGAATCTCGAGCACACCATCAGGAAATCATCGCGCCATAGGCAGCGGCATCCATCAACTTCTCGACAGAAGCCAGATCTTTCACGCGCATTTTGAAAATCCACCCAGCGCCATACGGATCGGTATTGACTAATGACGGATCAGCCTCAACTGCAGGATTGCCCTCGATCACCTCACCAGAAATCGGTGCGTAAATGTCACTCGCGGCTTTCACGGATTCCACCACAGCCGTGGGATCGCCAAGATCCACCTGACGTCCGATGACGGGGAGTTCGACAAATACCACGTCAGTCAGCTCAGCCTGCGCGTGATCAGTAATGCCCACCGTGGCAACGTCGCCCTCAAGGCGAACCCACTCGTGAGAGGAATTGTAACGAAGATCAGTTGGTAGATTCATAGAAATGATGTGGTTGTTAACGGGAAGGGACTTGATAAAAAGGCTTTTTGACAACTTTTGCAGCAAATTTCCGCCCACGGACATCAATTTGTACTTCAGTGCCAAGCTTCGTGAAGGAAATCGGCAAATACGCCATGGCAATGCCTGTCATCAAACTCGGTGAAAGCACTCCACTACTGAGCTCGCCAATCACCTCACCATCCGACGATTCCACTGCATAGTGCGCGCGCGGTGGAGCGCCTTTGTCGAGGTAGCGCAGCCCGACGAGCTTGCGCTGCAACCCTTCTTGCTTTTGTCGCAAAAGCACATCCCGACCGGTGAAGTCGCCTTTTTCAAGATCGACAAAAAATCCCAAGCCCGCCTCCAGAGGAGTCAAATCCTCCGCCAAATCGTTGCCATTTAATGGGTAACCCATTTCCAATCGCAAGCTATCGCGCGCACCCAATCCACAAGGTACGGCACCCGCATCCACAAATGCCTTGAACCATCCACTGCCATCGGCCGCTTCACTGAAAAATTCATATCCATCTTCACCAGTATACCCCGTGCGACAAACAATCAGCTCTTTCCCCTTCCACGAAAACCTCCTGATGCCATTGCGCGCAGGTAGCTCGACCCCCTCGAACAAACGCGCAAAGATTGCCGCAGAGAGCGGCCCCTGCACGGCCAAGCCTGCCCAGGCATCGCTCTGGTTGTCGATATCGACCTCACCAACCCGATGCTGCATCAACCACGCCACATCTTGCTCAATGCGCGACGCGTTGATGACCGCAAAAAATCGGTCGGCAGCCTCGCGGTAGATGATCAAATCGTCGATCACACCACCTTGTTGATTCAACATGATGCTGTATTGCCCCTGACCAGGAGCAAGTTTGGCAACATTGTTGGTGAGCATCCCATTGAGCCACTTTTCGGCATCGGGACCAGAAAAAACCACCTGACCCATGTGGGAAATATCAAAGACTCCTACCTGCTTGCGCACCGCCGCATGTTCTTCGAGAATGGAACGATACTGCACCGGCATCATCCACCCTCCAAAGGGCACCATTTTGGCACCCAGCGCGAGATGCATTTCTTCGAGCGGAGTGCGACGTAATTCCTCTGACATGCTGGCGCAAGCATCGACTTTAGCGATGTCCCTGTCAACCATCATCCGTGTACATCACAGGACAAATGCAGCCGATGTTTCGACAGGAACTTCGCGCAGCCTACCGCATCGCAGTCGCCGCAATCGCACTGCGCATGCGCTGAATGTTCGCATGCATTCGTCGGCAGTGTGCATACTTCGTGCGCTTGGCAAGAATCTCCGCACTGCGATCAAGAGAACCCCACTGGAGCACGACGATTTCGACATTGCGACGCCCCCACACATTCATCAAATCGCGCGATGGCTGGTATAGATCGATCGTTCCCGTGCCCGTGAGTGCCGAGCCGTAGTCATCGACCACATAGAGTTGCGAGTGACCCTTAATTTTGAAAACAGTACCCAAGGGATAAAAAGACCAGTCGGCTGCCGCCGAGCGCACCCGGTGGTTGTATTTCAAAGTCGTGCCAATCGCATTCGCCGAGCCATATTGCACATGATCAGCCTCAGAACAGGTGTACGCCGTGGTGCGAACATAGCGATTTCTCTCGCCAAACGCATAAACCGGCATGCTGTGGCGATCTTTGGGCTTCGATCTCGCCACTGCAAGCAACTGCGGCG
>JBDLWB010000156.1:0-13747 GCA_039804425.1 Verrucomicrobiota bacterium
AAAAACAATTCTTTTCAGCATCCGCTTTTTTCGCCAAGATTTGCCCCGTGCACGAAGTCTCTGTTGATCTCTCTGAACGATCGTATGCTGTCAAGGTAGCCGAAGGCATTCTCGCCCAAGCTGGTTCTTGTCTTCAACAAGCAGGATTGAGCGGAAAGGTCGCCGTGATTTCGGACTCGACCGTAGCCCCACTTCACGCGCCAGCGCTCCGTGAATCGCTCGATGCTGCGGGTTATGTTTCGACCCTCCACACGATTCCCGCCGGTGAGGCCTCGAAATCTCTGTCGCAAGCGGAAACCCTCTGTCGCTCGCTGGCCGAAGCCGGACATGATCGCAAGTCGCTCATCATCGCGCTCGGCGGTGGCGTGGTCGGCGATCTCGCCGGATTTGTCGCAGCCATTTTTTATCGCGGCATTCCTTTTGTGCAAATTCCCACTACGATCGTCTCAGTCGTCGATTCTTCGGTCGGCGGCAAAACGGGCGTGAATATCCCAGAAGGAAAAAATCTCGTCGGCTGCTTCCATCAACCACGCCTCGTGCTGGTCGATCCGCTGGTCTTGCATACGCTCCCTGCACGCGAGTATCATGAGGGCTTTGCCGAAGCGATCAAGCACGCCGCCATTCGCGATGCCTCGATGCTCCAGGACATCGCCGCGCTCGATCCCCATTCTCGCACGGTCCCCGCCGCACTGATTTCTCGCAATATTGCCATTAAGGCGCGGATTGTCGAAGCCGATGAACACGAAACGCTTGGCATCCGCGCGTTGCTGAACTTCGGCCACACCATCGGTCACGGCATTGAGGCGAGCCGCCCTTATGGCGAAATTTTCCACGGCGAAGCCATCTCCCTAGGCATCCGCGCCGCTCTTTTTCTCTCGGAAAAATGCGCTGGACTCCCCGCCGAGGAATCGCGTTGCATTCTCGATCTACTGAAAAAATTCGACCTTCCACTGACCTTGCCTGACACCATCACCACCGATCTGGTGTTAGAAAAATTGTCGCGCGATAAGAAATTCTCCGCTGGCGCCATCCGCTTTGTGCTGCTCCGTCGCGCGGGTGAGGCGTATGTCGATGCATCGCTCACCACCGCTGACTTGCGCGAGGCAATTGATCATTTGCGCACAGAACCCTAATTGCCTCAAACAAATTGCATCATGCACTCCGCTCTACAAGCATCCGACGTTGGGCTTCTCTCATGAAATTTTTCCTCTCTGCGCTGCTCTCAGGCCTCTGCCTCTTAAGCATTTCCCCCAGCTCCGCCGCTCCTGAGATCCAAACTGCTCTCGATGCCGTCTATCCCGCTCTAGTCCGCATTCATGTGGTCTCAGAAAATGGCAACTCCGGCCGCATGCAGAAAAATCGCGGCTCAGGCTCGGGCACCATAATTCATCCCGATGGCTTTGTCCTCACCAATCACCACGTCGCCGGTCGCGCCACGCGCATGACGGTACGGCTGTCCGACCGACAGGAGTGCCGCGCCACGTTGGTCGGCACCGACCCGCTGTCGGACTTGGCGATTTTGAAAATTGACCGACGCGATCTACGCCAACCCGACGCTGCTCTACCTGTGGCGCGCTTTGGCGATTCGGACTCACTCCAGGTCGGCGATGTCGTGCTGGCCATGGGCAGCCCCGCTGGCCTCTCGCAGTCGGTCACCAAGGGTGTCGTCGCGAATACCCAAATGATCGCCCCAGGCGGCAGTGGCGGATTGTCGCTCGATGGCGAGGTCGTCGGCGAACTGGTCCGCTGGATCGGCCACGATGCGGTGATTTTCCCCGGAAATTCCGGTGGACCGCTGGTCAATCTTCGCGGCGAAATTGTCGGCGTCAATGAAGTCGGCATCGGCTCGCTCGGCGGCGCGATTCCCTCGAATCTCGCACAAAAAATCGCCAAAATCCTCATCGCCGATGGCGAGGTGAAACGCAGCAGCATCGGCCTCTCCGTCCAACCTCTGCTGAAAACCAGCAAAGCCAGCGAGGGCATTTTGGTCGCTGGCACGATTGCTGATTCCCCAGCCTCCCGCGCCGGGCTACAAGCGGGCGATGTCATTACGGCCGTGAATCAACAACCCATCGCCGCCGCCCGCGCAGCAGAAGATATCCCCGTGTTCAATCGGTTGATCCTTGAATCACCCATCGGCGCGGAACTTGTGATGACGGGACTACGCGGCGAAAAAGCGATGACCTGGAAACTCACCACCGAGACCCGCGAACCCATGCTGCCACGGGAAAAGGAATTTCTCGCTTGGGGCATCACCGCCCACAATCTCACCCGACTCCAAGCGAAGGAACGGCACCGTGCGAATGCCGATGCCGTGGTCATCCAAAGCGTTCGACCCGGCGGTCCCACCGCTGCCGCGAAACCTGCTCCGATCGCCGGATCTCTGATTACTTCGGTGAATGGCAAGAGCATTCGCCACTGTGAGGACCTCGCCACGGTCACTGCGGAGATCACTCGCAACGCGACTTCTCCCGTTCCTACGTTGGTCACCTACGAACACGATGGCAAAAGCTACCTCACCATCGTCGAAGTCGGCCTGGAAAAGGATCCGGAAAAAGTCGCTCTCGCTCGCAAGGCTTGGCTCGGCGTTTCAACGCAAGTCATTTCCACCGAACTCGCCCAAGCACTCGGCATCCCCGGACAAAAGGGCATGCGCATCACCGCCGTGTATCCCCAGAGCCAAGCGGAAAAAGCGGGACTCAAGGAGGGCGATCTGCTGCTGAAGCTCGATGGTGATCCCATCCAAGCATCCCGACCCGAGGAATCGGATGTCCTCGCCGAAGCCATTCGCCAGCGCAGCGCCAGCAGCGAGATCGATCTCGAACTCCGACGCGGCGATCAAGTCCTCACCATCAAAGTCCCCCTCGAACGCGCTCCTGCCTCGACATCAGAGTTGCAAGAATACCACTCAGAAGTGCTCGAGTTCAAGGCGCGCGATCGATGCAAAGAAGATCAACTCCGCGAGCGCGCGAGCGATGAGGAAAAGGGCGTGCTCATCACCAGCGTCTCGAACGCTGGCTGGGCGGCACTTGCAGGCTTACAAAGCCAAGACCTGCTGCGCAGCATTGATGGCAAAACGGTCGATTCGATTGCAGCGCTGGAAAGCATCATCACTGACATCGAAAAAAACAAACCATCTCACATCACCTTTTTCATCAAACGCGGCATCACGACCCGCATGATCGAACTCGAACCGACCTGGTAATTCACCTCTCCCTCATCAACCATCCACCATCATCATGAAATCCATCTTCGCACTCCTCACTTGCCTCTCACTTCCTCTTTTCGCCGCCAGCGGACCGCTCAAGGAACAAGCCCAAACACTCGGCAAAACCCACCAAGACTCCACGCTGTTCATTAGTGCCGTGGTCAGCATCGAAGTGACGGCCGGCAGCAATCCCACGCAAAAAGAAGAACGCAAAATTGAAGTCCTCGGCACGGTCCTTTCTGCCGAAGGCTTGATTGTCACGCCTCTCAGCACTCTCGATCTCGCCAGCAATATGGATGGCCGCACGGTCAACACCCCACAGGGTCCCATTACCATTCAAGCAAAAGCCGACATCAAGGAGGTGAAAATCATCATGCCTGATGGCTCAGAAGTCACCGCCAAGGTCGTCCTCAAGGACGCCGATCTCGACCTCGCTTTCATCAAGCCAGAAAAGTCAGATGCCAAATTCGTTGCTGTCGATGCCAAAAATTCTGCACCGATGAGCTTGCTCGATGACATCATCATCCTTGGACGCATGGGCAAAGACCTCAACCGCGAGCCGATGATCATGACGGGCGAAATCATCTCAGTCATCAAAAAGCCACGCCTCTTTGGCAAAATGACCGCCAATGCTACCGGCATGCCCGTCTTTAATGCCGAAGGCA
Source organism: Verrucomicrobiota bacterium (assembly GCA_039804425.1). Lineage (GTDB taxonomy): Bacteria > Verrucomicrobiota > Verrucomicrobiia > Verrucomicrobiales > Akkermansiaceae > UBA956. Next base: position 3,874 of record JBDLWB010000156.1, read on the forward strand.
AATTCCTCGGCATTGGCATCAACCGCCTGAGCTCGAAAACCGCCACCGACATGAACCTCACGGGTAACACCGTCCTCCTCCCCGCTCCCGACCTCCTCGAAAGCGCCTCACAAATCAAATGAGGCGATTTCGCTGGGAGGTCAGGCACTGGCCGGTGGTGTCGAAGGCCCGCACCTTCAACACCGCACCTCAAAAAAAGCATGTTGCTGTTCCCGTCCAATCCACACAAACTCCTCACGATTGATGACGTTACTCCGCAACCTATCGCTCGCTCTTTTGGCATCGGTAATGATGCCCAGCATCGCATTTTCGAAAACGCCTCCACTCCAAAAAATCGCAGAAATCCGAGCACTCCCTCGTAATCTGGCAGCAACGGGGTTACCGGTGGACATTCAGGGTGTCGTTACCAACACCACTGAGACTTCCATTTTTCTACACGACGGTGAAAACGGCATTTATGCTTCATTTGGCGATGCGCAAGCCCGCGGTCTCTGGTCTCAAGCTCTACCAGGTATGTCATTACAGCCCGGAACGAAGGTTCGTATCCAAGGACGAACCGATCCCGGCGGCTTTTCTCCGATGATTTTTCCGACATCGGCAGAAATCCTTGGCACAGCTCCCCTGCCAACGCCTCGCTCTATCCCCGTCGGACGACTTCTCTCGGGCAACGATGATTCTCAATGGATTGTCCTAGAAGGCGTTGTCCAAGGAATCTTTAACCCTCATAAGTCCGATTTCAGCTATACCAACCACCTGCGCATGATGGTTGATGGTCAAGTCTGCCACATATGGACTCCCATCGACCTCACTCCTCACCGCGCGAACTTGGTCGATGCGAGAGTGAGAGTGACTGGCGTTTTTGCTCCGAGCAGCAACCTGCGCTCGCAGATCAGTGCGATTAAGCTTCATATCAATAGCCTCGACTCCATCACCATTCTTCAATCGCCACCCAATGATCCTTTTTCTGCTCCGCATGTGGAGCTTACCCGTTTGCTGCAATTTTCCCCGACGACGGCACGCGACCACCGCGTCGTCACTTCTGGGGTCGTGACATTTGCCGCACCTGGCCGTTTCTTTTATCTGCAGGATGGACAGAAGGGAATCCGTGTGCAGTCTGCGCAAACGGGAATCCATCCTGGCGACGTCGTAGAAGTCGCTGCATTCATCGACACAGAACGCCTTTTAGCAGGCTTGAAAGAGGCTCAAGTCCGAGTCATAGGCAAGGGTAGTTCCGTAGCACCCGAGCCTCTTGCGATCAGTTCGATTCTTAACCCACAGATGCGTGATCAATGGCAAGCTTCGGCTGAATCCGATGCTGACGGTCGCCTCGTTCGTCTTGAGGGAATTTTGCGTCGCGTCACCATTCATGAGAAATGGGAAGAAAGCGCAACTCTACTCGTGGAAAAGGATGACCATTTGTTTCTGGCACATGTTCCTCTCCCAACCAAGGAATCCGTCACATCCGCAGAAAAATGGGTTGAAGGATCACGCGTCGCCCTCACCGGGATCTGCGAGCTCGAGTTGCGACGTACGGAAAAAGCCGGTTGGGTGAGCATCGATAATTTTCACCTGTTACTCGATAGCACACGTGGCATCAGCGTTCTGGAGACACCTCCCTGGTGGACGCCCAAGCGCCTTGCGATCGCGATTTCCTCGCTCTTCGTCATCCTCCTTCTCGCCATGTTCTGGGTCATTGCACTGCGCCGTCAAGTCGCTAACCGAAGCGATAAACTGGCCCATGAAATCGCCGCGCGCGAAGCAGCGAGTCACGAGTTCGATGTCACCTTGCGAGAGCGCAGCCGACTTGCCGCAGATTTGCATGACTCCCTGGAACAGTCTCTCACCGGCCTCGCCCTGCAACTCGAAGCAGTGGCACTGTATCGGGAATCAGCTCCGGAGCGCGGCTCTCACCACTTGCAACTGGCAAGAAAATTCTTGGACCGCAGTCGCAGTGAGGTACGCAGTACCATTTGGGACCTGCGCACGCAAGGTTTGTCCGGCACGGACCTCGCCTCGGTCATTCGAGAAAGTAGCGCTGATCTCGCTGCGGGATTGCCGTTGGAGATCGCTATCAATTCCGATGCATCTCATCAACCGCTGCCGGCTGTGATCGCCAGCAACCTTGTGCTCGCGAGTCAGGAAGCCATCACCAATGCCATCAAACACTCTGGAGCGAGCCGCATCGAGGTCGCCATCCGCTACCAATCTGCTGTCCTAACATTGACCGTTCGTGACAACGGCACGGGGTTTAATCCCAAGAGCGCCCCCGGCCAGGCCCATGGACACTTCGGTTTGCAGGGCATTCATGAACGGATCAAACGCCTCGGCGGCACCTTCAAACTCGAAAGCTCACTTGGTCATGGCACGACCCTGACGTTTACCATCCCCATCTCCGATTTCACGCTTGTCTCGTCCCCCCATCTGTGAGATTCGTCTTTTTGTTAGCAATGAACCATCCCATCCGCATCTTACTCGTCGACGACCACTTCATTGTCCGCATGGGGTTGTCCACGCTCTTAAGTTCGCAGTCGGATTTTCAGGTGGTGGCAGAGGCCGAAGACATGGAACAAGCCCTTGCCGCTTTTGATCAACATCGTCCGGATATCACCTTGCTCGATGTGCGCATGCCCGGCGGCAGTGGGCTGGAGGCACTGGCGCAAATTCTTTCTCATCAGCTCAGTGCTCGGGTCATCATGCTATCGACCTTCGAACTCGAAGCGCCCATCCTCGCTGCTCATGATGCTGGCGCGGCGGGTTATCTGAATAAAGCCTGTCAATTTGCAGAACTCGCCGAGGCAATTCGTAACGTCCATCGTGGTGGGCGCTGCTTTCCCTCAACGCTACGCATGCTGCTTGCAGCACGCGCGGGGCAAAAATGCCTCACACCACGTGAAGTGCAAACGCTGGATCTGATTCGCCGTGGACTCTCGAATAAGGAAATCGGCCATGTGCTCCAGATCTCAGAAAACACAGCCAAAGCTCACGTCAAGGGCGTCTTGCATAAACTAGACGTGACCGACCGTGCCGAAGCCGTCGCTGCAGCATATGACCGTGGTCTGCTTGAAGTGGATTGACGCATGGAGTAAATCACCTTACCCGAACTAAAGCTCGTGCATGATTGATCTTCAAAAAAGACGAACTGAACTCTTTATTAGTCAAAGACAACAACATTTCATTCAAATGAATCTACCATCAACTGAATGAGGCAGCTGATGGCACGTTGAAAGAAAACGCTATTTCGCAAACCTCATAAAAGCGTTGCATGGATTTCATTACCCATTCGGGTAATAGTCGTATTAACTCATTTTTCGTAACAAAATGGGTGTCACATCTGAGAGATACACTTCGCAAAGAGTTCAACGAAATAGGAAAAAACGAAAAACATGACAAAACTCCTTTTGCTAATCCCAGTCTTTGCGGCTACTGCATGGGTCACCCAAGCAAATGCCGTGGTGTTGCTCACCGATAATTTCGACACGAATCAGTCCGCAGTCACGTTTAATGACAGCCTAGAGGAAGATCAAACGGGCACGCTTTCGCCATTATCCTGGACTGTGTCCGGAGGGACTTCACAAACCATACGCCAAGATGGAAGAATCATCATGAACAATCAAGGTGCCGGATTTGGCGGTGGTTGGGCATCGCTCGACTACAACTTTGCTACAAGTGCAAACGCCGCCAATAGCCCCTTGAACATTCAATTTACGTATTGGGCAGACAGTGCAGCAGGCCCTTCTTCTTGGGTCGGATTCGGTCTTGGTGCCAATCAAGGTGCCTACTTTTTCGATTCTCCTGTGGGTATTGCTGTCACGCAAAATCAAATACAAACCGTCAAGGTTTTGATTTCTAACACTGCTGGTACGGGTTCAGGTTTCAATGGCATCACCAATGGTGCCCGCGTCGAAACCTTCATCAACGGGGTTTCTGATAATGTGGCTACGAGAACACTCACAGCAAATGACGGCTTCATCACCTTCCGCGTCGCAGCAGGAGCTTGGGGTGGCGACTCATCATGGGGCCTCGGTCACGTGGACAATCTCTCCGTGAGTCTGGTCCCCGAACCTAGCACAGCACTACTCAGCGGTCTGGGGATCTTGGCGATGCTGCGCCGCAGACCATGAATCGCCTTCGGGATGGGCTTCTTTGATCCCACTTGACTGATTGCGATGTCATAACACCAAATTTTGCCTCAGGAGTGGCAAATGCCAAGACGGCGCGCAGATCTCGGAGTTCTGCGCGTCGTCGATTTTTTTCCACAAGGATATCCTCGCGAGGCATTCTTGATTGGATCAATCATGACGAGTAAACCGCCATTTTTCTGATCAAAGCAGCTCCACCAAGGACGCAACGACCCAGTCGGCACCATGCGCTTGTAACGCGTCTTTGCTGTAGGCCCCCGTGGCAACGGCCAGACAGCGCGCCCCCATGGCGTGGGCGCAGGCAATGTCTTTGGGAGTGTCGCCGATCACTAAAGTCGATTCCGCGGAAAATGGTTTTCCGTGATGCTCTTGTGCTCGCGATAGAGCAACGGGCCCTAGTAAGTTGCGATCGGCAAAATCATCCCCATAAGCCCCATAGGGAAAATAATGATCTAAGCCGAAATGCTTGGTCTTCAAATACGCGCCGATTCGAGTATTACCCGTAAGCAATCCCAAAGCCGTTTCCTTTGCGCACAATAGCTCAAGGCTCTCGCGCATGCCCTCATGGACTCTTCCGGGATACTGGTTAGAGGCAAGATGAAACTGCAATTTTTGATGGTAACAATGGAAAAAAGCCGACACGTCCATCTGCTCTGCGGGATGATGGTAGTGCTCGAGCAAATTTTGCACGATCCCTAGGTCGGTGCTCCCTGCCAAATCCAAGGTGGGCGCCGGCGCACCAAAATACTCTTCCGCAGCTTGCTGCAAAGCCGTCATCCCGGCACCACCTGTATCAACAAGGGTGCCGTCGATGTCGTAGAGAACGATGTCAAATGACCAATCGTGAATCCTCATCGATGCGCTCAACTCGGTTCAGATTCATGCTCAGAAGACTCGCGGTCGACATCATGCTCTTCCTCGTCGTCATGAAAATCCTCATCGTCCACATCCTCATCATCATGATCATCTTCTTCCAGCAATTCACCATGGAACAAGTGGAATTTGCGTTTGCGCTGTCCTTGTGGCAAGGGCGAGAGAGTCATGGCAATCACACGCCCGCCGAGACGTGGTGCTTGATCGACGTGCGACATGGTCTTGAGGTCATCGATGATGCGCTGCATCGCCACAAATCCGAGATCTTTGTGGGCATTTTCTCGACCTTTGAACTGAATCACCACGCGAACTTTGTGACCGGTATCGAGGAAACCTTCCACTCGACCCATCTTGATGTTGTAGTCGTGCTGTCCCGTTCCCACGCGAAGTTTGATCTCCTTCATGCGAGTTGCTGATTTCGACTTTTGCTTTTTCAGCTTGGCCTGCTCATACTTAAACTTGCCGTAGTCGATGATCTTGCACACCGGTGGATCAGCTTGCGCCGCAATTTCGACGAGGTCGAGCCCTACCGATTGCGCTTTCGCAAGAGCGTCGCGTGCGGTCATGACACCGAGTTGTTGTCCATCAGGACCTACTACGCGCACCTTGGGCGCACGGATGCGGTCGTTGACACGTGTTTGATCGCGGTTGCCCATGCGTCCGCCCTTCGATTGGTTGTTTTTCGTTTGCTTGCTTATGGCTTTAGTCCTCCAGTAGGTTCATGCTGCGTCCAAGCAAGTCGTCACTAAAAAGACAACCGCATGGGCGAGAATCGTGATGATGATCATAGGCTGCAGGCATTGGTGTCGGCAGGGTCATAACACAAAGGTAGTCTCAACCATCTTAGTTGTGACTCGTTGTGCAGAGTTGGAACGTTGGACCAGGATCATCGAAGAAAACTTTGACCAGCCACGCACGAGGCGCGACATACGGTCTTCGGACATGAGGAATAGCGGATTTCGCCACAGGTGCAACAAAAATCGATCAGTTGTCGCGGAATTTTCTGTCGCACCTCTGCAGTGTTTGCTTTTTCCCCGATCACAGTTAGCATGCCCCCGCATTCACACCATACTATGAGCAATCCTATCGTACCCACCATCAGCAGCGGCACCGCTGGCCCACTCGGCGTTCTTCACCTTCCTCGTCTCTGGCAAAAAGCCTCGCTCGAGGCTGCCGGCAAACTTCATTCGGACTACCCCGGCTGCGGCATGGGCTATGACCAAATGGTTCTCGATGGCCTTGGCATGGATCGCAGTGCGTTCCTTGCGTTCATCGACACCAAGCCGACCTATGTGCAAACCGAAGCATGGGTGAAAAAGAACGCCACCAAGCTCACTCCTGAAGCCATTGCTAGCCTCAACGCTGCGATCACGGGATACATTCACAAAGACGAAACGCGCGCCGCTATCTGCCAAGCCATCGGCCGTGATGACGATGGCACGATTCTCGACGCCATCAATCTGAACAATCTCGACGACTGGAATTCGTTCCACGCTCAAGAGTTGGCTTGAGCCATCGAGCTTTGCCCGCTAAACCTCCCAAACGCTTCGCTCTTACGAACGAAGCGTTTTTCTGCTTTTCGCTGTTGACACCTGACTTTGCTGCATGGCTTACTCAGCTTCATAAAACCTTCAGATGCAACAATTTATCATGCAAACCAAGTCGATAGGAGACGTTCTCCGATCAAAAAAAATCTTCATACTCGTGCCACCATGCCGAGCCTTGATGATTCAGATGGCCCTTGTCGCCACACTACTGCTGCTCTGCACTCAACCGATTTTACAAGCTCAGCCCCTGAGCCGCCTAACAAATCTTGCGCGGCTTACGACCTATCAAGAAGTCATCTCTCATGAAGTCGATGGCAATTTCATTCGCTTTGCACTACCGAGTTCACCTCTGACACTACAAGTTCAGGCATTGAATCCATCGACGGGACAATGGCGCAGCATCTCGACCCAAAAACGTCCCAGTCAACGCTTCAGTCGCATGAAAATTCCGCGAACTGGTAAAAACATGAACCTTCGCGTGGTAGCAACTTTTCCTACCATCGATGCAGGTCGTGTCGTGATCCCATCGGCTCTTCATCCTACGGAGCCAGCTGTTACTTTCGCACCGAGCGTAGGTGCCCAACTTTATTCCATTGAAGCGCGATCCGCCCCCAGCGCAGCATGGTCAAGAGTCAGCACCATCGCACCTGATCCAACGACTCTGAATCATCAAGTTCCGCTCCCTCCTTCGATTGCATCGACTTCTGAGGTTCGCGTTGTCGCGGTTCGCACCATTGGATCTCCGCCGTATTCCGTCACTCAATCACTACCTCCAGCCATGAGAATTGGCCCATCGCGATTTGCGGCAGACAAAAAAATCGCATCGATGCCCCTGAGCAATGATCGTTTGAATACTGTTGCTACTCCATCCGTGGGAAATGTGGCCACGCCCCCTGCGATGGAAGAGTCTGACATTTGGAAAATTCGCGGCAATACGATGTATTTTTTCAACCGTCTACGAGGTTTGCAAATCATTGATGCATCAGATCCCGCGAACCCCATCATGGGCAGTTTGGAATTAGCGACTACTGGAGAAGAGATGTATCTCCTAGGAGGCAATGAATCACAAGCGGAACGTGCGATCTTGCTGGCTACGATGCCATGGAGTCAAGAAACCGCTGAGTCGACACGCATTTATGAAATACAATTGGATGCACAAGAACCGCAACTTAAAACGCTCCTCGATCTACCGGGTTCCTATCAGGAAAGTCGTCTGATCGGAAATTGGCTCCATATTGTAAGCATGGCGTGGTCCAACGACAATGGAAGCTGGCAACCACAAACCTATGTCACAACCATCGATGTCTCTGACAACACCCTCAAAGAAGTCTCCCGCCGCAGCTTTCCCTTCTCTGCTTCACAGGTCGGTGCCACTTCGCGATATCTCTGGCTCGCGGCTGACAGCCCCTCCGATTGGACGAAGCAACGACTCATCACTTTCCCCATTCAGAACGATGGCTCATTAGGAAATTCGCAGGAAACGATCGTCGGCGGCAGAATTCAAGACAAGTGGAAGGTCGGAGACACTGCTAACGGCATCGCTGTCGTTGTTCAAAGCTGGCAAGATTGGGAACAGGTGACGACGGTGGAAACCTACCAAATCGATGACTCCCATTTTTCCAAGGCTGGTGGTGTTGAATTGATTCGGGGGGAGTCACTATTTGCCACACGTTTTGCGGACAATCGATGCTACGTTGTCACTTTTCGACAAACAGACCCACTTTGGATTGTTGATCTAGCCGATCCTTCTCAGCCGAAAATTTGTGGTCACCTTGAAGTGCCGGGATGGTCGACATACATTCATCCCGTAGGGGACGTATTGATTGCGGTCGGTCGGGATGGTGGTAAGGTTCAAGTTTCTTTGTTTGATGTTTCTAACCCAGAGCAACCCACTCTCGCACAACGCATCGATGTCGGAAATTCTTGGTCATGGAGTGAAGCGGAATGGAATGAAAAAGCCGTCAAAATTCTGGAGGATTCTGGTTTGATTCTCATTCCTGTTGTAGAAACTAACGGTTCTGACACTTCGCAACGTGTCTGCCTTGTCGACTTCGATGCAAGCAACCGCACGATGAATGCGCGTGGCGTAATTGACCACGAATTCTCACCACGTCGAGCCACACTGCTGGAAAATGGCGTCATCGCCTCCATATCCAATCGTCAACTTCTTCTCGTCGACGCTTCGAATCGCGACCTCCCCACGGTGATTTCTGATCGAGTGCTCGCTTTCGGCGTCGATCGGGTCGTGGTAAAGGACAATGTTGTTTTGTTGTTTGAAAACGCCGTTGATTCTTGGTCAAGCATGAACCGCAAAGCAGTTCTGCGCATGAGTTCCACCGATGACATTGATCAGTGCAGCGGAGAGTTGGAACTACCATGCTCCTCGGTATCGGCAGCAAAAGTGATTGGCGACCGACTTGTCATCGTAGAAGATTCTTCTCAGTATCCGTATTTTCTCGCACGAACCAGTGATTCAACTGCGTCAACAAGTCAACTTAGCGTATGGTCACTCAAAAATCCTGCGCAACCCCAATTGCTGGGCCGAACATCACTCCCATTTGTTTCAGAATCATCAGTTCAACTTCTCGATCTTGCCGATGGCCGAGTTGCCATTGCTTCGCGCACAAGAGGTTGGTTCTGTTGGGTTCGCCCCCTTCCGATCGTTACCTTACGCAATCCATCCATCATGCCCACCGTGGCCATGATGCCCCCTGCCATGGAATTTGGTGGACAAGGACTTCAAGTAGCCATCGCTGAAATCGATTTGGCAGAGCCTGCCATCGTAGGAACATGGAATCTTGAAGGGGAGGGCTACAGTGAAATTTCTGATGTTTTTTCCTGTGGCGACCTGCTTGCATTGAGTTTCCAAGAGCGCGAAGCCATCCAAGCCATAGACGTTCCCTACATGCGGACACAACCTTGGACGGCAAATTCTGCTCGCACATGGCTCCAAATTATCGATCTCGCCAATCCACGCATGCCCATGCCTTGGGCCAAGGTTCAAATTCCAGGGGAAATGCTAGCGATCACCGAATGGTCTCGGGCGGGAGCCACGGTTTTTGCTCGCTCGGGAGATTTCATCGCAGCACTCGGTTTTAATGGCGAGTCTGCCCCGATCATCGCCGAAACGCTGTCAAGCCATGCGACAACTGTGATTGGCTCAACTCTCTATGCAGCGAGAAAAGAGGGCATTGAAAGACGAGAATTCTCCTCACAAACGGGAACTTGGAATCCAGCAACCATCTGGCCTCTCGATCAGGCAACTGGCATTCACTCCTTGTTGTCGTTGGATGGAGGGCTTGCCGCAATGAGTCA
>JBDLWB010000157.1:0-10521 GCA_039804425.1 Verrucomicrobiota bacterium
ATCGAGCCGCGTGAACGAGACGCCGCGACAATGGCGTGCTTGAGTTGGTGTCTTTCACGCGGCGGCAACATCTTCCGTGTGCATCATGTAGAGGCCGCGTCACAAGTGATTCGTTGCCTCAACGTAGGAGATCGACTGGGCGCGTGATCAACGCGGCAGTGCTTGCTGCTTGGTGCCGATCTCAACGCGTAAGCGGTTGCACATCAAGTCGCAAAGCTCATAGACGAAAGGGTCGGCAATGCGACAGATGGTCGAAAGCCCGCGTTTCTCCATCACAATCATGCCGGCATCGCGCAAAATCGCGAGATGCTTGGAGACATTCGCTTGGCTTGAGCCAGTGGCCACAACCAAGTCGCCGACATTTCTTTCGCCCTGCATCAGGAAATGAACGAGTCGCAAGCGCAGCGGTTCCGATAGCGCGCGGAAGCGAGTCGCGATCAGCTCCAGGGCTAGAGGAGTAAGCTCTTTCTTTCGATTCGATTTTTTCTTCGCCGATACTGATTTTTGATTTGCCATATCGTTATGTGGCGATATAGTAATTTTGTTTCCAGACAAAAACAACTCATTTTTTATCCATTATGAATGCGACACCAGAAATCATCGAAGGCAAAGAGCTTCAGCAACTGTTGGCAAAGGGTTGTTGTTTGATCGACGTGCGAGAGCCCGTTGAGCATGCGGAAGAGCGCATTGTAGGTGCTCACTTAATTCCGCTGGGTCAGTTAGAAAAGCGCTTGGGCGAGATTGCGACCGATGTTCCGGTCGTGGTGATGTGTCGCGGTGGCATGCGTGGGGAGCAAGCGAGGAAAATTTTGCAATCGCATGGTCTGTCTCAAGTGCGCAATCTTCAGGGTGGGATCATGGCATGGAAGGCATCGGGCTTGCCGGTGGAGAAAACGGCGCGCAAGGTTTTGCCTCTCATGCAGCAGGTGCAATTGACCATTGGTTTGTGCGTTCTGACGGGAGCGATCTTAGCCTTGACCGTGGATGCGCGTTGGGCCTTTTTGTGTGCCTTTTTTGGTGCTGGCTTGACCATGGCGGGTTCGACAGGTTGGTGCGGCTTGGCCATTTTGATGTCGAAAATGCCCTGGAACAAAACCGCCGGACAAACAGTGAGTTCGTCCGGCAGTTGTTCTTTGTGAAATGGTTGGTGTCGTGATTAGAACGACATCACATGCACGCGCAAGATGCCCGGCGTTTGACGCAGGGTATCGAGCAGCGAGGCCGGTGGTTCGCTATCGACCTCCAGCACCGTGACAGCGCGTGAGCGATCGTTCGTGCGGGACAGCGACATGTTGGCGATGTTGACTTGTGCCGCGCCCAGTAGCGTGCCCACGGTGCCGACCATGCCGGGTCTATCGTCATTTTCAACGAACAAGAACTGGCCGGAGACATTCGTTTCCACATTGTGACCAGCGATGTGGACAATGCGTGGGTGAGTGCCGAGGAAAGTGCCCGCGACGACCACTTCTTCGCTGCCTTTGATCAGGTCGACCTCGATCAGCTCGGTGTAGGGCGTTTCGATGGCGACCGAAGATTTTTGCACCACCAGTCCGAAGGACTTGGCGACGGCGGGCGAGTTGATCAAATTCACCTGAGCTTCATTGCGAGCCGAGGACAGATAGCCAGTGAGAACCGAGCGAGTGATCAGTTCGGTATCGAGCTCCGCGACGGGACCAGCGAACGACACGCGGATGGCATCGGCTTGGCTGGGGCCGATTTTCGCGGCGAGTTTGCCCAGAGCCGTGGCGAGTTCCATGTACTTGCCCACTTCAGCGATGGTTTTGGCATCGAGATTCGGCATGTTCACCGCATTGCGGATTTCGCCCGTGACGAGGAAATCGCGCACCTGGTGAGCGACCTCAATGCCGACATTTTCCTGCGCCTCTGCGGTCGAAGCGCCGAGGTGAGGAGTGAAGACCGTTTTCTTCGCCGAGAAAAGCGGGAAGTCGGCGGGTGGAGGCTCGACTTCATAGACGTCGAGCGCCACGCCAGCGAGATGTCCGGCATCGAGCGAGTCCTTGATGGCTGCTTCATCCACCAGACCACCGCGGGCGCAGTTGATCACAAGAGCGCCTTTATTCATCAGCGCGAGACGTGGGGCGTTGATGATGTGCTTGGTGTCATCGTTCAGCGGGATGTGCAGCGTGACGACATCGGCGCCAGTGAGAGCCTGCTCCACCGTTTCGGCGAGGTCGACCTTCAGCGCTTGAGCGCGGGCGGCGGTGAAGAAAGGATCATAGGCGATGACGTTCATGCCGAAGGCTTGTGCGCGCTTGGCAAACTCCGTGCCAATCCGGCCCATGCCGAGAATCGCGAGGCGTTTGCCGTGGATTTCGCAGCCTTCGAACGACTTGCGATCCCACTTGCCGGCGATGACGGTAGCATGAGCTTGAGGGATATTGCGTGCCAGCGAGAGCATCAGCGTGAAAGCGTGCTCGGCGGTGGAAATGGTATTGCCGCTGGGGGTATTCATCACCACCACGCCGTGATCGGTAGCGGCTTGTCGATCGATGTTATCGACACCGACACCGGCGCGACCGATGGCCTTGAGGTTTTTCGCGGCGGCGAAAACTTCCTTCGTGACCTTCGTTTGAGAGCGAACCACGAGACCGTGGTAGTCACCAATGATCTTCAGTAACTCCTCAGGTTTCAGGCCGGTGTTGACATCGACTTGGATTTCGGGAGCAGAAGCGAGAGCTTCGACACCTTTTTCAGAAATGGGATCGGATACAAGAACACGAAATGTTGCCATGGCGAATGCTAGTCGCTCATGATGAGACTGTCCAGTGGCAAACGTGCCATGAAATGAAAATGCACTTTCACTGCGTCGATTCGGCCAGTTCAGGTGTTGTGGCTTCTGCGGCCTCTTTCCGATTGCGCTCCCAGATGAAGCGCCGGAATAGCACCTTTACGGCGGCTGTCAGCGGAACGGCAAGTAGGGCTCCGACAAAGCCTCCGAGGATGACCGTCCAAAAAAGCATGGAAAAAATGACCGTCATCGGATGCAAGCCCACCGAGTCGCCGACGATTTTCGGAGCGGTGACGAGCGAATTGATTTGCTGCACCACCACAAAAATCAGCACCACGCCGATGGTATAGGACATCGGATCTAGTCCCCACAGGGCACCGGCTTTGGCATGAAACCAGCCGATGATGCAGGCGGGAATGAGGCAGAGGATGTTACCGATGTAAGGGATGACACCCAAGAGCGCCATAAATATACCGATCAAAAAGCCATAAGGAAGGCCGTAAAACGTTAGTGCGATGCCCACCAAAATGCCATCGATGAACGCGACCAGCACCTGCCCGCGAAAAAATGAGATGAGGTAGCCATTGATCTCTTGGAGCGTATCGACGAGCTCGCTCTTAAATCGTGATGCTTTGAGCGGCACATAGTCGTGCCAGTGTTGCTGGATACTGGCCGAGTCTTTTAAAAAGAAAAACAGGTAGACCGGCACCATCACGAGGCCCAGAGAAAAGCCGAGAATGGCCATGACTTTCGAGGTGCCGACAGTCGTCCACTGCCAAATTTGTCCCTTGTAATCATAGAGCATACGGCCTGCGCGCGTTTCCCAGAAAAAGTCCAGAGATTCCTTAGGGTCTGGTGTGTGGGGAGGAATGATTTTTTTCCCATCATCCTTGGTCTGCGTGAGCAACCATCCGATCGGCTTGCCTTCTTGCTCCTTTTGTTGCTGTCGTAGAAACGATGAGATTTGACGAAGAAGCGATTCATTTGCCTCCTTATCCGTTTTCGCCGATGTGGCTCGAGCATTGAGCTGCTGCGCGACCATCGAGCGGGCTTGGTTGACACCAGGCAGAATCGCCAGAGTCAATAGCATCGCGCCGAGAAGCATGATCGCGTAGACCATGATGACGGCTTTGAGGCGAGAAAAATTCCAGCGCTCGAGACGTCGGACCAGTGGGTCCATGACATAGGCGACAATGCCCGCCACGATGACCGGGATCAGCACAGGTTGCAAAAAGCCAAAGACCTTGCCCATTAGCCAGATCAGTCCGACAATGAGCAGTCCCAAGATGAGTAGAGAAACACCCGTGGCGGCATTCCACAACGTGCGAATTTGAAAGGGAGTCGGAAAATCTTTCATGGTCGGAACAGTGGTTACGAAAAAACGCGGGAAATGCCGATAAGAAAATCAGCGTCATTTTCTCATCGTGGGGAATCGGGATTGCTTTCGTCGACATGGGCGGCTAGTTTGGGGCGGTATGATTGGAATTGGCTATGACGTGCATCGATTTGCCGAGGGGAGACCATTGATTCTGGGTGGGGTGGAAATTCCTCACACGCACGGATTGGAAGGGCATTCCGATGCCGATGTGCTTTGTCATGCCATTGCCGATGCCGTATTAGGCGCTCTCGGTGAGCCCGACATTGGCCATTTTTTTCCGCCTGGCGATCCGAACTGCAAGGACATTTGTTCGCTGCGGATTTTGGAAAAAGCCCGGGACCGTGCGAGTGAGCTCGGTTTTTCCTTGGTGAATATCGATGCCACGATCATTGCCGAAGCTCCGAAAGTCTTGCCGCATCGGGATGCCATGCGAGCGGCGATTGGCGCTGCTCTGGGGCTACCTGCGGCGCGCATCGGCATCAAGGCCACGACCAATGAGACCATGGGATTTGTGGGGCGTCGCGAAGGCATTGCCGCGATGGCTGTGGCCATGGTGCGTGAGGCTTAATGCGACATCGCAGTCTGCGAGGAGCGTTCTGAGGATCTCGGCAAGCTGCAAAATTTTGCAAAAAACATTTTCCTTTTTGTGATCCTAGCGTAGTCTGAAAGCGCAGGGGATTGTCATGCAGTGACCTTGAATCCTTGCTTTGTTTTTTGTTCTTATGTCTGATTCATCGACTCCTCCGCCGCCATCACGCGAATCCAAATCTCCCAATACTGAGCCAAATGGCGTGAATTGGAGATTGTTTGGACTGCTGGGTCTTGCCCTGTTGGTTCTGAGTTTTGCTTATTTTAATACGGATTCGTTTGGTGGCAAAACCAAGCAGATGAGCTACAGCGAATTTCGTAAGGCTTACGACCAAGGTCTTGTGGTGACTGATGATGTGCGTCGTCCCTTTGAAGTCGTCACACGTGATAGTCTTTACATTGCGAGTGTGAATGGTTGGCTAAAACCTGCGCCTGAGCGCGATACGAATGCAGCGAAGCAGCGCACGGTTTTTCAAGTTCCCGTCGACATCATTCTCAATCAGGATGTGCTCAATCGCGTGTTGGGAAGCGAGTTGAAAATCACTCGCTCTGAAGCCTTGCCCGCACTGCCTGCCAATGGTGAGCTTTTAACGTTTCAAGCATTCCGCAAAGCACTGGCTGCCGATGAGGTGTTGGTCAATGACATGCAAATGCCCTTGCGTGTGGTGATCGCGAAGGACCAGTCCGCCGTGCTGGAAGGTGTGCGCGAGTGGTTCCCCATCGTAACCCATGCGGCCCCGCTCGATCCGAAGTCGCTGACGCGTTTTGAAGTGAAAGTCGACACTCTCATGCAAAAGGAAGAGCTCGCCGAGTTGCTCGCTGCGGGAGCGAAGCGCACGAGTGTGAGCAATACGTTCGGTAACATGATGATGAGCCTGCTGCCCATCGTCTTGATCATTGGCGTGCTGATTTTCTTTTTCCGTCAACAAATGAAATCCGCCGGTCGCGGTGCGATGAATTTCGGGCGCAGTAAGGCACGCTTGCTGACGATGGATAAAAATAAGGTCACGTTCAAGGACGTGGCGGGCATTCAAGAAGCGAAGGAAGAACTGCTGGAAATTGTCGAATTTCTCCGTGATCCACGCAAGTTCCAGAAGCTTGGTGGCAGTATCCCGAAAGGGGTTCTGATGGTCGGCGCTCCCGGCACTGGAAAGACGCTTTTGGCCCGCGCGATCGCAGGCGAAGCCGACGTGCCGTTTTTCTCGATCTCCGGTTCGGACTTTGTCGAGATGTTTGTCGGCGTCGGTGCGAGCCGTGTGCGCGATATGTTTGAGCAGGGCAAGAAGAATGCGCCGTGCTTGATTTTCATCGATGAAATCGACGCCGTGGGACGTCACCGCGGTCAGGGCATGGGCGGTGGCAATGATGAGCGCGAACAAACGCTCAACCAAATGCTGGTGGAAATGGATGGCTTTGACACCCAAGAAGGCGTGATCATCATCGCCGCGACGAACCGTCCGGATGTGCTTGACCCTGCATTGCTTCGTCCGGGTCGATTCGACCGACAAGTCACGGTATCGCTGCCCGACGTCAATGGTCGTGAGGAAATCCTCCGCGTTCACGTGAAGAAGATCAAGCTGCAAGCGGGGGTCGATCTTTCCCGCATTGCCAAGGGCACTCCGGGATTTTCGGGTGCCGAACTCGCCAATTTGATCAACGAGGCGGCACTGCTTGCGGCTCGACGCAATCTTTCTGCGGTCACCATCGATGAACTGGAGGAAGCGCGCGACAAGGTTCGCTGGGGTCGTGAGCGCCGCAGCTTGGCGATGAGCGATAAGGAAAAAATCGGCACGGCTTGGCACGAAGCGGGACACGCTTATCTCAACGTAGTCCTCGAAAACTGCCACCCGCTGCATAAGGTCACCATCATTCCGCGAGGTCCTTATCTCGGTGCTACGATGTATCTGCCGGACGGCGATAAGTATTCGACGCAGAAAAAAGAAGCGCTCGACAGCCTTGTGATGACCATGGGTGGTCGCATTGCCGAGCAGTTTCACAGTCACGATGTTTCCAACGGGGCTTCGGGCGACATCCGTCAAGCTACTCATCTCGCTCGCCAAATGGTGTGCGAATGGGGCATGAGCGACAAGCTGGGGATGATTGGCTACAGCGAGACGCAGGGCAGTTCGTTCCTCGGACGCGAGTTCGGCAAGAGCCGCGATTACTCCGAAGCCACGGCGCAGGCGATCGATGCCGAAATCAAAAAGCTCATCGACGACGCCTACGCGAAAGCCGAGCGTCTGCTGATCGAAGGCAAGGACAAGGTTGAGTTGATCGCCATGGCACTGCTCGAATACGAAACGCTCGATGCCAGCCACGTGAAAGATCTTGTCGAGCACGGAGAGATGAAAGACCCGCCACCCGCGCCGAAGCCCCCGCCGATTCCCGATGAACTCGCGAAAAAAGAAGCCGCCAAATCGGCATCCCCAGAGCAAAAAGCCGATGACGGCAGTCTGCCGGGGGAAGTGGTGGGCGCTCCTGCTTGAGAGGAGGCACCTCCCAAAGCCATGCGTTCCAAGCGTAATGGCGAGTGGCGAGGTAGGGCTTGAACTTTTTTATATACGGTAATCATGGTTCGGGCCTTCAGCCCTCGAATCCATGGGGACGCCGCTACCCGGGGCTTCACCCCGGTCTGGTATGTAATCGCGCCGTTGGCGCTGAAGATGGCTTGCCTAGCATTTGTTGACGTTCTCCATCACCTCCGTGCTCTCCTTACGTAGGTCACGATTTCTTCCCTGATTTCCTGTGGGCTATGTTTCCTTTTACCAGAAGAAACGCCGTGAAATGGGACTTTTACGGCTTCGGTTGATCACCATAGTCCGGCTCTTCGCCTTCTTCGGTGGCTTGGAGGTCGATGTTTTCTGCTTTCAGGCTGTCTGCGATGGGCGTGCGATCGAGCAATCGGGCGAGACGCTCGCGCTCTTCTTGCTCTTCGCGTTTTTTGGCGCGTCGGGCATCGAACCAAGCCAGCCAGATGGACATTTCGTAGAGCGCGATCATCGGGATGGCAAGTAGTGCGAGCGTAAAGGCATCGGGCGTTGGCGTGATGATGGCGGCGATGACAATGATGGTAATGATGGCGTAATTGCGTGTGCGACTCATCAGTTCATAATCGAGCAAGCCGATTTTCACCAACACCCAAACGACGACGGGAAGTTCAAAGCAGAGACCAAAAATCAGGGTGAACTGCGTGGCAAAGGAAAGATAATAGCCAATGCGCCATTCATTGGCGATGCCCATGGATTCGCCGTAAGAGTAAAAGAATTCGAGCACTTTGGGCAGCACCAGCAGGTAAGAAAACATCACGCCGCTGAGGAACAGACCGAAGCCGACCGCCAGTGCGGGCAGGATGGCTTTTTTCTCATGTTGGTGGAGACCAGGCAGGATGAACTTCAGGAGATACATCAACAACAAGGGGAAGCTGATCACCGTGCCGGCGAAAAAGGCGAGCTTCATGGAAAGCATGAACGACTCGGTCGGATTCAGCGAGCTCATGAACTTGAAGCGATCTTTCGAGCCGACCTGGGCATCGGGCTTGGAGATGAGCAGCTCTTTGAGCAAGGCTTTTTCCTTGTCTTGCAAGTGCGGTAGGGAATCGACAAAGGGGCCTTGTTTTTCTGTCGGCAGAGTGATGGTGGCACGGTAGCTCGCCGCGATTTTTGCATGCGATTGCTCGATCGGAGAAAGCTGTTGCAAGTAAGGCTGAGCGAGGTCCGAGGGCCATTGTGACATCGCCTCGGCAGCGGACTTGGCTTTTTCCCACTGGTCCGCGTTCCATTCGCCGGAGGTAGGAAGTTTGTTTTCCGAATGCATCTCCCAGACATCGCTGATGGGCTTGCGCAGAATTTCCATCAACTGATCGCGGTAGCTGAAGCAGAGCACGGTGCTAATCAGCAAGGTGACTACCGAACGGGTGACGAGAATGCGAAAATCTTCCAGATGTTCCAAAAAGGGCTTCTCCGCATTGGGATTGGCCTTATCACGGAGTTGGAAAACTTTTTTGAGAAGAAACATGGACGGGCGAAGCTAGCGCAGCGGGCGATGACTTGCAAGGGTAGGATTCAGCTGATGCGCGGTCCAAAGTGCTGACGTGCTGCGAGCGCAAACACAAGAGATTCGGCGGAATCGGAATGGAGGCAAAAGGTGTCGCACGACAGCAGCAGTGTCTGGCCATCGATCGCGCGGAGGATACCGTGGTGCGACCAGTCACGGAGTCGGGCTTGCAAGGCATGGATGTCGTGGATCAGGGCATCGACGTGGCTGCGGTCGCGCAGTGTGCCATCGGACTCATAGCTGCGATCAAGAAAGCACTCGCGCCAGCAGTGGATGTGTTGTTGTGTGGCAAGATCGGCCGTCACTCCGCCGCTGCGGGCAATGATGCGAGCCTCGGGAATGTGTGCTCGACACCAATCGAGGTAGCATTGCGCCAAGGTTGGATCGCGGTCTGTGGCATGATACAGCGCACCGTGGAGTTTGATGTGATGCATCGTCGCCCCAGCGGCGTCGACGCGTCGTACAAAGGGCCGCACTTGCTCATCGAGCAAGCGGCGCAATTCACTGCTCGACAGCGAGCAAGTGCCGCGACCTTTCGAACCGGGTAGTCCGGGGTGCGCGCCGATTTTGACTTGATGCAGGAGGGCTTGTTCGATGCAAAAGACGATGCTTTTTTCGTCGCCAGCGTGAACGCCGCAAGCGATGTTCGCGGCATCGATGCATTGCATCAAGCCGATGGTGTGGCTTGGGGCTTCGCCTTCGCCGAGATCGGCATTGAGTTTAGGAGCATTCATCGATCAAACAAAAAGAGACTGAGCTATTTGGCAGCAATTGGCGAAAGCGATCAAGCTCGTCGTGATGCAGCAAGGCCAATTTGTGATAGCCACCCAGTGTCGGGCCATCATTGAGGAGGACAATCGGTTGTCCATCGGCAGGCACTTGGATCGAGCCGAGTCTGATTGGTTCGCTGATCAATTGGCGTGTCGGCACCTCGATGGTCGGACCACTGAGTCGGTAGCCCGCGCGATTGCTCTGTTGCGAGATCGACCACGTGGACGAGAAAAAAACTTCGCGTGCTGCTGGCGAAAAAAGTTCCCATTGCGGACCGCGCCAGACGCGTAGTGGCGAAACGTCACGGGTAGGATAGGGCGCTGCATAACGCGCGGCGATGCCGGGGGGCAGGGAGCTTGTGGGATCTTGGGCGTAAAGCACATCGCCATCACACAATGCATGCCCCATGCCGCCCAGCGGCCATACCGACGCACTGCCAAACCAATTGGCCGATGCCCAACCGCCGGCGATGCTCAGGTAGCTCCAGAGGCATCGACCTTGCGCTTGAAGTCGGCATCGATCGCCCGCGCGAAGTGCGATGGTTCGATCGCGGGCTATAGCTTGCGCTCCGACCCATCCCTGCACATCACCGGTGTAAGCTATCAGGCAATCGGCGAGGCATTCCACCTCCAGTCCGCCCCAGAGCATCTCATACGCTGCGGCGGTAGGAGCATTTCCTAAGATCGCATTGAGTCGGGCCAAGGCTTGGCGATCCATTACCCCACCGACAGGGATGCCGACGTCCTTAAGCCCCGGTCGTCCCAAATCCTGCAATGTCGTCTGCGCTCCCGCACGCAACACGCGAAAGCATGCCGTTCCGAGGTTGAGATCGGCAAAGTTCATCATACAATTTGTGTGGGTTCGAAGCGCAAGCGATCGCCGGGGTGGAGGTAGGTGGCTTGCTCCTTCGTGGCGGAGGGGTGGAAGAGGACTTGGTCGGTGCGACCGATCAAATTCCATCCGCCGGAAGTGGCTAAAGGAT
>JBDLWB010000158.1:0-16761 GCA_039804425.1 Verrucomicrobiota bacterium
CTTCACGAAAATCCCAACGCCCCCTTGTTATTCTGGCCTTCACGACTCGATCCGATGCAAAAAGGCCCGCAGTTGTTCTCGGACATTCTCTATCGACTCGTTTCGGATTATTGGAATGACGAATTGCAAGTGGCGATCATCGCCAATGGCCCTCATCAGAAATACTTCCATCAAATCGTCAGCCACTTCGGCCTGCACGATCGGGTGGCGGTGGTGGACTTCGATGAAAGACTCTCGCGCCTTGGCTACGCGGGCTCGGATTTCATGATCATGCCATCCTTGTTCGAGCCCTGTGGATTGCCGCAAATGACCGCGCCGATTTATGGTTCCCTGCCCATCGTGCATGCCACCGGCGGACTTTACGACACCGTACAGCATCTCGATGTCAAAGCAGGCACCGGCAATGGCTTCCGCTTTGATCACTACAATCCCGATTCCTTGCGCTGGGCCATTGATCAAGCGATGCAATTCTATCGCGAATCAGCCGAAGTCAAAGAAGCGCATCTTCGCCGCATCATGCGCGAGTCGAAAAAACGCTTCAATCACGAGGAAGTCGCCGAGCAATACATTGCCATTTACGAGGAAATGCTCACGCGTCCCTTGGTCGATCCCGAACTCGGCGATGGACCGCTTTCGGCACCACCTGCGATTTGAACCATGTCTCGATTCAACCTATCGATCGCGGCAAGATCTTCCATCGCGACCCAAGAAACCAACGCCTTGCGCTTGATCGATGGCGCGGGCGATGGCTTGCCTGGAGTCTATCTCGAAACCTTTGCGGATCACTGGCTGGTGTCGACGACAGCCGCGCGCATCCCCAGCGATGTGTCGGCATGGCTGCGTGAGCAATCGCACAGCATCTATCACAAATGCCTGAGTCAGCAGCAAAAAGAATCGCCTCATCTGTTTCACGGCACTCCCGTGGAGTCGCCTTTTCTTGCCAAGGAAAATGGCGTGCATTTTGAGGTTTCGTTTCAAAGTGGCTATTCCCAAGGAATCTTTCTCGATCAGCGCGATAACCGGCAGCGTGTGCGCGAGCGCGTTGCGTCGGGCGATACCGTGCTGAACACCTTTGCCTACACCGGCGTGTTTTCCGTCTTCGCGGCGCTGGGCGGGGCGCAGACGACCACGCTGGACCTCTCTCAGCCTTATCTCGACTGGGCGAAACGCAATTTTCAACACAATCAACTCGATCCCTCCGCACATTATTTTTGCAAGGGCGATACCTTCCATTGGCTGCGTCGATTCCAAAAACAGGGTCGCAAGTTCAGCGGCATCATTCTCGATCCCCCTACCTTTTCGCGCGATGAAAAAGGCAAGGTGTTTCGCGTGGAGGAAAACTACGGCGAGCTCGCATCACTGGCCCACGACTGCCTGCAATCGGGCGGCTGGATGCTTTGCTCGACCAATTGCCACAAACTATCGCCGCGCGACTTCGAACGTCAATTGCGCCAGGCCTTGCCGAAAACGTGTCGATTCCACCACACGCCCATGCCCGCGGATTTTACCGATGCGCCCTACTTGAAATCAGTGTGGGTCGAGTGTTAATTGCGCGATGGAAATCATGAATTGGGAAAATCGCTATCAGCAAGCCGACACGCCATGGGACAAAGGCGCGGCGCATCCGATGCTCGCGCATTGGCTTGATCAGATCGATGTCGATGGTGCCATCGTGGTGCCGGGCTGCGGTCGTGGTTGGGATTTGTGTGCGTGGGCTCAGGCGCATCCGCAACGCGATGTGGTCGGCATCGATGTCGCCCCCAGTGCCGTGGCGGCGGCGCAAGATCTTTGTCGGGATCTAACGAATGTGCGCATCGTGCTCGGCGATTTTTTTGATCTTACTACGTGGTATCGTGGCGAGCGTATCAGTTTGATCTGGGAACACACCTGCTTCTGTGCCATTCCGCCCGACTGGCGCGATCGCTATGTCGCCACTGTGGCACAAGTGCTCAAGCCCGGTGCGCGATTGATCGGCGCGTTTTTTACGGACATGGATGATGAGGGCAGCGGCCCGCCATGGAATACTCCTGTGGCTGAGTTGATGGAACGCTTTTCACCGTACTTCCATGTCGCAGAAGCAGAGGTTGAACATCGCACCTATCCCGGACGCTTCGGCGAAGAGCGCAGCTTTGTGCTCACACGACGTTGATGTCATTTCGCTGTCGCTTGCAACCCCGCGTGGAGGCCAGGGAGCGGCAGCTTGCGCAAGCCATCGATGACCACCTGAGAACTGAGTCTCGCGCCATCGCGGGTGGTGTGGGTGCCATCGGCAAACAAAGCCCGCACCGACTTTTCGTCCATCTGCTCGTAGCGTCGTGCGATGGCATCGTTCAGATCGAAAAAATGCGCGCCGCTCTGTGTCGCTGCTTGTTGCGCCCAGAGAGTCCACGAATCGGTCGAACGACGTATGGTTTTTTCCTTGGTCCAGACCAGTCGAGGAACAGGAGAAAGGATGATTGACGTCGCACCTTTTTCACGAGCGGTCGTGACGAAGTGCCGCAGATACCAGCCGTAGCTGTGCACGGTCTCGGGCTTGCCGGAAAGAATGTTGATGATGTCTAGGGTCTCATCGCCATTGCTTTGGATTGATCCGCGCGCACGAGTCGATGCCGTGATCGGGGGCTTTTCATTGATCGGTGAGGCATCGTTGTGGCCGAATTGCATCAGCACCCAGTCGCCTGCTTTGAGTTCGCCTTGCACGGCGGCCCACTTGCCTTCGGTAAAAAACGTGCGTGCCGAACGACCGCCGATGGCGCGATTCTGCACTTGGATCTTTTGAACATTGAAAAAGCCCGCCATTTCGTCGCCCCAACCTCGTTGACCAGGAGTGCCGCAGCGCACAGTGGAATCGCCGATGATCCAGAGCGTGGGAATCGTTGAAGCAACCGCTGATTGAGGTGTTAGATCTTTTTCGATCGGTTGATCATCGATGATTTCTGCAGGCACCAGGCACGTCAAGCAAAGCAAAAGTGCGGGAAAAACCAGTTTTCGTAGGCGAGCAAAGAATCCATTCATGTCACTGTCAGTGTGCCATTTTCTGCTATCAAACCAAGGAAAATTCTCATTTGTTTGAACGGTAGGTGACTTGAGCGGTCTGTCATTTTTTTTGCAATTCTCTTTGATTCATCGCATTCCGCTGCTATACCAAGCGCGCCATGGCATTTGAACGCTACTCCACAGAATTGCTCCGCTACCCCCATTTCGGCTTCTCGCTCGACACCTCGCGGATGGACATCCCCGCTGAGTTTTACGATCGCATGAAGGATAAGATCGACCGTGCCTTTCACGACATGGTTGCTCTCGAGGGCGGCGCGATTGCCAATCCCGATGAAGGCCGCATGGTCGGTCACTACTGGCTGCGCAAGCCAGAGCTCGCTCCTACGAGTGAACTGAAAGCGCAAATCACCGAGCCTTTGGCAGCGTTGAAGGACTTCGCCCGCAAGGTTCACGCAGCGGAAATCAAGTCGCCGACCGGACAAGAGTTTCGTCGTTTGCTGCTCATCGGCATCGGCGGCTCGGCTCTCGGCCCGCAGTTGGTGAGTGAAGCTCTCGGTCACGGCGCTCGCATGCCGATTCATTTTTTCGACAATACCGATCCTGATGGCATTGACCGCGTTCTCGCAACGATTGGTCAAGCCAACTTGGCATCGACCCTCGTTCTGGTCATTTCCAAATCTGGTGGCACGCCTGAGACTCGCAATGGCATGATCGAAGCCAAGGCCGCCTATGATGCCGCTGGTCTCGATTTCGGCAAACACGCTGTCGCCATTACTGGTGGCGGCTCGAAGTTGGATCAATACGCTGTCGAACAAGGGTTCATCACGCGCTTCCCGATGGAAGATTGGGTGGGTGGCCGCACCAGTGTGCTTTCGACTGTGGGCCTAGTCCCTGCCGCTCTGCAAGGGATCGATGTCGATGCCATGCTCGCAGGCGCAGGCGCGATGGATGAGGAAACACGCAAGACGAATCTCGCGTCGAACGCCTCCATGCGACTCGCGCTCGCTTGGCACTTTGGTTGCAATGGCAAGGGCGAAAAAGACATGGTCGTTCTGCCTTACAAAGATTCTTTGTCGTTGATGTCAAAATACCTGCAACAGCTCGTCATGGAGTCGATCGGCAAAGAGCACGATCTCGATGGCAAGCAAGTGTTCCAAGGCATTGCCGTCTATGGCAACAAAGGTTCCACCGACCAGCACGCCTACGTGCAACAACTTCGCGATGGTGTGCCGAATTTCTTCGCCACCTTCATCGAGGTCCGCAAGGGGCGCGATGGTGACACCATCGAAGTCGAGCCAGGCAATACCAGTGCCGATTACCTGCAAGGCTTTTTGCGTGGCACACGCAGTGCACTCTACGCTTCGGGTCGCAAGTCGATCACCATTTCCTTGCCAGAAGTTTCCCCGTTCCAAGTCGGCGTGCTCATCGCCCTCTACGAACGTGCGGTTTCGTTCTACGCCTCCCTGGTGAACATCAACGCCTACCATCAACCCGGTGTGGAAGCGGGCAAAAAAGCGGCGGCGACATTCCTTACAACGCTCAATGCCGTTCGCGGTCGCTTGACTGCCTATGCCAAAACTGCGTTGGACATTGCCGCTGAGATCGATGCCGATGCCGAGGACGTCTACCACTGCTTGACCCACCTTGCTGCAAACGGCGAGGCTCAGTGCGATCTCGCTAGCAATCCAGCAGAAGATCGTTTCATGCTCTGATCGCTCTGCTTTTCTCGACAAACGGCACTCTCATTCGAGGGTGCCGTTTTTTTTGATGAGCCGAGTTGCGCCACGGGGATTATGCCCTATGATGTCAACATCGTGAATCCTATCTCTCACCCTAACGCATGTCCTACCGACGCACCGGTTATCATCATTGGCGCTGGACTTGCTGGACTGGCCTGTGCTGCAGTCCTCCAGCAATCGGGCATCAAAGCGCTGCTGTTAGAAGCGTCCGATCGGGTCGGTGGTCGGGTCGCGACTGACTCGATCGACGGATTTCTTCTCGATCGAGGTTTTCAAGTCTTGCTCACCAACTATCCCACCGCGCGTGCCTTGTTGGATTACGATGCTCTTGCGCTGCGTCCATTCTATCCTGGCGCCATGTTGCGAGTGGGAAAACAATGGCATTTGATGGCCGATCCACGACGGCATTTTTGCGATGCCATTCGTGGACTTTTTGCGCCGATTGGCACGATCAAGGACAAATTGCGCATCGCCCTCAAAGGTCGCGGTGGCTACGATCTCCAGCGTCATGGATCTTCTCTCTCAAGCCTCGAGGCGCTACGTGCCGATGGTTTTAGCGAAGGCATGATCCAACGTTTTTTTCGCCCCTTTCTTGGCGGGGTTTTCCTTGAGCGACAATTGACCACATCGGTCGAAAAACTCGACTTTGTGATGAATCATTTTTCGTTAGGCGACACCGCGGTCCCTGCAAAAGGCATGGCGGAAATCCCTCGTCAATTGGCATCTCGACTCGATCCTGGAGCCGTGCGATTGCATGCATCCGTGACTGCGATCGACGACAGGAAAGTCATTCTAGCTGATGGACAGTGCATCGAAACAGAGACCATCGTTCTTGCGACTGATGCCATCAATGCAGCGAGATTGCTCGGCAGCAACGAAGATCCTCCACCATTTCATGCCGCGACATGTCTTTATTTTAGTGCCACTGAGGCGCCTTCGAAAATGCCAGTCTTGTGGCTCAACGCAGAAGGTTATGGCCCGATCAATCACCTCGCCGTCATGAGCACAGTATCGCACGACTATGCCCCGCAGGGACAGCAGTTGATTGCCGTCAATGTCATCGACTCCCGCTACCGCATGGCAGGCGACCTAGAGAGCCAAGTTCGTCAGCAACTATACGATTGGTTTGGTGCGAGCACACGCGCTTGGAATTTGCTGCGGATTGATCAAGTCACGCACGCGCTGCCGCAGCAGTCGCAAATTCCCCTACCCGACCTCAACCCGCGGCCAGGTTTATTCCAGTGTGGCGATCATCATGGCATTTCCTCGATCGAAACAGCGCTTGCGACGGGGGTAAAAGTGGCCCAACAAATCATTGCAGCGAAAAAATCATGACAACGAGCCATCGTGCCACCACAGCAGAACATGCCTATCAAGGTTCGCTCGTCGCGGATGCTCTTGCTATGCCTGTTCACTGGTATTACGACCGCGCCGCTCTTCGCGCCGAGTATGGGGTCGTCGATCGATACCTTGCCCCCAAGCACCCACATACTGGCTCGATACTCTGGCGTTCTCAGTATCAGGCCCTCAATGAAAAAGGTGAAATCCTCCACGATCAAGCCGTCTACTGGGGCCAGCGCGACATTCACTATCATCAATTTCTCCGAGCAGGAGAGAACACGCTTAACTACCAACTTGCCAGCGAACTGGTGCATCTCTGCCATAAGATCGGTGGCTATGATCCAGATGCTTGGCTCGCACATTACATCGATTTCATGCTGACACCAGGAAAGCATCGCGATACCTACGTGGAAGAATACCATCGAGGCTTCTTCACGCGTTATGCTCAAGGAAAAGCCCCGCGCAAATGCGCCATTCACGATGAACACATCGGCGGACTTGCTGCAGTTCCAGCGCTATTCTTCATCCTCTCCGGTTCCGATCTCGACACCATACGCGCCACGGTAAAACTTCATGTTGGACTCACTCATGCGCATCCAAACGTATTACGTGCGGCGGATACTCTCGCTCGTTTGCTCTATCGGATTTCCGAAGGCGTGACTGTGCGCGATGCGATTCGGCAAGAAGCTGGTGATTGGTTGTCGGGCAAGCAGGCGGACTCATGGCTGCATCAAGACGATTGTCATGTCGTCGGTCAACGCTTCAGCCCGGCTTGCTACATCGCAGAAGCGATGCCGGCATCGCTGTATCTTGCGTGGAAATACCACGACGACTTTTCTGCTGGCGTCATCGCCAATGCGATGTGTGGCGGCGACAACTGCCATCGCGGAGCCGTCGTCGGCTCATTGCTTGCTGCCGCCAATGGCATTGAATCCACGTGGCAGCGCTTTCCAAGCGCCTAGCCAAAAAAACGCAAAAGTCGGCTTGGCGGATGGAATCCGCCGCCACGAAGCTAGCCAAAATCCAGCGATCAACGACTGGCTGCGTCTTTTTCGATCCAGGTCCAGAGAGACTCGAGCGATGTCTTGACGTGGGCTTTCGCCTCATCGAGCGGACGTCCGCTGGTGTCTTTGCCAAAAAGATAAAACTTGATCTTCGGCTCAGTGCCCGAAGGGCGCACGGCAAATCGACGGCCATCAGCAAGATCGACGAAGATCATTTTTTCCTTGGGCAATTCATCACCCTCTTCGTCGAAAATCGTTTGCGAAGAGAAATCACGCACGCGTTCGACAGAAGAACCGTCACAGACATCTGGTGGCTGTGCTGCATACGATTGCGCTAAAGCCGCAATTTTCGCTGCACCATCCGCGCCCTCCATGACGAGCGATTTGCCCACTTCAAGGAAATAGCCGAATTGCTCGTAAATGCGATCAAGCAAGCCCGGCACGGTCAGTCCTTCGCTCTTGGCATAAGCAGCGACCTCTGCAAACATCACCGCAGCGCCATTGGCATCTTTGTCGCGCACGAAGTCGCAGCCGAGATAACCGTAACTCTCTTCTCCACCAAAGATGAAGAATCGAGAAAATTCCAAACGCAACCGACGCGATTGCTCTTCGCTCAGTGAGCGATAGCCATCGGGATGGATTTCCGCAATTTTATCAGCAGGAATGGTGTTTTCGTATTTGCGCAGTTTTTCGGCAATGTATTTGAAGCCTGTTAGTGTATCAACCACACGAATGCCAAAGTGATCCGCAATGGATCGCTGCAACTCCGTTGTGACAAGAGTCTTGATCAATACCGCACGACTCCTTGTGGCATCGGTCACCCAACCGAGATCAAAAGCCGTCTTCACGCGATACCACGCCATCAGAGAGCCGATTTGATTGCCGGTAAGTAAGGCCATGCGACCCGAGGCATCGCGTGCCGCAATTCCCATCCGGTCGCTGTCGGGATCCGTGCCGATAACGATTTCCGCACCTTCTTTTTCTGCGAGATCAATCGCCATTTTCAAAGCAGGTGCATTTTCAGGATTGGGCGAGTCAACCGTCGGGAAGCGACCATCTTGAATGTCCTGCTCGGGCACAGTGAGGACATCAAAGCCGAGCTCGCGCATCATCGGCGCGACGATGGTTCCGCCGGTGCCATGCAGATTGGTGAAAACGACCTTTGCCGTTGAATCCTTGAGGAGCTCGGGACGCATCAACAAAGAACGCAGGCGATCCATGTAGCGGCGGTCCATATCAGTTCCCAAAATCGTCAATGTGCCTCGTTGATCTTCAGGCACTTTTTCATAGGTCTCCGACTCGATGGCGTTGACCAAGGTGATGATGCCCGTGGCATGTGGTTCGACAATTTGCCCCCCATCGTTGAAGTAGGCCTTAAAGCCGTTATCGTGAGCAGGATTGTGACTTGCTGTCAATACGACGCCTGCATCCGCGCGCAGTTCTCGAATGGAAAAGGACAGCTGTGGCGTGCTGCGTGCGCTCTCGACCAGATAGGCATCAGCCCCCAATTCGACACAGACTTTGGCACAGAATTCGG
Source organism: Verrucomicrobiota bacterium (assembly GCA_039804425.1). Lineage (GTDB taxonomy): Bacteria > Verrucomicrobiota > Verrucomicrobiia > Verrucomicrobiales > Akkermansiaceae > UBA956. Next base: position 8,619 of record JBDLWB010000158.1, read on the forward strand.
CAAAATCTCGCGAAAAATGTCGCGTGTCATGAGCGAAGACAAGGCGCGCTTTGCGCTCGCTGCCGACGTGCTTTTGCGTGTATGCGACAAGCCCACGCACCGCACGGCCCACATTGAAAAAGTTCATCGTCGCTGTTCCCACACAAGGATGCTCGGGACGGCCGTTGACAGCACCTTTTCCCTGCTCCACGGATGTGACTACGCGGCCGATTGTGCGACCGCGCAAGCCACCTGTTCCAAAGGCCAGTTTTTTGAAAAAGCGATCATTCAGCTCACTCCATTGCTCATGTTGAACAAGCTCAGCCACCACGGATTCCGCAAAACGAGTGGATGCTGCCGCGAGCAGAGCCTCGATGTTTTCTCTTGCGGAGGCGAGCAGTTGATTGTTCGCGACCGCTTGCTGCAATTGACTGGTCAATGAAGTCATGTTGTGTTCATTTGTGAACACACAGCCTGCATGCGACAAGTCAAAACTCTGTCTCGCAGAAAATTCTTCCCGTAAGATTGTGCGGCATTTCTCCTTGCAGCATGATGCCAAAAGTTTCACTCTTATGCCATGCCTGAAGCCAAATCACTCACGGTCACTCAAGTCGTACGGCGTATCAAAAACGTCGTCGAAATTGAGGTCGGTGAAGTCTGGATTGAAGGAGAAGTGAGCAACCTCAAAAAGCAAGCGAGCGGACATTGGTATTTCACCCTCAAGGACGAGCAAGCGCAGATTCAGTGTGCGATGTTTGGTGCTCGCAAACGCACCGGCCATGAATGCCTCGTCGATGGCGCTAAGGTTCGCGTTTTTGCCGAAGTAACGGTGTATGAAGCGCGCGGCAGTTTGCAGATCATCATTCTGCGCGCAGAGCCAGCGGGGCAAGGTGACTTGCAAGCTCAGTTTGAAGCGCTCAAGAAAAAGCTTCATGCGGAAGGGTTATTTGACGTCTCAAGAAAACGCCCCATCCCCGTTTTCCCTCGAAACATCGGAATTGTTACTTCGGATACGGGTGCGGTGATTCAAGACATTCAACACGTCATCTCGCGACGCGCTCCATGGGTTCATCTTTATCTCATCCCTGTGCGCGTCCAAGGAAAAGGCGCAGAGCGGGAGATCGCTCGTGCCATCGATGCATTTTCGCAATCAACCTCTCGCCATTGGCCGCAGTGCGATGTCCTCATCGTCGGTCGTGGCGGCGGTTCGCTAGAAGACCTGTGGTGCTTCAATGAAGAAGTAGTCGCACGCGCCATCGCCCGTTCATCGATTCCCGTCATTTCGGCTGTCGGTCATGAGATCGACTTCACCATCGCCGATTTCGTCGCCGACTTGCGTGCGCCGACGCCGAGTGCTGCAGCAGAATGCGCTGTTCCCGATCGTGTAGAACTTTTGCAACGCCTGCACACTCTGGGACGGCAATTGAAACAACCGATTGTTCATCGCATCGAGCAATCGCAATATCGCATTGATTCGATCAAACGCGGTGTCCTCAACCGTCGTGGTGATCGTTTGCTCCGCGAGCCGATCATGCGCTTGGATCGACTCCGCGAAGCATGGCAGCGGGCCATGCAGTTGACCATGGAGCAGCGTCAACAAGCTCTCGAACGACTCCGTACCTCGCATCGCAGCCTTCATCCACGGCAGTGGCTTGCACGGAAAAATGACGATCTTGTTTCTCTCTCACGTCGGCTCACAACGGCACTACAACAACAGCTCTCAGCGCACGAAAAACAACTACTCCACTTGCGCTCGATCCTGCGTGCTCTCGGACCAGAATCCTCTCTGCAACGAGGCTATTCGATCACATTTGATGAAAAGGGTGAGGTTCTGCGCGATGCCCGAGATATCAAAAACGGCATGAAAATCACAACTCGTCTCGCAGAAGGCCAAATCATCAGTATCGTCAGCGATCCTAGCTAAACCATTCACCATTCATGCAAAAAACCGATCAACGCGAAATCGTCTTCGATGAGGTCAATCTCTTGCTCTCAGAAAAACGCACGGCGCTCTCGCTATTGCGCACAGGCATTGCCATTTTCACCATTCCTTTGTCGATTGGCTCCATCTTGATTGCGACCTCGCAACTTTATCGTCCGCAAGACATTCTTTTCTTACTTGTGCCAGTACTAGCCGGGTGTTCTCTGCTAGTGTTGATTTCATTTTGGCTTTTGGTGAGTTCATACATGAAATTGCGCCACAATGAAAAGCGCCTCACGAGCTTGTTGCAAAAAAACCAATTTCTCCGTCAACTTGTCGAACCATAATCCATTGTGAAACGCCCTCTCATTCTCATCACGCCCGGCGACCCCGCTGGCATTGGTCCTGAGGTCATTCGTCTTGCACTGGCTTCCCCCGATTTGCCACAAGATTGTGATTTTGAGTGGCTTGAGTCCGATGTGTCGATCGAACTGGGCAAACCTAACGAAAAAAGCGCTCGTGTGGCGCTCGATGCACTGGAGCAGGCCGCTCGACGTCTGGCTTCGGGCGAAGTTGATGCCGTGGTTACAGGTCCTGTATCCAAAGAATCGCTCCAAGCGATTGGCTTCGCCTATCCAGGTCAAACCGAGTTTTTTTGTGACCGACTCAGTGCCGGTGAGGTGACGATGTGTCTGAGCGGCGACCACCTCACGGTCGGACTGGTAACGATCCACATTCCCCTCGCAGAGGTGGCGCACAGACTGACGACAAAAGACATCATCCGCGCGGGGACTCATCTAGCGACTTTCATGCGTCAACGTCTGAAACGAATCCCCAAAATCGCGGTCTGCGGCTTGAACCCACACGCAGGAGAAAATGGCGCATTTGGTGATGAGGAAATTCGCCTCATCGCACCTGCCATCGACGTGCTCCAGCAACAGGCAACGGCTGATTTCTCTGGCCCACATGTGCCCGATGCGATTTTTCGCGATGCTGCGGATGGACACTACGATGCCGTTTTGTGCATGTATCACGACCAAGGTTTGATTCCGCTCAAGCTCCTCGATTTTGATAACGCCGTGAACATCACGCTCGGCTTGCCGCGTCCTCGTCTCAGCCCCGATCACGGTACCGCCTTTGCGATTGCAGGAAAAAATCTCGCGAACCCCTCGTCGATGCTCCGTGCCTTGCAACGTGCCGCAGAAATGGTGGCACGATAATTGATCTCACTTTATGAAACCACTACCATTCTTCATCGCTCTGTTGTTAGCCAGCTGCTCGCCCTTTGCTTCATCGCCAGCTGCTTCCGCTGGCACTCCCGGCTTGCCCGCGTTGAGCTCATCGCAAAAGGCGGCAATCGGCAAAAAAATTTGGCAGAACGAATGCGCTGGCTCGGTCGATGGATTGACAACGTGGAATGCGGGAGAAAACTTTCCCTCTCTGGGCATTGGTCACTTCATCTGGTATCCCGCCGGGCAGCCAGGTCCGTTCACGGAGTCATGGCCCGCATTTGTTGCATTCTGCCACGCCCGTCAGATCAAGATGCCTGCTATTGCCGAGTCGCGTCACGCCCCATGGCGCAATGCTGCAGAGTTTCGTCGTGATTTCCGAAGTGCACGGATGCAGGAGCTGCGCCAGTGGCTTGTAGGGCACGTCGAACTGCAGACCGATTTCATCATCGCCCGCTCCCGCGCTACACTTCCCTCCTTGCTTGCCGCAGCACCCGTCAATGACCGGACGCGCGTGGCAGCAAATTATCACAAGGTCGCGAGCACCGCACAGGGTCAGTATGCCTTGATTGATTATGTGAACTTCAAAGGCGATGGCATCAATCCCAATGAACGTTATCAGGGCAAGGGCTGGGGCTTGCTGCAAGTTCTCGGTGGCATGAAGGATGTATCGAGCGGCCCCGCAGCAGCGCAGGAATTTGCGGCCTCCGCAACCCGCGTGCTGAATCGACGCATTGATTTGTCACCACCGGCTCGCGGTGAAGAACGCTGGCGCGCCGGTTGGACCAATCGTTGCCAAACCTACGCGCGCGCGCTGTGAATCATGTGAGGTTAATGCTCCTCGTGATCTGCAAGATATCGCTCAGCTTCTAACGCCGCAGCGCATCCTTGTCCGGCTGCCGTAATCGCTTGGCGATAGTAGTGATCCGCAACATCGCCCGCAGCAAACAAACCGGGAGTTTTGGTCGCAGTGCGACCCGGAATTTGCAAAATGTAGCCATTTTCATCGAGATCCACCAAGTCTCCCAAGAATCCACTGTTCGGGACGTGACCGATGGCAACAAAAACGCATTTTACCTCGACTTCGCTTTCGCTGCCGTCGACCAAGTTTTTTAGTTGAATTGCGCGCATCTCGCCTTTTTCATCGGTCAGATACTCGCTCACTGCCGAATTCCAAAGAGGCTCAATTTTGGGATTGGCCAATGCGCGCTCAGCCATGATTTTCGAAGCACGCAGTTCATCACGACGGTGCACCAAATAGACTTTGCTGGCAAAACGTGTGAGGAAACCCGCTTCTTCGCAAGCGCTGTCACCACCGCCAATGACTGCGACGGGAACATCGGGATAAAAGGCACCATCGCAGGTGGCGCAAGAGGTCAAACCACGACCGATCAAGCTTTGCTCATTTGGCAATCCCAGGTGTCGTGGCGCTGCTCCTGTAGCAACAATCACCGTTTTCGCTTGATGTGTCGCAGTACCGGTTTTTACGGAAAATGTTCCATCTGGTTGGCGTGTGACGTTTTCAACCATTTCATAAGCGATGCGCGTACCGAATTTTTCCGCCTGCGCTTGCATGCGCATCATCAACTCAGGTCCCATGATCCCTTCGGGGTGACCAGGGAAATTTTCCACTTCCGTGGTCGTGGTCAATTGCCCACCAGGCTGGGTACCTGACAGCATCAACGGTTTGAGGTTGGCGCGAGCCGTGTAAATTGCCGCAGTGTAGCCTGCGCATCCAGTGCCGATAATAATGACGTCTTCCATGGGAGTGCGCGACATCATTGGCAGTGCTGACTCACTTGTCAACCATCCAAACCGCCATGGGCTGACAGATTCTTCCTTGGCATTGATGGCAATCTGTGGTATCGAATCGCATGCCTGAAACTCCCTTTTTCTATCAAGACATCTACGCCACAGGGCCCGATGCAACCGAGTATGAAAAGATCACGAGCGATCACGTAAGAGTTGCCGACTTTGAAGGAAAAGAGATCTTGGTGGTGGAACCTCAGGCTCTCACCTTGTTGGCGCAAGAGGCATTCAAAGCCATCAATTTCATGTTGCGACCTGCTCACCTAGCACAGGTTGCTGCGATTCTTGATGACCCCACTGCCACCGAAAATGATCGCATGGTGGCTTTGATGATGCTGCGCAATGCAGAGATCGCGGCTCATGGCATACTGCCCTTCTGCCAAGACACGGGAACTGCGACGATCATGGGCAAAAAAGGCCAACAAGTCTGGACCAGCGGATGCGATGCGGAACATCTCTCGGAGGGCATTCATGCCGCTTATACCAAGGAAAATCTTCGCTACTCTCAAACATCGCCGCTTTCGATGTATGAGGAGGTGAACACCAAAACCAATTTGCCCGCGCAGATCGACCTTTATGCCACAGAAGGTTCATCCTATCAGTTTCTGTTTATCAGCAAAGGCGGCGGTTCGGCGAATAAAACGTTTCTCTATCAAGAGACCAAAGCCCTGCTCAATCCCCAACGATTGGTCGAGTTTTGCGTCGAAAAAATGCGCTCACTCGGCACAGCAGCCTGCCCACCCTACCATTTGGTTTTCGTCATTGGCGGCACTTCTGCAGAAGCCTGCTTGAAGACCGTCAAATTGGCATCCACCAAGTACTTGGACCAGCTCCCCACATCAGGCAACGCCCATGGTCAGGCCTTCCGCGATACGGCACTAGAAGCCGAACTGCTCGAGCGCGCACGCAATATCGGCATTGGTGCTCAGTTTGGTGGGAAATACTTTGCCCTTGATGTCCGTGTGGTCCGACTCCCCCGTCACGGTGCTTCTTGCCCTGTAGGCATCGGTGTTTCCTGCTCAGCCGATCGACAAGCCAAAGCAAAAATTACCAAGGACGGCATTTTCCTCGAAAAACTCGAGAAAAACCCCGGCCGCTTCATTCCAGATGCCTATCGCGATTGGAAATTTAAAGGCGTCGAAATCAATCTCGATCTCGGCATGGAACACACGCTGGCCACCTTGAGCAAGCATCCTGTGACCACGCCGCTATCCCTCACCGGTACCATCATCGTCGCCCGAGATTCTGCTCATGCGAAGATCAAGGAATACCTTGAGCTGCATGGCGATCTGCCCGATTATTTCAAAAAATATCCCGTCTACTACGCAGGTCCTGCCAAAACGCCTCCAGGCATGGCAAGTGGATCTTTTGGTCCCACAACCGCAGGAAGGATGGATTCCTATGTGGATCTTTTCCAATCGCATGGAGGATCGATGGTCATGCTCGCCAAAGGCAATCGCTCTCAGCAGGTGACGGATGCCTGCAAAAAGCACGGTGGATTCTATCTTGGATCCGCCGGCGGCCCTGCTGCCTTACTTGCACAAAACCACATTCGCTCACAAGAAGTAGTCGACTTCCCCGAACTAGGAATGGAAGCCGTTTGGAAAATCACGGTGGAAAACTTCCCTGCCTTCATCTTGGTCGACAATAAAGGCAACGACTTTTTCCAAAAAATCAACCAATGCCCCGTCGGGCATTGAGGAGCTTATTTTTTCTAACCAACGGTTCATCAAAAACGCCACGTGCTCTTTGCAAGCACGTGGCGTTTTGTCAAATCAGGTTTGCCGAAGATTAGGACTCCTTCTTCTCGCTTACGACTTGGAAGTATGGCTCCCAAGCATCGCTGTTGGCATCGGCTGCCAATCCTAAGTTGTGACGGTAGTACTTGAGCATGGCCTTGCGCACGCGAATTTCACGAGTGTCAGCAGTCATGCCGTAATCCATCTTCAGAGCTGCTTTCGCATCTTTGCCCAGTGCTGGGCTAGGCTTGAGTTTGAGAATCACGAATGTGTTCCAATCGATGTCCTCAGGAATGTCTTCCAATTTCGCTTTGGACCAGCGGCATTCCTCCATGCGACCTAGCACGAAATCACGCCACTCGCTGTTTTCATGATCCCAGCAACGAGCATGCCAGCGTGAACCATCCCATCCGAGAGCACGTGGCACCAGAGTGCGCATCTTGCGGGAAGAACTGTTCACGGAGAGGTATTTCACATCGACAGCCTCTTTGCGCAAAATCGCCATAACAATCGTGCGTGCTGCACGATCATTGAGCGAACGTTGAGGCATGCAAAGCACGTCGACCAAGTCACCAGCAGCACCAGGAGCGATTTCAGTGCGCATGGTCAATGCGGCATGACCAGGAGCTTGTCCAAGCACCAAGGTCACAGCCTCAGCGAGGTTTGGACGATGAAGCTTGCAGGTGAAGTTGTCACCAGCTTCATAACGCTTGCGATTTGGTTGATAGATGACACCAGTGCGGTTCAATTCAAGGAAACGCTGAATGTCACCACTGGCTTGTGCTGCGGAAATGCCAAAGCACTGAATCAGATCGCCACGGCGAATCCAACCACGCCACCAAAGTAGCACTTCAATCATACGCAAGCGCTCGCGTGCGGCCCAATTTTCTTCGTTCGTTAGATTACCCATAGTTGATGTAGTTTGTTGTTACGGGCAGGAACATAACACGAAAACGCCAGATGTCATTCACATAATACACAAACGTGACTTTTGTTTCTGTCGTTTTTTACTTTTGTAATTGAATGCGTTACGATGATCCGAATTTCGCAATTTGCGATTCATTTGCTGAAGATCAACATCGGTCTTTTCATGCAGGTCTCGATAATTCGATAGGATAAAGATTTCTAACAAAAACGCTGCCTCAATGATTGGAAAGGGCAAATCGCGGGTCTGCGCGATCTGGCTTACCACTGCATGCACAAAAAAACCGATCTCCCTTTGCAGAGAGATCGGTTTGTGATTGCTTCAATATCGATTACTTGGAGTCAGCAACAAAGCTGGCTTGAGAAGCACCTTTCGCAATTTTCTTGCTCTTGATCCAGCTCATCTGACCGCGCAGACGCTCGCCGACTTTTTCGATCGAGTGTGCCGCCTCAGCCTTGCGGATGGCGTTGAAGTTTTTGTTGCCGCCTTCGAACTCTTTGGTCCACTCTTTGGCAAACTTACCATCTTCGATGGCTTTGAG
>JBDLWB010000159.1:0-4609 GCA_039804425.1 Verrucomicrobiota bacterium
CTAGCACCGCCGCTGATCGTGCCTTCGGGCTTAATGAGTTCGCCTTGGAGCGTGGCAAAAGTGGCATCGGTCATGCCCTTGCGCAGTCGCAGCGCGGTGGGGAGATCGGGCACGATCAACACGCGATCAAGCAATGTTTCGACGACCGCTGTGACGCGAGCATCGGCTTTCACCCGATCAAGCGCCCAAGCGATCGCGCCTTCTGGCACGGCTTCCATTTGCGTGCCGAGTGAGCTGCCGACGAACGACTGCGGGATGATGGCGGCTTTGCCGAGCTTTTGCGCGGTGAGTCGATCAATCACCGCCGTGGCCATGGCTTCATCGGACACCAATACAGCTTGCACATTGGCACCCAGAGCCGCCTCGATGGCGCGAGCGCACGTGGCATCGGCTTCCAGAAACGATGCGATAACACCGTGGACGCCTGCGGCAAATTGATCCGGCGCGCCGAGTCCCGTCAGCACCTCACGCGTGCCTTTTTCAAAGCCTTCGCCACTCTTGACCAATTGGCTCACGACTTCCAAGCGCGACGAGCGTTGGGCAAAAAGCTTGTGCGTTTCCGCTGCGTGAATGCGAGTGGAATCGAGATCGCCGCGCAGGTGTTGGAAACTGCGTTCGGCACTTTGAAATTCTTCTTCGAGAGCCACTTGCGAGCCGACGTGTTGTTCCAGCTCCTGAACCACGCGCGATTCCTCACTGCGCAGTTCCTCGAGCGTGACGCGCAGTCGTTGCTCTTCGTCGGAGAGTTGTCGTGCACGATCGCGATTGCCCTCCATTTGGGCCACCGAGCTTTCGATTTTTGCCTGAGAAGAGGCGATGATGGTCTGAGTTTTATTCGCCTCATAGCGGCTCTCGCGCAAGGCTGCTTCGATGCCCTCGCGTCGGGATTTCGCCGCCAAGGTCCGCTCTTCATGCGCTTCCACTTCCATCTCGCGCTCGATGATGCGCTTGGTCAGCGTTTCCAGCTCGGCATGGCAATTTTGGAAAGCGAACTCTTGCTGCGTAAGCTTTTGGCGAGTGTCCTCCACGTCCTCGAGATTCTGGCGAATCCGGCCATCGAGCTCGGCCTTGCGCTCCGCATTAAACGCCACCCGACCCTGGGCCGAGGTGAGTTGATTGCGGTGTTCGTTGAGGCGTTGACGCAGTTCGGCGAGCTCCGATTCAAAGCCGCGAGCGATGGCACGCGCTTCGGCGACGAGCTCTTCCTTGCCAGGAATTTGGCTTTCGATTTCCGTTTCCTTGACGTCGAGCGAATGAATCGATGTTTTCAATTCACCGAGCTCAGCAGAGAGTTCGAGAAATTTTTTGTGGCTGAGGTGCGTGTCGAGAATTTTGACATCGATCGCCAGCGCCTGATAGCGACGTGCCTTCGCGACCTGCCGACGCAGTGAGTTCATGCGTCGCTCCTGCTCCGCGAGCACATCGCTGACGCGCAGGAGATTCGCCTCGGTGTATTCCAGCTTGCGCATGGCCTCCTTTTTCTCGCGCTTGTACTTGGTGATGCCAGCGGCCTCTTCGAAAACGGCGCGACGTTCCTCGGGTTTCGACGAAAGAATCTGGTCGATCTGGCCCTGCGCCATGATCGAATAAGCCGTGCGACCGATGCCCGTATCCATGAACAGATCATGAATGTCCTTGAGTCGGCAAAGTGTGTTATTGATGCGATACTCCGATTTCCCATCGCGGAACACGCGGCGGGTGATGGAAACTTCATTGTAATCGACCTTCAGCGATTCCTCGCAATCCGCCATCGTCAGGGTGACCTCGGCCATGCCCTGCGCCTTGCGTTTTTCCGTGCCGTTGAAAATGACATCCGCCATTTCACCGCCGCGCAACGCTTTGGCCGAAGTTTCTCCGAGAACCCAGCGGATGGCATCGACGACATTCGATTTGCCGCAGCCATTGGGGCCGACAATCCCCGTCACACCCGTGGCGAATTCAAAAATGGTCTTGTCAGCAAAAGACTTGAAGCCGTGAATTTCGAGAGATTTGAGATACATGAGTCGAAAAGTTGAGGTTCACCGAGACACCGCAGGTGGCGCAGAACTCAGCATATCTCTTCTCGAAAAAATGGCAAAGAAACTGTGTCTAATACTACTAGATGAGCTAGATCAATCCAGAGATTCACACAAGATGTTGTGTTTTGTGAAAATAAAGAGAGATTAATCAATTTGCAGCATGAGCCTCGTCGGGGGAGAATTGCGAAGGTTTTTGCGCCACTTGCGCTTACTCGCTGATAAAGGCATCGATCTGCTGGCCGACGTAGACGGGGTAGTCTTTTGGCGGGGCGAAGGAGAAAATCACTTGCAGCACGCGGGTATCGACCCGTTCGGTGCTCGCTCCCGTGAGGCTGGTTTTGGGCACGACGTAGGGTTCGATGTATTCGAGCTTGAGTTCGATGGGATGATCGCGGTCTCCTTTGATGTGAGCGATGGCTTTTTGCCCCGAGCGAATGCGCACGGCATTTTGTTCATCGACGTCGACACGACATTGCAGTCGGTCGGTGCGACCGAAAAGAATGGCTGGTGTTTTGGCATCGGTGCTCGCCCATTCGCCTTCGCGGACGTTGAGCTGGATGACCGAGCCATCGCGTGGGGCGGTGATGATGTGTCGACGGCGCAAAATTTCCAAGCTTCGCAGCGAGGCCTCGGCGGTGCTGAGCTGAGCGCGGGCGGATGTCAATTGGGCTTCCGTTACCAGCAACTGGTCTTTGCTGGTTTGCCACTCTTGCTCGATGATGGCTCGTTTGTCCTCGACCTTGTTGAGTCGTTCAAACACCGATAGAGCCGCCGCACGTTGGGCTTCGGCAATTTGGATCGAGGCTTTCGCTTGTTCTACTTGGGCTTCGGCATTGACGACTTGGGCATCGATTTCGAGTTGATCGATCTCAAACAGCACCTCGCCTTTTTTCACCGCTTGGCCGATGCGAACCGGCACGCTTGTGACCCGTCCAGCCATCGGCGGGGTGATGATGACATTTTCTTCAAAGGCCTCGATGATGCCATTGGCGGCAATCATTTGATCATAAGGTCGGGCTGGTGGTGCTTCAGGCGGCGCGGCGGGGATGGGGGAGTCGGCCGATTTGATGGTATGGCTCACGCGGAAAATGCCGTAGACGCCGAGCAGGGCGATGACGAAGGTCAGGTAGCGCAAGGAGGTGAGAATGATGGACATGGGTGGTGATGGTTAGCGGTGGTGATCGAAATCAAAATCGGCGGTGGCGACGGACTCGACAATGCGTCCGTCGTTCATCGTGGCAATGCGGTCGGAGTAACGCAAAATCCGGTGGTCGTGGGTGACGACAATCGCACAGCGTCCCGGTTGACGCATCAAGTTGCGGAAAAGCTCCATGACGCGCTGGCCATTTTCGGCATCGAGCGCGGCGGTGGGTTCATCGCAAATGATCAAGCGCGGCTGGTGCACGAGAGCGCGGGCAATGGCGACGCGTTGCTGCTGGCCGCCGGAAAGCTGATTGGGGCGTTTTTTTCGATGCTCGATGAGGCCCACTTCTTCGAGCGACTTGCGGGCGTGGGGGAGCGCTTTCGAAAGGCTCATGCCTTGGATCAAAAGCGGCACCGCGACGTTTTCCTCGCAGCTGATGGTGGGGATCAAATTGAATTGTTGGAAAATGAAGCCGACATTTTTGGCGCGGAAGCGAGTGATGGCCGAACTTTTCATGCGATGCAGCGGTTCGCCCAGCACTTCCAGTTCGCCGTCATCGGGCGTGAGGGTGCCGGCGAGAATGCTGATCAAGGTCGTCTTGCCACAACCGGAGGGACCGAGCAGCATGAGGATTTCGGACTCATACGCATCGAGGTCAATGCCGTGAAGTACCTGCACCTTGGCATTGCCATTGCCAAAGCTTTTGGTGATCTGGCGCGCTTGCGCGGCGATGGGTGGGAGCGACATAACAAAAAAATCAACCACGGAAGACAACGGAGGCATCGAGCAAACTGACGCGGAGAATGCCGAGGAAAGAGGCGAGGGAACAAATGAAAATGATCACGCCCAGAACCGCGAAGGGGATGACGTCGGGCATAAAAAAGGGCGGCTGCGTGTTTTTGATCGCCGCGAGACCAAACATCGACGCAAGGGCGAGGCCGATGCCATATCCGACCATTCCCACCACGGAAACTTGGGTGAGCAGCATCATGCAGAGCTTCACATTCGAGGCTCCCATGGCTTTCAAGGCGCCGTAGTGCTTGAGGTTGTCTAACACAAAAAGATAAAACGTTTGGCAAGAAATGGCGACGCCGACGATGAAGCCGACAATCACGGTGGTGCCGAAGGAGATCGGGATGCCGGTGTTTTTGACATACCAAAACATCGTCGCCGTGTTGAAATCGCGCTCGGAAGTGCGGAAGCCGCTGTTGGTGTAGGCTTTGAGCCCCGTCGCGGCTTCGATGCCCGCCGCCACATCCTCGGCACTGCGCCCTTGGCTGGGAGAAACTAAAATCGCCGAGAGCATCTTACGCTGCGGCGGCGAGTAACCAATCGCCCGCTCATAGGTAGTCCAGATGAAAGGTCCGCCGGTGAATGATCGCATGGCTTTGCAAATCCCCACGATTCTTGCCACGATGTCGTTGATTTCAAAGACGTCGCCCATTTT
>JBDLWB010000160.1:0-16313 GCA_039804425.1 Verrucomicrobiota bacterium
CAGTGGATTCTCTCGATGACCTCGCTGCTCATTGTGATTTGGCCAGTGTTGCCGTGCCTACTGTCGCCCATCGTGATGTGGGGTGTCATCTGTTAGAAAAAGGAGTTCATGTCTTAATTGAAAAGCCGATTGCTGCAACAGTGGCGGATGCACGTGCGCTCGTCGAAACATCACGTCGCTGTGAGCGATTGTTGGCCGTGGGGCATGTGGAGCGATTCAATCCTGTGCTCAAGCAGTTGGAGAGTCGTTTGCATCAACCGCGATTCATTGAGGCGCATCGACTTTCACCATTTCCGAATCGCAGCATGGACATTGGTGTGGTGTTGGATTTGATGATTCACGACCTCGAAGTGATTTTGCATTTGGTCAAGAGCCCCGTGGTCGGGATCGACGCGGTGGGGGTTTCCGTTTTGACCTCGACCGAAGACATTGCCAATGCGCGATTGCGTTTTGAAAATGGTTGCGTAGCCAATATCACGGCGAGCCGGATTAGTCCTGAGCGCATGCGCAAGATTCGCGTGTTTCAAGAAGACTGCTACTTGTCATTGGATTACCAGCAACAAGAGGGGCAGATGTATGCGAAAGTCGATACGGGTATTGCCAAATTCGATGTTGAGATCGAAAAAGGCGAGCCGTTGATGGGAGAATTGCAGTCCTTTGTGGAAGCTGTTGCGCGCGGTGAGACACCCGCTGTGACTGGGCAGCAAGGCTTAGCGGCATTGGAATTGGCCTTGAAAGTCACCGAGCTAGCGCGTTTGCAATGATGCCCTAGCGAGGGTAGCCAAAGGCTTTGAGAAAGCCGGATTCTAGCGCAAGTTGTTCGCTGGCATTGGTTTCCAGCGCGGCGCGCAATTCTTCGAGGGCTTCGACGCGACGGAGCAACGTGGCAGTCGATTCGGTTTGGGCGATGGTTTCGATCAGTGAAGCGACCTCAGGAAAATCTTCGCAAGTAGAACCTGCTTGGCAGCGTAAGGCGTCAGCCATCCATGCCATCATGATTTCAAAAAAGCGTGCGCGTTCACCGAGATAGGCAGCGCGCGCGGCGGCTTCGTGAAATTCATCGCGTTCACGCAGCCAAGCGCCATCGGTGGTTTGCGCGTATTTTTTCTTTTCCTCACTGTAGGCGGCGGCTTCTTCTTTTTCGATTTCCTTTTTGCGACGTTCGAGGACATCCGAAAAGCAATTTTTGATCGTGAGAGCGCCCCATGGCGTACCAAAAGAAGCGCTGGCAACACGATTCATGGTATCGATCAATTCACTGCCGCCATCGGCGCGATAATCGGTTTTGCCCATCAGTGGCAATTGCACGCAGCGCGAGCGGATGGTGGGCAAGAGCGATTGTGGTTGGCTGGTGAGCAACATCAACAGGGTATTGTTGGGCGGCTCTTCCAGTGTTTTGAGAAAAGCATTCTGCGGCTCGGCCTTCATGCGGTCGGCATCGACGATGATCACAATTTTCCACAATCCTTCGGCGACCGCTTTATGGAGCCGAGATTCAGCCTCGCGGATGGCATCGACACTAATGACGCGCGATTTTTTTTCGGGTCGAATGACCTGCACCGCATCAGATTCTTGCTCCTCCAGTGGCAGTGGATCGATGACTACGGGGTCGCCGAACAAGTCCGTGCCTCCTTGATTTCTGCCTTGGAGCAACCATGCAATTTTCGCGGCGAGGGCTGATTTTCCCGAATCGCGGGGGCCCGAGATCAGCAGTGCGTGTGCGAGTCTGCCGTTTTCAAAGGCACGAGCGACGTGCTCATAAGCTTGTTCGGGAAGAAATGCCATGAGTCGAGAGCGAGTTACGATGCGCGAGCAGTGAGCGACTTGGGCAAGAAAGGTGCCTCAAACGCGTCGGAAAATTGATAGACATCGGCAAAGTCCTCTTTGGTGTCCGAGTCTTGTTTGCCGAAGACTTGTTCTTCGATGAGGAGAAAGACCATATCGCCTACGTCTGAGCAGCGATGAATGTTCCATTCCTTGAGGAGGGTCGACGCCATCGGCCCGAAGAGTTCCAGAGCAAGATCGCGAAAGCCTTCGAGCAATTCGGCGCCGCTCACATGTCGAGACATGCCGCTGTTGGCATCCATGACTTTTTTGAGGGTATGATCCAGTGCTTCCTTGAGGAAAAGGTAAGCAGCAGGATGAAAGCGAGGATCGCGCTGCATGATCGACTGGATGGCATGCTCATAAGGCAGGGCTTGCATGGCGCAAAGCTAGCGCATGAGACAGAATGCGTAAAGGAGGAAGCGGGAGAAGTTGTAAAAACCTCTGCTCGAGAAATGGCAGTCTACGGGGTAGGCTTTGCCTCTTCCTTCCAGTCGGGGAATTGCTGCTGGAGTTCCTTGCGGTATTCTGCGGCCTTGGTGAAATCTTGATTGGCTTCCAGTGCTTGGATTAAACGAGAAATCGCCAGTGGTTTCAATCGTGCGTCTTCGATCAGCAACGCGACTCCGGCAAAGCGTTTTTGTGCTTCTTGGGGAAGTTTTTGCGCCATTAAGATGTCGCCAAAAACAATGCTCGCTTCTGCTTCCAGCGCTCCTTGGGGTTTGTGTTGAAAACAAGATTCGATCGACTTTCTCGCTTCCGTTAATTTTTTCAGTGCAAGATAGCAACGCGCTTGGTCGAGCAGAGCATCTGCTTGTGCTTGGGGATGTTCTTCGACAGCGAGGACGTGTTCGATGGCTTGGAGAGAGCGTTCGTATTTTTGGCAGAGAATCTGAGCTTTCGCCAAATTGCGCCAGACCTCGCGCGGAGTGCGGCGTGGTTCATCGGGGTTGGCGATGAGCATAAAAAAGCGAGCGGCTTGCTCTCCTTTTCCTTGGTTGAGCGATTGGAGTCCTGCCCATGAAACGAGGGCTGGTGAAATTTGGTCTGAGTAGCCTTGTTCCATGGAGGCATCGATTTCCTCGCACAAGGGGTTGATTTGTTCGGTTTGGTAGTAGCAAGAAATCAGCAACAAGCCTGCGCGACGCCCGTAGGTTTTGCGATCCATCTCCCGAGCGCGGAGCAGTTGCGGGATGGCGGACTTATGTTGATTTTGTTTGTGTTGGCCGTAGCCGATGTAGAATGCCGCATTGGCGACGGTGGCAGGAGGCAGCGAGGGGAATTTTTGGAGCAGCGTTTCATAGCTAGCGATCATGCCGGGCAGGTCATTGTTTTGTTTTTTGACAATGGCCGTTTTTTGCCATGCGTATGATGCGAGTGTCTCGCCTGGTTCTGATGCGATCAATTGGCTGAATTCCTTGAGTGCCGACTCGCGGTCGCCTGACTCGAGATAGCAATCGCCGCGAAGAGCCATGGCCTCTGCGCGGCGTTTGTCTTGAGGGTGATCGCTGATGAATTGGGTCAGCGAGCGAATCGCCGCTTGATAATTTTTGACTTTCGCCAAACACCAACCGCGTTGATACTGGAGATTCGCGCGATTGTTTTCGGCGATCAGAGAAGTATCGATGAGTTCATAGGTTGCGGCAGCTTCTGCGAGCTTTCCTTGGTTTTGCAAGGCTCCAGCCTTCATCATCAGAGCTGCGTGAAGTCGAGGGTGAGATTTGTGGGATTTTTCGTAGATTTCGAGAAAAGCATCCACTTGTTCGACAATGTGCTTGCCATCGATTTGGTAAAAGCACAGCAGGCGATGGTAGGAAGCATCAAACGCGAGTTTGGTGTCTGGGGCGAGCTTTTGAACATCGAGGAAAAGAGGAATGGCTTCGAGGTAGCTGCCGATCAGCATGAACGAACGAGCGGCGAGATTCGTTCGTTTCGCTTGTCGTTCATCACCTGTTGAGAGTGGATGCGTGCGGAACAGTCGAACGACTTCCGAGTATTTTTTCTCTTGGAAGCGCAATTGCATCAGCGAGGTGAGAGCATCGGCGCGGTAGAGTTGCCAGTCGGGTTGAGATTGGCTTAGGATTTGTTGAAAATAGCCTTCAGCTCGAGCATTTTCTTGCAATTGCAGACAAGTGACGCCGGCATAGAACGTGGCTTCGGCGCGGGATTTTTCTGGTGCTGCAGAGCGAAGGATTTCCTCGAAATAGGGGAGTGCCTCTTGGGATTTACCTTCCTTGAGGAGTAGAGCTCCGACGGCGTTGCGGCAAAGATGCAGGTAGGGGCTTTGGGCGGCATCGGGGTCTTGGAGGACTTTGCGGTATGCGGTGAGCGCTTCGCGTTCGCGTTGACGGTAGTGGTGGCTGAGAGCCTCAAAGTAGTGTCCGCGCTGGCGGTCGGCAGGTTTGACGGCATTGGCCGCCAGTTTGGCATAAAGTGCGGCGGCCGTGGCGTAGTCTTTTTTTTCAAAGGCATCACCGGCCATAGCGGAGCTTGCCGCCGCGACATAAGGGCCAGTGCGTTGTGTGGTGATGATTTCGCTAAAAATGGCTTTGGCGGCATCGACATTGCCTGAGTTGTAGAGACAGAGCGCTTGATAATACTGTGCCGAGCGAACTTCGCGGTGATTGGGGTAGCGTTGTTGAAATTCGACAAACAGCTGGGCCGCGCGGGTGAAGTAAGAGATGCGTTGTTCGATGTCCGTTTGATTGGCTCCCGCAGCGTAGAGGTTTTTTCCTCGTTGCCACAGTCCTTCCGCCAAATCCGCCTGCATGCTGGCGGGGTCAGCTGGAGTTTGCCCCAGCAAGAGCGGCGATAGGCTGATCAGCAGCGCGAAAGGAATCAATTTCATGGCAGGGTGAAAATTATGGCCCCTTGGCTTCGGGTCTCTGGGTGGCAAAAGAAATGTTCCAAATGCCGGCCTTGGTGCAGGTAGAGATGACATTGATCACATGTTGGTATTCCGTTTTCGCGTCAGCACGTAAGCGGATGGGTTGGTTTTTGTAGAGCTCCGCCAACTTTTTCATGATCACAAACAATTGCTCTTGGGTCAGCGGCGTTTTATCGACAATCACCGTACCATCGGCACGGACATTGATGATTTTTTCTCCTTGGACACGTTCAGGATCCGCGCCCTCGGCGGTGGTGGGGACGGACACATCAAGTTCCGTTTCCGAGCGCGACCATTGCCATGTGATGATGAAGAACGTCAGCAGCAAGAAGACAATGTCAATCATCGGAGCCATCTGAAAAGTGGCTGGCTCGAGTGGTTGGCGTCGGAATTTCATGAGTGGTCAGTGCGGGAGAATCGATTAGGGCGCGTCCTTTTTGGTCGTCGTCGAAGTAGCGGCCTGGGCAGGAGTGCGCACGGTGAGGGTTTGGAGTAAAGCGACGAGATGACTCGAGGCGGCTTCAAGTTCTCCGATGTAGCGTTGTGTGCGTGTGCGGAAAAAGGCGTAAACGAGCATGGTGGGGATGGCGATGATCAGGCCTGCGGCGGTGGTAATCAAGGCAGCGGAAATCCCTGAGGAGAGTTCCATTTGTTTGACGCCTTCATTGCCTTGAGAAAGTTCGAGGAAGGCTTGGATCATGCCAATGACCGTTCCGAGTAGGCCCAACATCGGAGCAACGTTGCCGATATCGCAGAGATAGCTGACCCGACTGCTGAGCATGCCTGACTGGCGCGAGCCTTCGGACTCCGTGATTTCACGGACCTCGGCGAGAGTGACTGTGGGATTTGCGATGATAAAATCGATGACTCGTTGAGTGATCCGCGCCATGCATTCCGATTGCCTGCTGCTGTACTGAGCAAGGCCTTGCAAATCCCGCGCACGAATCAATTCCTCGGCACGATCCATGAAGCGGTCGGAGACCACCGAATTTTGGCGAATCGTGAAAAGATAAAGCAAGCACAGTGATGCCGCAATGATCGATAGGCCTGCGAGAGGGTACATGACGAAGCCGCCTTGGTAAAATAGCTCGATCAGACTGAGTTCATCAATCTGTTTGGCTTTTTGCGCCGTTTTGTCAGCGGCGTCAGCGACTTGGCCTAAAAAAAACAGGCAAGGTAGCGCGAGTGATAGCAGTCGTTTCATCGGATGAGAGGAATGTAGCATGATTGTTCAGGTGGGGCAATGCCAGATCGATGGATTGCATTTGTGAATTTTGCGGAAAGCGGTAGATTGTGGGAGCGGGAAAATGGAAAAAGCAGATTTCAGAATCAAATTACGCGATGTTCCGCATCAGCCTGGAGTTTATCTGATGAAGGATCGCATTGGTTCGATCATTTATGTGGGCAAGGCAAAAGATCTACGGAAGCGGATGTCCAGTTATTTCATGGCATCGCGAAAGATGCGAGCAGATGCCAAAACAAGGGCGCTGATCGAGGCCATCTGGGACTTTGAATTTCACGTTGTGCGCAACGAGCAGGAGTCGTTGTTGCTGGAAGGCAAGTTGATCAAAGATTACCGACCGCGCTACAATGTCAGTTTTCGGGATGACAAGCGCTTTTACCTGGTGAAAGTCAACATGCACGACCCATGGCCACGATTGGTGATGACGCGGTTAAAAAAAGATGATCACGCCCGCTATTTTGGTCCTTTTGCGCATTCTAGCGCCTTACGAGCGTCGATGGAGTGGCTCAATCGCAAGTTTGGCTTGCGCACGTGTCATGCCTTTGAGCCGGGAGAGAGCGACTACAAGCATTGTCATGCCGATGTCATCCGCAATTGCTCCGCTCCTTGCGTGGGGAGGATTTCTTCCGCTGATTACCGTGCACGCGTCGATGAGGTTTGTCGTTTGCTGGAAGGCAAGGGACGACGTGAAATTTTCGATGAGCTCAAAGAAGAAATGCGACTGGCGGCGGATGCTATGGAATTTGAGCGCGCGGGATTATTGCGTGATATGATTCAGAATTTGGAAGTCACCTTGAATCCGACGCGGCAGTTTTCACGTGGTCGGGGATTGCCTACGACCGTCAAGCCGCTGGAAGACTTGGCGGAATTGGGAGAATGGCTCGATCTGCCTGCGCCGCCGAAAGTGATGGAGTGCTTTGATATATCGAATGTTTCATCGACCCATATTGTTGCGTCAATGGTGCGTTTTGTGGATGGAGTTCCCGACAATCAAGCCTATCGCCGATATCGCATTCGGTCGGTCAAAGGACAAGATGACTTTGCGAGCATGGCGGAGGTCGTGAGGCGTCGATATTCGCGCATTTTGTTAGAAAATGCGCGCGCGAATTCTGACCAAGCGGCGGATACTCAGGAATCGGTCATAGATAGCCAGAGAAGATTAGCCCGAGAGGGGCGAGCCAAGGTCTTGTTGCCCGACTTGGTGATTGTCGATGGGGGCAAAGGCCAGTTGAGTAGTGCTTTGGCGGAGTTGCAGCAGCTGCAATTGCATGAATTGCCGATCATTGGCCTCGCCAAGCAGCGCGAAGAAGTTTTTCGTCCGGGACAAAGTGAGCCATTGGTGATTCCTCATGATCGAGGTGCGCTCAAACTTTTGCAGCGGATTCGCGATGAGGCGCATCGATTTGCCAATTCATACAATTCGCTATTGCTCCGTCGGCGCATGCGCGAGAGCTTGCTCGATGATTGTCCTGGGGTTACAGCGGCGCGCAAAATCATCCTGATGAAGCGTTTTGGGTCGGTTGCTGGATTGCGCAAAGCCACTTGTGAAGAAATCGAGCAATGTCCTGGGATTACCAAGACCTTTGCGCAATCCTTGCATCGATGGCTGCATCGCGTCGACTCCAAGAGTGACGACTGCTGAGATTTCCGTTGCGGAAAGTCGATTTCAATGAAAAATAGCCGAGTGGAAATTGAGCCGATCGGAGTCATTCGAAGTTGTTTTGAGGAAAAATTTGCCACTCCTCGCCAACCTGGATTGTGTCCGAGTGCTTGGGCGCTTCTGCATTTCCATGAAAAATATCGCGGGGCGGATTTCTTGCGTGGAATTGAGGGGTTTTCTCATCTGTGGATCATCTTTGGTTTTCATCAAACCACGGATCAATCTTGGTCCGCGACCGTGCGACCGCCACGACTCGGGGGAAATGATCGTGTCGGGGTGTTTGCGAGCCGCAGCACGTATCGGCCGAATGGGCTTGGTTTGTCGCTGTGTCAGTTGGAAGCTGTCGTGGATGGCGAAGACGGGCCAGCCTTGCGGCTTGCGGGTTTGGATTGCGTCGATGGCACTCCTGTCTACGACATTAAGCCTTATTTGGCCTATGCTGAGGCGATTGCCAATGCCCGTTGTGGTTATGCTCAGGAAAGTCCCCTTCGAAAAGAAGTGGTCATTACCGCTGCGGCGCTTCCTGCTTTTTCCGCCATGAACGAGCGAGATCAAGCGATTGTCATGGAGAGCCTTGCCCTTGATCCTCGTCCTGCGGCTCATCAAGATCCTGCTCGGGTTTATGGGGCCATGCTGTGCGGCAAAAATGTGCGATTTGTCGTGTGCGACGCGGTGGAAGTGGTAGGCATTGATGCGATCGATGGCGGAAACCATTTGTGATCCGTTGCGGATCTGCTCTTGATTTTATCGATAAATGATGGAGTTTTGCGCCATGCCTACCTCCTCTGAAACTTTCCAAAAAGCCCTGACACAAGCCATCGAGCCAGCACGACGACAGCTCTTGCAGCATCGACTTTATCCCAAACTCAAGAGCTTGAATGATCTAGCAAGATTCATGGAGATGCATGTTTTTGCTGTGTGGGATTTCATGTCATTGCTCAAAGCGCTGCAAGTGCGCTTGACTTGCGTGTCAACTCCTTGGATTCCCAAGAATTATGGAGAATTGGGGCGACTGGTGAATGAAATTGTCTTGGGAGAAGAAAGCGATTCTCTCCCCGAAGGAGGCGCGGCGAGTCACTACGAATTGTATCTCAAAGCGATGGATGAGGTGGGTGCTGATACCCAAAAAGTTCAAGGTTTTCTCCAGCTTCTCGCTAGTGGTGAAACGTTGCAAAAATCGCTTGATGCGGCAGGGGTTGCACCTGCCATTCAAGAATTTGTGTTGCATACTTTTTCGGTCATTGAGTCGGGATCCGCGCATGAAATTGCTTCCGCCTTTACTTTTGGTCGTGAAGATCTGATTCCCGATATGTTCACGCAATTGGTTCTGCGCTTGGATGAACAGTTTCCGGGACGACTGAGCACCTTGCGCTACTACTTGGATCGTCATATTCAGCTCGATGGCGATGAGCATGGGGAGATGGGGCGTCGCATGGTGGAGCTTTTATGCCAAAATTGTGAGCAAAAACAAAAGCAAGCGGTTCAGTCTGCCGTCCTGGCGTTGCAGGCGAGAGTTGCCTTATGGGATGCAATCGCTGACCAAATTGAGCCGTTGAGAGAAGCATAAAGGAATTTTTTGCAAAAAATGCATTTTTCTGTTGACTTCTACCATTAAATCTATACAAATCGGTGCGCATTAAAATGTATGAAATGAAATCACTGATGCGAAAATACTGGAAACAGGAAAAGCAAGGTGGCTCATTTTTTACGACCTAGACATGGGAGTGAATGCCATAACTCTCTTCTGGCCATCGAATGAACGACGCTGAAGAAGAAAAATCGAACAAACCAATGATCCATCTACTTCAGAAAAATCGTCGTCAACGCAGAGTCGCTACATGGGCTGTCTCTGCCATTACCGCTCTGACAACCATTGTCCATGGTGCTGAATCAGCGCCGAAAAAGAGCTTTTACAAAGCACCCTTGAGTTACAGCACTACTCGAGATCCCGATATACCGAAATATTCGCGTCCGGGATCTGCTCGTGATTTCGCGAGTTGGAAAGATCTGACATGGCTCGACCTCGGTGTCGACCATCGTGTTCGATTCGAGTATCGCGACGATGATATCCGACGACCTGTGGGAGGTCTCGACTTGCCTTTTTTGCATCGCACTCGTGCCTACTTGGGAATTCGCGACTTATGGGATCCCTTCCGATTTGCCGTCGAGATGCAGGATTCGCGTCGCTACAATGGGGATTTTCCGAAAGACAACCGTGACTTCAATGATGCGGAGCTGATTCGCTTGCAGGCAGAACTTTATTTCAAAGATTGGCTTGAATCGGATGCTTATGGAAACGACCGCCCCGTGAGTTTGCGTTATGGGATTCAAAACTTCGAGTTCTTAGATCGGCGTTTGTTGGGTAACAATCAGTGGCGGAATACGGCGAACACCTTTCTGGGATTTCGTGGTGCGATCGGTCAAGATGCCAACGACTGGAGTCTTGATTTGCTGGCGGTGCAACCGCTCGATCGTGACATCAACGACTGGGATAGGCCTGTAGAGGGTCGTTGGTTGTATGGTTTGATTGGGCATTGGCGTCAGTGGGAAAACGTGACGCTTGAGCCATTTTATCTGGCGGTGGATCAAAATCAGACGGCGACAGCCGAGGATCGTTTTGTTCACTCACCGGGAATCCGTACCTATGGGGTTTTTGGCGACAGTGGCTTTGACTTTGACGGGAGTTTGATTCGTCAATTCGGGCATAGTGGAGATCTTGACATGGATGCTTGGGCGGGCAATTTAGAAATTGGCTATCGTTTTAAGCATGCATGGAAGCCACGGCTTAGCGCCTTTTATGGCTATGCGAGCGGTGATCAAGATCCCAACGATGGGCAGGACAATCGCTTTGAGAGATTTTATGGATTCGGCCGCCCTTGGTCAGCGAACGATTACATTGTTTTCGAAAACATCAATACGCCGAAATTGCGTTTGGAGCTCACTCCTACGGAGAAGCTACGGGTAGATTTGGGTTACAGTTGGTATTACCTCGCAAGCGATACCGATCGATTCAACGGCAACAGTGCTCGAGATAAAACGGGGGCGAGTGGTTCTGCGATTGGTCATGAATTCGATATCCGAGCACGCTGGCAAGTGCGCGAAGATCTCGAGACCATTGTGGGCTATGCGCACTTTACGGCAGGAGAATTCACACGCAATACATTGCGCCCTGACGATACTGATTTCGCTTACCTAGAAGTCAATTGGCGGGTTTTCTAAACGCGTTCATCACGCAGCGCTTGAGTCGTTTGATCAGCGGCTCAAGCCATCTTGCCAAATCAGAGTAAAGCCTGCGGCATTGAGAATGGATGCGGCGAATTCCAAGTCGTCCACATGCATCGCGAGCAATGAGTAGCCTTGATAGATGGGCAAGAGCGGATAACAAAAATCGATATTGGTTTCCGCCACCATCAAATGATCCAAGCATTGGAGCAGATTGGGTCCAGCTTCTTTGAGTTCCACCACAAGCAATTCGCAGACAGTGTGCGGAATGCCTTTTTCGAGAAACAATTGTTCTGTGGTTTCAGGATCACTGACGACAAGACGAGCGATGGTGGCATCTCTGGCGTCTTGCACGCTTAGGCCTACGACTTCGATGTGGCAGCTGCGTAGCATTTTTACCAATGCGGCCAATGCTCCTACACGATTTTGGAGCATCACCGAAAACTGTCTTACTGGAGGACCATGGCCGATGGTATTTGCTGTCATCCTGAAACGACACTACCAGAAAATTGCAGATGGGGGAAGCTGGATTCTTCATCCGTTTTCGTCCCGTTGCGCGGCCAACAGTAAGGCGCCCACAATGCCGGCATTTTGTTGAAGCACGGGCAATTTCACTCGTTCATCGAGCGCTTCCAAATAGTCGCCATTCCACCATGCGAGGTGATGAATGACCTTTTCGCGAAGCCCTGGCACTTGAGAAACACCACCACCGAGAATCATGACTTGCGGGCTAAACATGGTGCTAGCCGTCCACAGTCCCTGGGCTAGGTAATAGGCCTGCATGTCCCATGCAGGGTGATCAGGCGGCAGAGTGTGTGCTGGTTGCCCCCAGCGTTTTTCGATCGCTGGTCCACTGGCGAGGCCTTCCCAGCAATCGCCGTGATTGGGACAAAGTCCGGCAAAGCGATCATCGGGATGCCGTCTGACCATGAGATGCCCCATCTCAGGATGCATGCAGCCGTGCACCAAGCGACCGTGACAGGCCATTCCTGCGCCGATGCCTGTGCCAATGGTGATGTAGAGTGCTTCGCGGCATTGTTGTGCAGCGCCCATCGACATTTCGGCCCATAGAGCGGCTTGAACGTCGGTATCGATGCAGAACTTGAGCTCTGGCCAATGATCCGAAAAGTAGTTGGCAAATGAAAAGCCGCGCCATGATTGCTTTGGCGTCTGCAGCATGGTTGCGTAGTCGTGCGCCCGTGGATCGAGTCGGAGAGGTCCGAAGCTCGCGATGCCTAGTCGATCGACGGCTCCACGTTCACGCAGCCAGCGACATGCCGTATCTAACGTTTCTTGGGGTGTGGTCGTGGGGTAGCGCCATTCTTCCAGCACGGCACCGTGGTGATCACCGAGAGCGACGACCGTTTTCGTGCCTCCGAGTTCCAGTGCGGCGAGAGTTTGGTTCATGATCAGTGTTTTTCGGCATGAAGTGATCCGAAGATCAAGAATGATGCGAAAGTTATCAGGCGCATGAGGAAATCATAGAAGCTTCTTTCATGTCATCAATCGCCTCACAGATCCAGGTAGGATTCATTTCGTGAACATCCACTCCTTGTCCGGGCGCGCGCAACAACAACACGGTCAACTGACCACCAAGGTGTTCACGAAATTCCTCCAAGCCCGCTAATACAGCACGCTCCCCTTGTTCGTTCTGGTGCAATAGCCGATCGTCAAACATCGGCATGCCCATGATTTCGAGCACGCGACCGATGCGTTGTGCCGAAGTGACATCGAGCAAACTTGCTTTCACAGAATAACACACATCAAGCCACAATCCCACCGAAACAGCGGCCGCATGACTGAGAGTAAAACTGCTCAATTGTTCCAGTTTGTGTGCCGCCCAATGTCCGAAGTCGAGCGGTCGACTGCTGCCCATTTCAAAGGGATCGCCGCCCGAGGTGATGTGTCGTGCATGCCATAGAGCCGAGCGTTTCACGCATTCCTCCAAAGCGGATTTTTCTAACGCGCCCAAATGTTCCGCGTTTTCCTCGATCCAATCAAAAAAATCGGCATCTTTGACCAATGCGACTTTGATGGCTTCGATTAAGCCTAGTCGGCAAACGTCCTGCGATTGGCTGTGGAGAAAATCAAAATCATTGATGACGGCGTAAGGAACACAGAAGCTGCCAATCCAGTTTTTTTTGCCAAAGGCATTGATGCCATTTTTTACGCCGACCCCGCTATCGTCTTGCGATAATGTTGTGGTGGGAAAGCGAACCAAACGCACGCCGCGGTGGGCAGTTGCTGCGCCAAAACCGACGGCGTCGAGAAACGCACCGCCGCCGATGGCGAGCACGTAGGAATGGCGGTCGATTTTGTGTTTTTCGATTTGCTCCCAAACATCCTTCACCAAATCATCGGAGGCTTTACAAACTTCCGCACCAATCTTGACGTAGACTCCTTGTAAGGTGATGGCGCTGAGGGAGAAATAGTGTTGAATGAGTTCGAGCAGTTCGGGCCATGCTTCAGCGACTGCCTCTTCTAGGTAGACCAGTGCCCGTCGGCCGCCGCCGGATTCGAGCAATTCACGCAACAAGGCATTGTCCGGAGTAAACGCACCGTGGGTAAAACAAATCCGGTGCGTTGCGGGAATCGAGAATGGTAAATCAATGCGTTCCATGAGTCACTGCGTGCGATCAATTACTCTGGATACGTAGCACTGACCAGTGAATCTTCCATGAAAAATGGCATTCTGATGACATGATGAGATTTCTGGTCCTTACATCAAGCCGTCGGCGAGCCACCTGCGGGCGGATTCGACATCGGATGCGATTTGTTTTTTGAGCGCATCGAGGCTGGGGAATTTTTGTTCGCTGCGTAGGTGATGCAGAAATGTGACTTCAAGAGTTTTGCCATAAAAATCAGCATCAGTATCAAAAAGATGGACTTCGAAAACGCGATTTGAGCCATCGACCGTGGGACGCAAACCGAGATTGGCGACACCAGACCATGATTGGTCCGATGCCTGTGCGCGGACGATCCAGACGCCATCGGGAGGCAATAACTCCTCGTGCAGAGCGAGGTTTGCGGTCGGGAAGCCGATGGTACGGCCGAGTTGCTGCCCCAGAATCACTTCGCCTTCCACGCCATACGATCGGCCTAGCATGGCGCGAACATGAGCTAACGCCCCGTCGCGGATGGCTTGTCTGATGCGTGTGCTGCTGATGCGTTCGCCTTCATGCATGACAGGGGCCAGTGCGTGTAAGGAAAAGTTCCATTCTGCTGCCTTAGCGCGCAAGAAGGCGACATCACCCGAGCGACCTTTGCCGAAACGCCAGTCCTCGCCCACGGAAATGCTCTCCATGCGACCTTCTTGGCACAGCATGGTCAAAAATTGCTCGGCACTGAGTGCTGCAAGTGCTTCATCGAAGCTCAGTGCCAGCATCGCATCAACTCCCATACGCTCAAGAATCCGCGCCTTGTGGTCGAGCGATGCCAGTAATTGCCGAGGTGCTCGCTCGGGGGACAAAAAGCGGATGGGATGAGGATCAAAAGTTACGACAACACAGCTGCCGCCGCGATTTTGTGCGGCATCGATGGCGGCACCAATGACCGCTTGATGGCCCATGTGCACACCATCGAACACACCCAAAGCCAAATGCAAAGGCTGTGGCAAATCTCGAAGATCGGCAGTTGTTGTGGCGCGAAGCATCGACGACATCATGGCGCAATTTGGAGCAATCGACAATGCTCAATGTGCCGTATCTGCGGATTCTGCGATTGCATCATCCGCGCCCCTGCGCTACTGCTCTTGGCAGATGACATACGAGTGGTCGAAGCTATCGGGAGTGAAGTGGATGGATGCGTGGGAAGATCGTTTTCATGGCAATCCGAATTTTGTGATGGAAATTCTCAAAGGCGGTAAGTCCGCGCGCATCCGCGTGTTTTGTGGAAGCAAAAAACAAGCAGAAGCCATTGTCGAACAATTTGGTGGGTCGATCCGCCCCTTGCCGCAAGGTGCTTGGATTAGTCCGACGCAGGTAACTCAGCCCTTGCTGAAAATTCGCGATGTTTTTGGAGTCACGCAAGAAGCTGACCCTGCGAAGTTAGCGATTCTTCGTAAAAAGCATGCGAATCGTGAAATTCTTTCCATTCCTGCGGAAATGGCATTTGGTACGGGGGATCACGCCACCACCTCGACATGCCTGCGTTTGCTCGTTGATATCGGTCGTTCGCGTCCGGCTGGTTGGTCGATGGCCGATCTTGGCACCGGCACGGGATTGTTGGTGATTGCGGCGAAAAAAATGGGTGCAGGAGAAGCCTACGCGTGTGATTTCGATGCCTTTTCGGTCAAAGCCACGGCGGAAAATTTGGTGCGCAATGATGTGACGGATGTGGTGCTCGAAGAAAAAGACGTGCTCAAGTGGAAGCCGCGGAAAAAATACGATGTGGTGGTTGCGAACTTATTCAGCACCATTTTGATCCAGGCATTTCCGGTGATGGCGAAGCTGCTTAAACCTGGAGGAGAAATCGTGATCTCGGGCATTTTAGCAAGTCAGGCTTGGGATGTATTTACCGCAGCGGCGGAACATGGTTTTGGTTTTCCCACGGTCATTCGCAAAGGCAAGTGGGTGACAGCGCGTGGCGGATGGATGAATGATTTGGTGGAGAGCGAAAAAGCCTGAGCGATCGAAGGTCTGCGAAAACTTTTGCAAATTCCTTTGCTTTGGTCTCGCTGATCTGACAAATTGTCAGCGATGTCAGACCAAGATGTAGCACGTGCCCTGTTGTGGGAGACGATTTTGCAGAGAGAGGACTATCCGATTTATCGACTCACCTATCTGAGTCGGCCAGCGAAGCCATTCACCAATGAAGATTTTGATGACATTGAATCAAAGTCTGTGTTGGCCAATAACGCGCGTGACGTTACGGGTTTATTGATCGTCAAAGGGGAAAGCATTTTGCAGATCCTCGAAGGGCGTGAAGCGGCAGTGCGGGAGCTCTATGCCAAAATCGAAGCCGATCCTCGGCATGAAATTACGCGATTGGTCTCGGCGGTGGAGGATGATGAAAGATATTTGCTGACATGGAGCATGGTCGTGCGATCCATGCAAGGCATGCCGCAGGAAATCTTGCAGCAGTTTGATGACATCTATCAAGCATTGGCCGATGGTCAAGAAACGCAAGTAACGCTCGATCACATGGATCTTTTCAAAACAATTTCTCTGTTAGGTCAGTGGCCGATCGTCCAGGTCTAGTTTCGTTATTCCTCGAAAAAATTGACTTATCAAATCAATATGAACACAACCAAAGATCTCATCTCTCTGACTCTCGCACTCGTCATTTTCAACGTATGGTTGGTTCGCTCTCAGCGTGCCACACTCTTCCGAGGAGGTCAGGCGAAGACTCTGCGCGAGGAATTTTCCGTGTACGGTTTTTCCGATCGAGCGATGCTGGTGGTAGGCGTGCTGAAAGTATCCTGCGCACTGGCATTATTGCTTGGCATCTGGTTCGAGGCCTTGACTCCTTGGGCGGCG
>JBDLWB010000161.1:0-4555 GCA_039804425.1 Verrucomicrobiota bacterium
AAAAAGGCATACGCTTGCTCGTCGCTCCACAGATAATCGGGTCGACGCAGCTTGACTTCCATCAAACGCACTTGTTCGCGGAGTTGCACCAGATGCTCCAGCGATGGGCACTTCGCACGAATGCCGCCACCGAGCAAGCCTTCGCGAATGAAGACCTCGCGCGCCGCCGCAGGATCGATCCGACCCCAGTGCACGGGTCGATCTTTGACCACGACCAAGCCCCCGCACAGCACGGTTTCTTTCGCATACACCGCCCCTTGTTTCTCGTCCCAGTAGCCGTGGCTGTAGCGATAGCTGCACAAGTGCGGTGCCACTTTTTCCACCCATGCGGGATCGATGCGGGCCAATCGCCGTGCCCACAGTCGCGTGGTTTCGACGATCTCCATGCCCAGTACCCAATCGAATCGCTTGGCAGAAAACAATCCCGACCCCGGAAAAACCGCGAAGGCACCGCCGCTTGCACTGCGATAGAGTTTTTCCTGCACATCCCACAAGGCAAATTGACGCGGCACGCCAGCGAGCAAGGCTCGGTGAAAAGGATCATACGCCGCTTGCCATTCAGCATCGGAAGAATCAAGACGCACCAAGGCCGCAGGGATGTCCCATTTCAGCTCGCGTTGACAGAGGTCGAGCAATTCATCGTGGATGTTCGCCCATTCCATGGCCCGACGCATGTTGAGAAATGTTTCGTTGCAGAACTTGCGCAGCGCATTGCGTCGCCATTTGCCTTTTTCTTGAAAACGCTGGAGGTCGAGCCACAAGCGCAGTAGGGAGAAAAAGTCCGACTGCCCATGCTTCCATCGCGCATGCGCCGCATCGGCCTCTTTCTGTTTTTCGTTAGGTCGTTCCCGTGGATCGCTGCTCTCTAACGCCGCAATCACCGGCAAGAGTTCGCGCAGGCATTTCTCGTGCGATGCCGCGATCAACATGCGCGCCAATCGAGGATCGACGGGCATCCGCGCCATCTGTCGCCCCGCCGCTGTCAGTTGCTTGTCTTTGCCCAGCGCTCCCACTTCGCGCAGCGTGCGATAGCCCTCGGACACGGCTTTGGGCGCAGGCGCATCGATCAGCGGAAATTCTTCGATCGATGGCAAACCTAACGAAATCATCCGCAAAATCACTCCCGCCAGCGAGCTACGACGAATTTCCGGATCGGTGAACTCGGCGCGTTCAGCGAGATCTTCTTCGTCGTAAAGCCGCACGCAAATGCCCTCTTTCACCCGACCGCAGCGACCTTTGCGCTGTCGCGCACTGGCCTGACTCACGGGCTCGACTTGCAAACGCTGCACACCGCGCGCCGGACTCCATCGACTCACCCGCGCGAGCCCACTATCGACGACACTGGTGATGCGCGGAATGGTCAACGAGGTCTCGGCCACATTCGTTGCCAAAATCACCCGACGCAAATTTCCTGGAGCAAAGACCCGCTGCTGATCGCCCATGCTCAGACGCGCATACAAGGGCAAAATTTCGGTGCGAAAATACTGCCGACCTTCTAACGCATCAGCGCACTCGCGAATCTCTTTTTCGCCCGGCAAAAAAACCAACACATCGCCCACGGGATCGACGTCGCTCAACCAATCGACGGCACGCGCGACGTGTTGCGGCAGTTCTTCATCGTCATCGGGCGGCAAAAAACATTCTTCCACCGGAAAAGTCCGACCCGAGGCTTGGATGATGGGCACCTCTTGTCCTTCTTCGCGAAAAAAATCCGCAAACGCCCCGGCATCGAGGGTCGCGGACGAGACAACGATTTTTAACGTGGGTCGATCACGACGCAGTTCTTTGAGATAGCCTAACAGAAAATCAATGTTCAGCGAACGCTCATGGGCTTCATCAAGAATGATCGCATCATAGCGCTTGAGCATCCGATCGCCCTGTGTCTCGGCGAGTAAAATGCCATCGGTCATGAACTTAATCCTCGTCTGCGCCGAAATTTTTTCATCAAAGCGCACCTGATAGCCCACAAGCCCGCCGAGTGGTTGCTTCAGTTCCTCGGCCACGCGCTTGGCCACACTCACCGCCGCAATGCGTCGCGGCTGCGTGACCCCGATCAAGCCCATTTTGTCGGCATAGATTTCGCGCAAACACTCCGCGACCATTTTCGGCAACTGCGTCGTCTTCCCCGAGCCCGTTTCACTGACGACCACCAACACATCATGCTGACGCAGCGCCGCAAGAATTTCCTCACGCAGCCCCACCACCGGCAGCTCCGCCGGATAATGCCAGTTCATCTGCGCACTCTCAATCACACGAATGCCTTAAACTTTCTCCACAGATTTGCAAAGCCAAACGTGGCGGAGGCGTCTCTCATCCCAGCCTTCAAATTGATAAAAGAACTCCATCACCAGCAAATCCCACTTGTCACATCCACGGCTCTCTTCTAGCTTCTCGCATGGCTGACATTTCGGTGACGGGAACGTATCGCGCTCAATGGGGCGAAGGGGCAATTTGGTGGCAGGGCGTGTTGTATTATGTCGATATCGAAAAGCATCTCGTCATTCGTTTTGACCCCAAAACAGGCGAGGAAACGCTATGGAATGTCGGACAACGCGTCGGTACCGTCGTCCCACGCGCGAACGGCGGATTGCTCTGCGCGGGCGATCACGGTTTCTTTTTCCTCGATCCGACCACCGGAAATGTCACTCCCATCGCTGATCCCGAACCTGAGAAAGCGAACAATCGCTTCAATGATGGCAAGTGCTCTCCCGATGGCCATTTTTTTGCCGGCACGATCAGTCTCGTCAAGCAAACGGGTGACGCCAAACTCTATCGACTGGGCCCTGATTTGGCAGTAACGAAGGCGTTTGGTCCCGTCACCAACTCGAATGGCATTGTCTGGTCGGGTGATGGTCGCACGGTCTATTACATCGATACCCCGCGTCGCGAAATTTTGGCATTCGATTACGCCCATGGTCTGCTGAGCAACGAACGCAGTGTCGTTTCGACGGCTACCCTTGACTCCTCGCCCGATGGCATGTGCATTGACGAAAACGACCACCTGTGGGTCGCATTCTGCCACGGTGCCTGCGTGGTTTGTTACGATCCCTCGACCGGACAAGAGCTGCGTCGCATCGAACTCCCCTGCCTGGAAACCACATCCTGCGCGTTTGGTGGCGAAAATCTCAGCGACCTCTACGTCACCACCGGCATCCATAAAAGCGTCGAAGAAGAACATGGCGGTCGCTTATTCGTCGTGCGCGGCCTGGGAGTCCGCGGGCGTGCTGCCCATGCATTCGGCGGCTAAAAAGCGAGCTCTGATAAATGCCCGGCCATCCATTCGCGCAATTGCTTGCGGGCTCGGTAAACGCGCAATTCCACGGCTTTTTCGGAGCTGTTTTGGATGCGCGCGATTTCCTGATAACTCAGCCCCTGCGTCACCGAGAGCAACAAGGCCTGGCGCATGGGCTCGGGGAGTTGCTTGACCGCCCGCTGTAGGGTTTGCATGGTTTCTTGTCGACTGATCGACTCCGCAGGATCGGCTTGTTCGGTCGCGACGCCAATTTCGTTCATCGCCTGGGGTTCCTGCGAATCCTCAGGATGCCGTTTTTTCCAGCGGTGATGATTTTTTGCCAAATTGCTGGCAATGGTGAAAAGCCATGTCGAGAATCGTTGCGCGGGTCGGTAGTCCTTGCAGCTGCGATAAACCCTGACGAAGGTTTCTTGCGCCAAGTCTTCACCTGTGGCGGAGGAACCTGTGAGCTTCGTCAGGTAGCCGATCAAAGGGCCCGACCAGTCCGCCATCAAACGATTGAGAGCGTCGTCCCGACCTTGGGACAAAGCCTGCATCAACGACGCAGCTCGTTGCTCTCGCTCTTCAATCATGCTGTGCCCTCTCTAACAAAGCGCGCTGGTGTTCGATCCTCTGCTGGTGCACATTGGTGGCAAAATCCTGCAAAAAACGCTTACCATGCTCCGGCTTCATCAGAGCGGCTACTTCTTGGAGATGACGGATCGTTTCTTCTTCGTATCGATCACAAAGCTCCTCCTCGTACTTGATCGCAGCTTGCTCCAAAGCTGTAGAGTTTTTCTCACTACGCGTCGGGCTCACGATAGGGCGCTCGACGGCATCGATCGCCGAACTCATCGATTGTCGCTCCGCAAAATATCTCTCATGGAGCTTGCAGATCTTCGCATAGGTCGCGTCATCGAGATGATACTCCTGACGCATCCAGTCCAACCCCAAGGCGGCGGGATCAATGCGCGACCGAAGATGCTGACGAATTCCCCAGTAGCTCAACGCAGCCGCTACTCCCAGCAGCAGCAAAAAAATGGTCAACTTGTTGGGAGCGCTCATGGAGAAAATGCCTCGTAATGATGCGGATCGAAGGGGCTGATCGAGATCAAATAAGCATCGTGTGCGGAGTATTCTGGGCTTGGTGGATGAGTGATCCCCCAGATGCAAGCAAACAACACGACAAGAGCCAACAGCACGACTTCACGCATCGGACGAAGCAGCCACCATGCCATTTTTTCGAAAAGAGCATGGTGGCTAGATTCCGCCTGCTCAACACGACGCCAGACTTCGCGTTGAAAATCAGGCGGAACTTCGACC
>JBDLWB010000162.1:0-3550 GCA_039804425.1 Verrucomicrobiota bacterium
GGATTTCCTACCTACCTTGGCAATCTCGATCGCCCTGTAGAGCGCAACATTTTTCGCGGTAGCCCCGAACAACTGCGCGCCCTCTGGATGCGTCATGGCATGCCTCTTCACCGATGAGAAAAACCTCGGCGAATGACGTAAGCACACACACTATCGCTTTGACCTTCTCGCCGTTTTGCATCATGCTCCTTGCATGCACGACGCTCGCATTGATCAACTGGCCAAACAACTTGTTCGTTACTCGACTTCGCTCAAAAAAGGCGAAAAAGTCCTGATTGATCTGCATGACTCCCCCGACAGCATCGGCCTCGCCCTGATTCGCGAAGCGCGTGCCGTCGGCGCCATCCCTTTTCTGCGAGTTCATTCGTCGCGGCTCTCACGCGAAATGGCGATGGGAGCCACGGAGGAACAGTATCAACTGGTTTCGCAACACTTGCTCCATGAGATGAAAGACATGGATGCCTATATTGTGATCCGCGGTGCTCACAACATCGCCGAAACCAGCGACGTCCCAGCGAACCGCATGAAGCTCATCGCGGCGCAATTGCGGCCGGTCATCGACTACCGCATCAAGCACACCAAGTGGTGCGTGCTTCGCTGGCCGACGGCATCGATGGCGCAACAAGCCGGCATGAGCACCGAGGCATTTGAAGACTTCTACTTCCGCGTTTGCTTGCTCGACTACAAAGCCCTCACCCCCGCGATGAATGCTTTGAAAAAACTGATGGATCAGACCGATCAAGTGCACATCAAAGGCCCCGGCACCGACTTGCGTTTTTCGATCAAAAACATCCCCGCCATCATTTGCGGTGGCAAAATGAACATTCCTGACGGCGAAGTTTTCACGGCCCCTGTGAAAGACTCCGTGGAGGGAGTCATTTCCTACAATGCGCCGACGATTTATCAGGGCATTCCCTTCGACAGCATTCGCCTGACCTTTGAAAAAGGCAAAATCGTCAAAGCCGAAGCGGGCGACAAAACCAAGCAATTGCAGCGCATTCTCGATTCCGATGAAGGCGCGCGCTACATTGGCGAATTTGCCCTCGGCTTTCATCCCCACATTCATCACGCCATGCGCGACATTTTGTTCGATGAAAAAATCGCCGGCTCCTTCCATTTCACACCAGGACAAGCCTATGAAGAAGCCGACAACGGCAATCGTTCATCGGTCCACTGGGATATGGTCTGCATCCAGCGCAAGGAAATGGGTGGCGGCGAAATCTACTTCGATGGCAAACTGATCCGCAAAGACGGGGTTTTCTTGCCCAAAGCCCTTGCGAAGCTCAATGGATGAGAAAACGGAGTCATCGAGGGAAATTGCCAGTGACAGAACTTGCGGAATGAAATAAAGGTAGCTGCATGAATGATGTTGCAACATGGATTACCGAACATTGGCGGCATGCCATCGAGATCCTGATTCTCGCTCTTGGCATCTATCAGATTTTTCGTGCCTTCAAATCGACGCGAGGTGCGCGCATTCTTGTGGCTCTTGCGGCGATCCTGATTTTTTTCACACTGATTTCTCAGCTCTTTTCCTTTGAAGTCATCGGTTGGATCATCACCCGCGCTGCGGCGGCTCTGGCACTGGCATTGATCGTGATTTTCCAACCAGAACTGCGCAACGCTCTCGCCAAGCTGGGCAGCAGTCGATTGTTTTTATTCTCAAACAACCGCAAGCTCGCCTTCCTCGAAACATTCGCCGATGCCGTGATCACGCTGTCGAAAAAACGCATCGGTGCGCTCTTTGCCATCGAGCGCGGCATTAGCCTGCGGCAGTATCTCGATACCGGCGTCAAGC
The DNA here is from genome assembly GCA_039804425.1 of Verrucomicrobiota bacterium. GTDB lineage: Bacteria > Verrucomicrobiota > Verrucomicrobiia > Verrucomicrobiales > Akkermansiaceae > UBA956. The sequence goes on from JBDLWB010000162.1 coordinate 1,799, forward strand.
TGGATGCCATTTTTTCGCCAGAGCTATCGCTTTCGGTCTTTTATCCCAAAGCTCCGCTGCACGACGGAGGCATGATCATTGCCCAAGACCGTGTCGCCGGAGCGGCTTGTGTTTTTCCTGTTAGCCCTAAAGAACTCGGCGACCGCTCGATTGGACTTCGCCACCGTGCGGGCATTGGACTCTCCGAGGAAACTGACGCCGTGATCGTCGTGGTCTCAGAGGAAACGGGATCGATCTCACTGTGCATCGATGGCGAACTGATCCGTACCACGGGCGGTGATGACTTCCGTCAACGCTTAGAATCGGCATTCATAATCAACTCAACTTTCGATGAAAACGCTCCTAACGAAGAATTGGCCCGCTAAGATCGCCTCGTTCGCAGCGGCTTTTGCGATCTGGTACATGATCCATCAACACATTAGTGAAGGTGTGGGTTTTCGCTTCATTACGCAACGTGCTCGCGATCAGCAATTGCTCCAAGAAAACTTACAACGTGAACTACAACAAAAATTGGTGGAAGTTTCGATTCTGCAACAGAAAATCGATAAAGCGATGATCGAAAATGCCCCACGTGCCAATCCTGTGATCGAACAAGAAGAAACAAAGCCACCTTCTCAAAAATCTTCCTCAACCTCTCGCAAATCGCCTTAATCTCTTATGCAAAATGTTTTCATGGCCGGTAATGACACCGGTGTCGGTAAAACTCATACAACCAAAATTCTCCTCGATTCGCTGCGCGCCGACGGCATTGATGCGGTTGGCTATAAGCCCATCGTTTGCGGCGATCGCGATGATGCTCACATTCTCGCCGCCGCTTCGGGTGGTCTTGCATTGGAAAAGGTCAACCCACTGTGGCTCAAAACCCCAGTCGCTCCCTGGGTCGCCGCACAGCTGGAAAATGTCACCATCGATGTGCAGCCTTTGCTCGATGGCTATCACGCGCTTGCCGCCGAACACGAGCTGGTCATTGTCGAAGGCTGCGGTGGTTGGGAGGTACCCATTAACCTCAACTATTCAATGGCCGATTTCGCTGTCGACCTAGGTCTACCCGTAATATTGGTCGTTGCCAACAAACTCGGAGCGATCAATCACACGGTGCTCTCTTGCCAAGCGATTCGTTCGCGCAAGATGGATCTGCTTGGTTTGATCATGAATCATCTCGTCGATGAATTTGATACCGCTACAATCTCCAACAAGCACAGCATTCCGCAGTTGGTGCAATTGCCCATTCTCGCGGAAGTGATTCACCAGCAAGATTGGATTGATACCGAGTGGCTTACGGAGGCTTGATTTAGCACTCCGTCAGCCATCGGCATCCTCGTTAGAGCTTTTTCTCTTCGAGATAACGGCCGACCCAGCCGATGTCGTAGTGACCACTGACAAAGTCGGGATGATTCATGATTTCCATTTGGAAAGGAATCGTTGTCTTAATGCCACGAATCATGAACTCACTCAACGCACGCTTCATTCGTGCGATCGCGATTTCGCGCGTGGCCGCAGTGACAATCAGCTTCGCAATCATCGAGTCATAGTAAGGAGGCACGGTGTAGCCCGAATAGACATGAGTATCCACACGCACACCTTTACCGCCAGGAGCATACCAGAGGTCAATCTTGCCAGGGCTGGGCGTAAAGTTGTTGTAAGGATCTTCCGCATTAATCCGGCATTCAATCGAGTGACCGCGTGGCGAAGCGTTGAGCACGTGCTCGGAAAGCGGCATGCCCGCAGCGATGCGGATTTGCTCTTTGATCA
>JBDLWB010000163.1:0-24444 GCA_039804425.1 Verrucomicrobiota bacterium
CCTTCATCCTCCGCCATGGCGCGTGCAGCATCGATGTTTGCCTTGGGCGATTTCGGAAACTTTGCTTCGCGAGCCGTGTCTACGGCAGCGGTAGGCAATTTTTTGAATTCCTCAGTATTGACCAAGGCGAGGCGCGCGGAGGATCCTTTGTCATCGAGATTGGCATTGAGTTGCTCGACCGTCAGCGGTTTCGAGGGCACGCCATTTTTCGGCACATCCAGACCGGCCGACCAGACGATGGCATTGAGCACCATCTTGCGGAAGCCATCGATGGACCAGCTGCGATGGTAGTGACCGCCGGTAAAGCCGACACCGCGACCGCCGTCCTTGCGCTCGATGCCCCACATGAGCGTCTGTTGTTTGCCGAGACCGGCGACGCCGTGTTCATTCCAGATGTTGTTGTAGCGTTTCATGTTTTCTCGGGTCGGCGTGGCGACGACGAGATCGAGCAATTGGCTGCGATCGGGGATGAAGCGCATGTTGTAGTAAAATTCATCGAAAGCTTCCACGATCGACTCCACGCCATTCGAGACGGGATGATTGGGCAAAGCCTTCAAATTCGCCACCCAGTGAGGGTTGACCGAAAAATTGTCCTCAAATGCGCCGCCGATCCAAGGGCGGTAGTATTTTTCTCCTTGTTCGGGGCTGGGGTGGACAGCGTAGTGCATGAACATCAGACCGACGCCGCTTTTGGCGAGTTGGTCGACCTTCTCCCAACCTTTGCCGACGACGCTGGTGCCATCGGCATAAATCACCAGTCCCTTGATGCCATCGAGCACCGAAGGGTCCTGGGGCCAGCCGCGGATGACCGTGGCCTCGATGTCGAGATTGCTTTCATTCAGCGCCTTCGCCAGCAATTGGCAACCGGCATGGAATTCATGTTCGCCGGGGCCGTGGCTTGGTGCGCCAGCAAGGAAAACGATCTTGCGGGCGGCGAGTGCCTCGCTGCTCAGCAAGGTGGCCAGCGAAATCGTAGCGATTTGGAGTATGGGGAATAATCGGAGCTTCAGCATAGGAGTGTTGGGTTTACGGAAAAACCGGGCGAAAGCTATCATTCTTCCGACAATTTGCGAACAAATTTTTGCTGCTTCCGGCTTGCGTGTTGGTGGCGGATCGCTAGGCTCATTGCGATGCCAAACATTGTCTACTTCGACCTCGAGACTCAGAAGAGTTTTAGTGATGTCGGCGGATTTTCACAAAAGCACAAAATGGGTGTGTCCGTAGGTGTGACCTACTCCACCGCGACGGGGCAATATACGATTTACCAAGAGAGTGAGATGCAAGCCCTAGTGCAAGAGTTGACGCGGGCTGATCTGGTAGTTGGCTTCAACCACATCGGCTTTGACTATGGGGTATTGCAGGCCTACACGGTCTTCGATTTGCTGGAGCAGACTCAAAATCTCGACATGTTGGTGGATGTTGAAAAGACCCTAGGGCATCGGTTGAAGCTCGATTCCATTGCTTCTGCCTCGCTGGGCATGGGGAAAACGGCCGATGGTCTCGATGCGCTCAAATGGTGGCAAGAGCACAAGCGCACGGGAGATCCGGCGCCGTTGTTGAAGATTGCGGAGTATTGCTGTTACGACGTCAAGGTGACCAAACTGGTGCACGAATATGGCGTGGCAAACGGCTACGTGAAATTTGCCGATCGCAATGGCCACGAGCAGCAGTGTGCGGTCGATTGGAAAATGCCCGGTTAAGGCTCCTCGCCCATGGCCAGCGCGATGCAGGTTTTGATGTCGAGTTTGCCCGATGCCAAAATGGGAATCTCCTCGATGCGCATGATGCGTTTCGGGCACCAGAGCGAGGGCAATCCAGCATCGAGCAGCTTGTAGCGGAGATCGATGCATTCTTGTTCCAGTGTCATGCTGGCAACCGTGGAGAGCAGCACGATGGCCTCGCCTTTTTGCTCGTCCGGCACACCCACCACGGCGATGCGTCTTTCACTTTCTTGATCGAGACCAAGTGCAAGCGAGATCGTTTGCTCTAGCAGCTCATGAGGCACCATTTCACCGCCGATTTTCGAGAAGCGTGACAGGCGCCCTTCGATGATGAGAAAGCCGTCATCATCCATGCGGCCGATATCCCCGGTGAGGAACCAGCCTTGTTGTAGGACCTCTTCGGATTTCTTTGGATTGCCGAGGTAGCCGTTGAAAACATTCGGTCCCTTGAGCCAGATCATGCCTTGTTGATCAATGCTGATGGGTTTTTCCGTAACAGGGTCCGTGACCTTCAGGGCGATGCCGGGAAGCAATGGGCCGACAGTGCCTGCGCGACTCGAGGGAATGACAGGCCAGCCTTGCGGGCTCGGGAGATCGGGTAGATTGACATTGGTGGCGGGGGAGGTTTCTGTCAGGCCATAGCCCTCACGGGGTGTGATGCCAAATTTTTCAGCGAAGCCCTGAGCGAAAGATTCTGGCAGCTTTTCGGCTCCAGTCACCACCAACTCAAGCGACGCCAATTGCTCGGGCTCGATGCGTTTCATGAAGCCGCGCAGGAATGTGGGAGTGGTTAAAAGGATTTGCACCTTCTGGCGTTCGATCAGTTCGGCGATGCGTTTCGTTTCCACCGGACTGGGATAAGTGACAAGATTCAAACCGGCCAAGATGGGATACCACAAAGTGACCGTGCAGCCGAAGGAGTGGAAGAGTGGCAAGCAGCCAAAAATTTTCATGCCGGCAGCGGAATTGAGCCGCGAGTGAAATTGCAGTTCATTCGCCAAAACATTGCGATGGCTGAGGGAAACGCCCTTCGGTTCGCCAGAGGATCCAGAGGTGAACAACAGCACCGCCTCATCGCTCGGTTTAGTGGCGGGCAAACGCAGGCAGATTCCTAGGAGTGGCACGGGCAGAAGCTTCGACAGCGCGAACCAGAGACCGATTTGTTTTTTCCAATGAGGCAAGACCCGCTCCATCAAAATCAAGTCGCGATTCGGGGGCCATGGAAAAGTAGGGAACTTGCGGACAAAAGAGTCGACGGTCACCACGCGGTCGAGATCTGCTTGGCGCATGGCAGAACGAACCGATTCTAGGCTCGCGGTAAAATTCAAATTCACCGGCACCTTACCGGCAAGAATCACAGCGACATTGGCAATCAGGCCTGCTTTGCCGGGAGGTAGCACGATGCCGACACGTTTTTTGTGAGTTTCCTTGCGGATGATTTTTGCGAGAACAATGGCCGTTGCGAGGACCTTGTCGTAGCTCAGTTCCGAGTCATCCGTGCCATCATGGATTTTTGCTTTGCTGCCGAAAGCTTTCAAACCGCGCAGCAGATTCATGCCAAGGCTTTGTTTGAGAAATCCGCGCTGAGAAAAGGCTTGTTCTGCGGCTTGCAGCAAGCCCTCGCGATAGCGCGCTGGGGTGGCGTCAGCGGCGGAAATGAGCTCAGCAAAAGCCATGACGCCTTCGGGCTTCGAGCTTCTTCGATCGATCGCAAAGCCGCCCTCGTGGGGGACATCAATGGCCACTGGTAGGATTGGAAGCCCGAGTTGGCAAAGGAAACGCAACACTGGTGAAGGAATCTGGCACGGTTCATTCAGCCGAGCAACCGTGCGGCCTGGAAGATAGACGAGCAGTCCGCGTGAAGCGTGGAGTGGTTGCAAGGTTTCGCGCAGAACGCTCGGGTCGTCGAGATGTGAAAAAAGCAACTTCGGGTCGCCCTTGATGGCGTTCGCTAGGGATTCATCGATGCCATGTTCCTGTTCCACGAGCCAAGTGATGCTGCGGCCTTGGGAGCGTTCACGAAACACAGAGAGATCGGCGAGGTTCAGACGGCCGGGGATGACGATGGCAGTGCTGGTGGGAAATCGATCTTGGCCAATCGTATGATATTGTTTCATGATGAGAAGAACGCGAAATTACATGGAGAAATGGCATCTGCCAATAGAGAAAATCGTTCGTGGCAACGAGTATCGCGTCCGTCGCGGGGGAGGGATTTAGGGTTTGCGGAAATCGAGATTCGCGCCAGCTTGGGCCGGTTTCGCTTCGGGCAGCATTGGGGCCTGCACGGGGGCGGTGTAGGAGACCGAGTGGAAGACCTTATTGAAATTGTGGCGAACTGCGGCAGGGAACGTGACGCGGCCTGCTTCGACCAAATTTTCGCGCGAGAGTTTTTCCGTGAGGTCGGCGACGAGATCACCGCCCATTTTCACGGCGGCGCCGACCGCTCCTTGCGTTTCGCCGATTTTGAGTGATGTGCGCATCAGGTCACTGGTGATTTTTCTTCCTTGGATGGCAATGCTGCTTTGCGTGCTGGTGAGAGTTCCTTGCGGGCCGAAGGTCATTTCCAACGTGGCAAAATCATTGCTCGAGAACATGCCGCGGCAGTAATCGATGCGGACCGAGACAAAAATGCCGCCTTCCGGTGTTGGCGTGACTTCGGGTTTGTAGGTGCGGTACTTGCTGCCTGAAAGTTCGTATTCGGCTGCGCGTCCGCGTTTCACGGACCATCCGCCAAGGCTTTTCCCGAGGATTTGCGCATCGAGCTGCACTTGGCCGGAAAGCATGGCGAGCGAGGCAGCCCATGCCATCATGATGACCTTCCAGACGGTGATACGACAAATCGGCATACGAATTTTCTACCGAAATGTGACGAAAAATCCAATGCTTTATTCAGAAAATTGGGTTTATTGGTTGTGGGCTAGGGGCTGAGAGGTGCGATCAATCCATTCTTTTGAGCAATTCGCATTTTTTTTGCTTGTGGCATGATCTCTCAAGTGCTAAAACGCATACGTCCCACGGCAGCATTGCTGTGGTCGCTTCTCGGGTCTATTCGCTGTTGGCCTTTGTAGTGTTAACACAACAGCGTATTTTATTACAGTTACTATTATGGATATCTATGTGGGCAATTTGCCCTTTTCCGCTACTGAAGACGAGATCACCGAACTCTTCAGCCCCTACGGCACCGTTGAACGAGTCAAAATCGTGACCGACCGTGAAACAGGCCGCCCACGCGGGTTTGCCTTTGTTTCGATGGGCGAAGTAGCGGGTGCCAATGCAGCGATTGCCGCATTGAATGACCAAGACTACCAAGGCCGTGCTTTGCGCATCAATGCCGCTGAGGCCCGTGAACCACGCTCAGGTGGCGGTGGTGGCGGCGGCTACAAAGGCGGTGGCGGTGGTGGCTACAAAGGCGGCGGCGAGCGTCGCGGTGGTGGCGGCGGCTACAAAGGCGGCGGTGGCGGTGGCTACAAAGGTGGTGGCGGCGGTGGCGGCTATCGCGGTGGCAATGATCGTCGCGGTGGCGGTGGCTACGGCGGCGGTGGTGGCGATTGGGGTTGATCCCCGACGTTGCACAATACCCATTTTTTCCAACCACACTCTCTCGGGGGTGTGGTTTTTTTGTGAACCGATGTGAGTGACAGCGAGCTAGGAGTCCTAAGGGTTTTCGAGCGCAACGCTTGCCCGTTTTTCAGTGGTCAGCTTTATTCAGGACTTGCGAGCATTTCGGCACGGCGAAGCAGGGCCTGGGCCGCGGACGGGTGTTTGCCTTGTTCTTGCCACCAAGAAGCAAGGAGACGCAGCGCGGTGATGGTTTCCTCCTTGGCTTCGGCGGGGTATTGTTTGATGGCAGCACGCAGACGCTGTTCGGCCGCTTCTTTTTCGCCGGATTGCCAGTGGGCGATGGCACTATGGTATTGGTATCGCGGGGTCGGAGGGCTGTCTGACGGGATTTTTTCGGCACGCTGAAAGAAATGCAGCACCTTCGGAGCGGGGCTCCGGGCGAGCTCATGCGCAATGCCGCTGAGGTAGAGCAAATCGCGATCTTCTGGGTAGCGATGAACGGCTTTTTCAAGCAAAGAACAGGCCGGTTGGAATTCTTTAGATTGCAGATATTCTTCGCTCAATTGCGCAAATTCACGGGCATCGCCGCCGCGGAGTTGCAGCATCTCGCTGCGGTGCTTGCGTGCTCGTTTGGGTTGACGTTGTTGCTGATAGAGTTTTGCGAGGGCTTGATGCGCGACGACCAATGTGGGATCGATGCTGATGGCATCGAGCAACGTTTTCTCCCCCTTCGCAGTTTGTTGATGAGCCAGTTGCAAAATACCGAGTCGCACGCGTAGGTCGAGTGAGCTCGGCGCGGCGCGCACATGAGCGAGCAAGGTTGTGATCGCTTCGTCGATTCGACCGCTTTGACGAAAGTGCTCGGCCGCATCGCGCGCGAGCTGAGCATCTTGAGGAGTGAGGCTGAGGCGTTCGCGATACATGGCATCGAGCTGCGCGCGCGATTGTTGATCATCTTGGTCGCGGAGCAAGCGAGCAAACGACTGGGCGATCCGAGGGTCGGCTTGTGGGTGCGCTTGATACGATTGAAATAGCGCTTCTGATTTTTCACGCCAACCGCGTTGTTGATAGAGTCGCAGGAGTCGTTCGGTCACTTCTGGGTGGGCGGGATACTGATGTTGGAGTGATTCCAAGTGCTTCGTGGCGAGGTTGAGCGCAAAGTCATCGTCATGCCCCTGGGCGCGAAGGAAGTCGGTGTAGAGAAATTGCGCAGCGAGCAGATCTTGGCGTTGCTTTGCGAGATCGCGATAAAGGCGAGAGGCTGCTTTGATGTCGCCTTGCTGCATGGCTATGTCAGCCACGCGTTGAGTCAGCACGAGCGAACCAGGGTCGGCGGCTTGGGCACGGCGCAAATGGATTTGTTGCGCTTCGCTGTCGACTTGTTGTTGCGCCAACAAAGCGCGGAGGAACTCACGCCGCGCGAGGCTGAAATCGGCCGCATCAAGTGCTGGGCTGCAAAGCAAGCAACAGATCAGCCATTTCATGCAAAACATCCTAGTGTGATCGAGAGAGGCTGGCAAGTGGGGATGTGAGAGGTCGAGCATTCTCGGTCAATTGCGATTTGTTTAAGCTTTGCAAGATATCGCAACAGGTCGAGAGGCCTGATGAATGCAAGGCACTATTTCTGCTATAGAAAATTTTTTGACACTACCAGATCTAGATTCGTAAGGTAGCGGCCGCAACATTTGCGGTTTATGCGGTGCATTCAATGTGGTTCTCTCAAAGACAAAGTTCTCGACTCTCGTATGTCGAAGGACGGGACCACCATTCGGCGGCGGCGTGAATGTCTGATGTGCTCCTACCGTTATACTTCTTATGAGCAAATCGAGAGAACGGAGTTGCGCGTGGTCAAGCGTGACGGCACGCGCGAATCCTTGAATCGCGAGAAATTGTTGCGTGGTTTGGTCAAAGCTTGTGAGAAGCGTCCTGTGGCGATGGACCGACTGGATCGTGCGGTAGAAGAGATTTTGACGGACTTGCACAAAGATCATTTGTCGGAAGTTCCGTCGGCGACCATTGGCGCGAAGGTGATGGACAAGCTGCATTCCATCGATCCTGTGGCGTATGTGCGTTACGTGTCTGTCTACCGTCAATTTGACAACGTTGGTGAGTTCATCAATGAAATTCAAGCATTGGAGCGGCGTGCGGCGCGTGATCCGTTGCAACGTCGGCTGTTCAAAGATTAACCTTTCTATTCCTTTTTTCTCTTATCACTTGTGATCGCACTCATTGGCAATCGTCCCGTTCTTCAAGTTGGCCGCTATCAGGTCAGCTGCTACGACTCGCAGTGGCTTCGAGCCGCTTTAGAGCGCGCGATGACGCGTGCTGAGCGCGAGGATTTCCCGTTTGTCGAAGAAATTTGCCAAGGGATTTTTCATTACTTAGAGAATAAATGCTCCCTGCGTTTGTTGCCCTTGACGGCTTTGTATGAAAAAATGCGGCGGATGTTGGAGCAGATTGGTTGTGAAAACATTGCGCGCGAGTTGATGCCACTCGCGCCGCCGGTGACACTGAGTTTGCTGCGATTGGTGGAAGAGCAGGATGGCTGTTTCGAGCTCAGCTTGTTTTCGCTGTTGCGACGAGAGATCGACGATCTGTCGGCGGCAGGCGCGCTGGAAATCCATGTCGTGCAGGCGCGTGAGACCGTGTTACGAATTCGGCAAGCACAGAAATGGGATCGAGGTTGTGAGCGGCTGATGGGAGAAATTGAGATTTTTTTACAGAGTTACAAACCTCAGGTTGCTGATGCGGTATCGATGACCATGGTCATGCATGGTCAGGTCCAAGGGGCTTGATGAGCCTGCACGACCTGGGCAATGTACTGGATCAATCGATTTTTGGCTTGCTAAGTCGTGATTCCGATACGAGACTACATTTACTGACTCGCACTTGGCACGTTCTCTGCTATCACCATCAAACAACCTGAACCATCATGAAGAAAATTGAAGCAATCATCAAACCATTCAAATTGGAAGAAGTCAAAGAAGCCCTGGCTGAAGTGGGCGTGCAGGGTATGACAGTCACTGAAGTCAAAGGCTTCGGTCGCCAAAAAGGTCACACCGAGATTTATCGCGGTTCTGAATACACTGTGGATTTTCTTCCCAAAGTCAAAATCGACATCATCGTTGATGACGGCCAAGCCTCTTTGGTAGCGGAAGCTATCGTGAAGAGCGCGAATACCGGCAAAATCGGTGACGGCAAGGTATTCATTTCCCATGTGGAAGAAGCGATCCGCATTCGCACAGGCGAAACGGGTTCTTCTGCTGTGGCAGTCAACTGATGCCTCATCTTTGATCCATTTTACGAAAAAAGCCGTTGCTACGCGCAACGGCTTTTTTGTGTACATTCTTTCAAGTTACTCAAAACGTGGGCGGTTGTCATTTCCTGCAGCGAGGATTCGGTTCAGTTTTTGATCGAGATCCGGCAGTCCATTGTTGAGGGCTTTGAACGATTCATTGAGCAGTTTGTCGTGAAAATTCCCCGTGCCGTTGCTTTGATTGCCGACTTTTTTCATCGCGCGCGCGAGGGTCCGAGCTGTGTTTGCGAGATGGATCGACTGCTGGTACAGTTCCTTTTCCGATGAAGAAATCAGACGCTCGAGCGGGTCAAGAGCCTTGCGGCTTGCTTCGTGGGCCTCCAGCAGTCGGCCACTTTGCCAATTTTGACGGTTGCCGGCGTTCATTTCATGCATGATTTGCTGCAAGGGCGCGATCGCGCTGCGGATTTCGTAGGCGGCTACCTTGGTGGGCAGTTGGGCCGGGCGCTTTCCTGTCGATTGGAGGAGTAGGTACTGCGCCGACGCGAATTTGGGCGCGTCCTTGGCGGTGCTTTCTAATTTTGTGCGAACGTAAGGATTGGCGACAAAGGCGCCGATGCTTGAGGTGGACTTGGCACGGATGCTCGCGAAGGTGGCAAGTGCCGCGGCTGTTGCGGGGTCAGGATCTTTGAGGCTGAAGGCAATGAGTTCATCAATTTGATCTGCAACGAAAACGTCGTGCTTCATGAAAAAGCCCAGTTCATCAAGAGTCAGCATGCCTGGCAAGAGTTCAGCAGCGCTGCGGGGAATGACGATGCGTGAGGGTGGGGCAGAGGCGAGCAGGCGGATCATGGCCCAGCCATCGGCGGGCATCTGCAATTTGCCATCGGGTCGAATGATGCCAAGGACAATGCCAGTAGGTTCCTTTCCGGTGAGCGCGGCATGAGCAAGAACTGCTGCGGCGGCGGAGAGGTTTTCGCCATTGCGGGCGATAGGGTAAGCATTTTGGGTAAAAAGCGAGAGTCCGATGACGCCACCGGTGGGTAGACCGGAGCCTTGGTTTTTGAGCCAAGGCACGGTGGCTTGATTGATCATGCGAAGAATGGGGCGCATCCGCTCAGGATCGGCATCTTTAAAATCGTAGCGGAAGTCGGGATATTGTTCATCAATCCCGCATTTGAGATGGACTTGTGCGACTTTTAGCAGGCTACGCTCCTGCTTGGCATCCATGAGAAAAAGTGGTGTGCGGATGGAGCTTTCTTTGAGGGCGAAAGTCGCAGGAGTGGGAACCGTGGGAGTGGGTTGCTCGGTAGGCGTTGTTGTGCCATTTTTGAGCATTTCCTCGGCCGATGGTGTTGTGGCTTCAGCAAGCGCGGGGGTGGTCTCAGCGGTAGCGACTTCGGTCTGAAATTCTTTTAAGGCGGCAACCCACTCGGCCCATGAGCCTTGGTCGCTTTCATGGCTTTTTGCTGAGGGGTGGTTCGGATCGACACGGGCCAGTACATCGCCCAGGCATTGAGCGAGCTGAGCGGCATCGGGGCCAGCTTCGTCGCTCGCGAGCCATGCTTGGATCCGCCATGCTTTTGATTTCGCTAGGGTGATTTCTGCAGGATTGGGGGGCGGCACGGGGGTGTCTTTCAAAAAGCGATCGACGGCATCTTGGGCGGCGCGATTGATGGGATCGAGCGCTTGGGCGATGGCGAGGAATTGTGCGGCGATCCGTTGTTGTGATGGATCTTTGAAGTCCAGCGTTAGGCACAGCGTTGTGAGTTGGGCAGAAAGTTGCTTCATCGTTGCGACATCGATCGGCAACTGATCGCGACGAAATGGAGGGTTATCGTGAGGCGGGATAAAGCGAGCAAAGCTCGTTGACGCGGCGAGAAGCAGCACAGCGGAGATCGGCGTGATGAGGTGGCTGACTTTCATGGCGATGAAGAGTGCAATAGAGGTTACGAGAAAAAACACCGGAATGTTGCAAAAGTTTGGTGATTTTGTCAGGTTGGCGCTGTGAGATCAGCGATAACCATTCAGACGAGAGAAGAAGTGATGTTTTTTGATACCGATTGTGGTGGGGTGGTGCACAATTTGGCGTATTTACGCATGATCGAAACTTGCCGCACGCGGTTGGCGGCGCTGATGGGGATGGATTTGCCAACCATGGCGCAAACCCAGTTGTTTCCGGTTGTGGTGAGGACGGAAGTGGACTATCGGACACCTGCGAAGTTGGGGGATTGGCTGCAAATCGATGGTGCTTTGGCGGAGATCGAAGGTGCGCGGTTTTGGTGTGAATTTGTGATGAAGCGTGAGAGCGATGGCGCGGTGCTGATCAAAGCCCGTCAGGCCTTGGCGCTAGTACAAATGCCAGAAGGCCGTCCACGGCGCTTGCCTGCCGAGTGGCGTCAGCAGTGGGGCGCTGAAGCAAAGCGCTAGAACCAACGGGCTTGCTCGCTGGGTCGCGGCGATTTTTTGGGTCGCGCGAGCACTCCGTCGAGGGTGATAAGATCATCCATGGTCGGCTCCCAAGAACCGTCGAGCAAGGCGAGCAAATCCTTATGCCAGTTGCGCGGCGCTTGGTCGATCGGCGCTTGCTGTTGGAGTAGCAATGTCACCTCCGCCAGTCGACCGCTGACCATCAGTTCCTTTCGCGTGCGACGCAGCCAGAGTTCGATGAATCTGCGGTCTTGTGGCATAAAATCAGAACCAGCCCCTGCGGCCTTGGATGTAGATACGGGAGAATTCTTCGTCGGATTTTGTCAGGTAGATGATGCCTTCGACCAGTCCGATGATCATGATGATATAGGTCGGAATGCAGAGCAGTGAACCCAACAAGCTCACGAGCAGCATGATAAGGCCTTCTTTGGTATAACCGAGTATGAATTTGTGAATCCCGAGTCCTCCCAGAATGATGCCGAAGATTCCAGCAAGGACTTTTTTATCAGCACCGGGTGGCTTGCCGTCGGCACTCATGGGCTGAGAAGAGTATGCAGCATTTGATGGATCATGGGATTGTTCGTTGGACATGGTGTCAAATCAATACTAGACTCGAATCGCTTCGGCAATGATAAACTGATGAAACCACGCATAATTCTCGCACAAACCACACTTGCTGATGGCAGCACATTGGAACTTCATGAACATGATGGCAGACGATATCTGCATGCGCATGGTCAGCAGTGGGCAGGCACAGGGAATGTATTGGCAGAAGAAGAATTGGCAAAATTAGGCACGCATCCCTTTCGTCCGGCACGGCAACCGCGGGTGTGGGTGATGGGCTTGGGCTTGGGTGCCTTAGCTGATGCTGTGGTTCGTGCTTTGCCGCAGAAAAAAGCGGAGTTCACGATCTATGAACCCGTGCGTGAATTGACACAGTGGCAGAAAACTTTTTTTGCGGAGCGCGAGTATCTCCGTGATTCGCGCGTGCGCTGGAAAAGTCAACTTTCGCCATCCGACCTGGCACGTGAGGAGGGCGGCTTGCATGCGATCTTGCTGCAGGCGGATGCTTGCCCGATGGAGAATGGCAAGTTGTTGATCGACGACAAGCGCTGGCTCGGTGCGATGCGTGATTCCTTGCAGCAAGGAGGCGTGCTTGGGATCACTGCCAATCGTATCATTTCCGGCATGTATCAGCGTTTGCGTCGTGCCGGTTTTGATGTGGTCGAGCATTTTGTCGAAAGTCATCCGGCGGCGAAAAAACCGCGTCGATATCCGATTTGGCTTGCGCGCAAACAGGCGCAGGATCGTGGATAAATGGGATAATGATCATAACGCCATCATGTCATCGATCAAAACAACAGTATTATGGAGCTTGTTCTGCAGCGTGGGATTCGCCGCAGACACATGTATAGTGCAACGCGGCGAGATGATCATACGGCCCACTTTTCCTGCGACCGTTTTGCCGCGTCATGCCGTGCCGATTGTGGTTCAAGCAGAGGAGTGGCAAAACTTTACGATTCAGGATATTTTGCCTCATGGTTCCAAGGTCAAAAAAGGCGAGGTGTTAGTGCGTTTTGATGACGAAGATTACGCGAGAAAATTGCGTGATGCAGAGCTCGCGATGGAGAGTTCGGCTTTGCAACTGCAGAATATCGAAGTGGAGTATCAGGTATTTCACGAGCAATTGCCTAGTCAGCTCGAAGCGGCCAAGAAGAAAGCCGAACATGCTGCCGAAGCCTTTGCGTATTTTGAAAAAACTCGAAAAGAGGCGGAAACTACTGAAGCTCATTTATCCCTCCGTCAGACAGAACTGCGTCTTGAATCTGCTCGTGAGGAATTGGTGCAGTTGGAGAAAATGTACAAAGCGGATGATCTTACGGAAAACACCGAAGAGATCATTTTAAAGCGGCAGCGCGAGACCGTAAAAGCATTGGAGATCTCGCTAGATTTGGCGAAGCTCAGTCATCGTCGCAAACTCGAGGTTTCCTTGCTGCGGGAAGGTGAGGAGCTCAAGCGTGCTGCGCAGAGCGCCGCGGCCGAGTGGCAGCAGACAGAAAAAAATCTGCCGCGTCAGGGAGAACTGAAGCGAGTAGCGAGGGATGAGGCGCGCCTTGCGATGCAGCGTAGGCGGCAGAATTGGGAGAAGTTGCGGAAAGAGCAAAGTTCCTTCATCATTCGCGCGCCGGAGGATGGTTGGTTTTACTACGGCACGATGCAGGATGGCCGATGGTCCATCAACGACGCGCAGAAAGCAATGGCAACGGGGCAGATTGTGTTGCCGAAAAAGCCTTTTGCGAGTTTTGTTCCGGCATCGAGCCCGCTGCAATTTTATGCGTCAGTCGACGAAGCCACGGCGCGTGTTCTCCAAGTGGGTAAGGTCGGATGCGCGACGATGACGGGACGCATGGATGAGACGATCAAAGTGAGTGTGGTGAAATTGTCCGCTGTTCCTCACTCCGACATGCGTTATCCTATCGTACTAGCGGCTGACGACTCTCAGCAGTGGAAAGAGATTGTTGCTGGCATGACGGCTCAGATCGATGTTTTGGTCTGCCGCAATACCACGGCCTTGATGGTGCCGCGCAAGGCTCTACGCTGGAATGAAAATGGCACTTGGACGGTAGAGTGCTTGCTCGATGATCAGAAGCCCAAGACTGCGACAGTCCGAGTCGTTCGCATGTGGGGTGATCAGGTCGAGATTGACCAAGGAGTAGAGGAAGGGCAAAAACTATTCATTCCGCAGTGATGCGATCATTATTTTTAGTAGCGATGTTGATCGGAGATTGCTTGGCGCAGAAGCCCGCAATCGGGGTCGACTCGCGAGTGCTCGTTCCCGAATCGCAAGTGACGCATGCCGCGGTGAAAAAAGCGCAAGGTCGAGGGGTAGATTTTTTGGTGAAGAAGCAAAATGCGAACGGTTCCTTTGGTGGTCCGCAACGAACAAAGGGGCTCAACATATACGCTCCACTTCCTGGTGCTCATGATGCCTTTCTCGCAGGCGCGACGGGACTGGCCTTAGCGGGCTTGTTAGATGCTAAGGATGCGCGCACAGAAGTGCAACAAGCGATCGCGCGCGGCGAGCAGTGGGCCATGAGAGATTTGCCCGCATTGCGCCGTGCCGACATGACCACCACGTACAATATTTGGGGACATGCGTATGGACTGCGTGCCTTGACGCGTTTGCATCAACATGCCAAGCAGGATCCTGCGCGACAGGAGAAGCTCAAGCAGTTAGCTCAGCAGCAGATTGATTTAGCGCAGCGTTACGAGGATCTCAATGGTGGTTGGGGATACTTGGATTTATTCGATGAAGTCAAAACGCAGAAGCCGAGTGGTATAACGACATCATTTACTTCAGCGACCATGTTGCTGGCGATGCACGAGGCGCGTGAAGAGATGGGAGTGATGCTTGACTCACAAGTCATCAAGACCACCATCGATTCGATCCAGCGTCAGCGCTTTCCTGATTTCACCTACGCCTATTCGCATGGTCATCGACTGCATCCGCAAGGAGAGATCAATCGACGGAATGGTTCACTCGCTCGCTCCCAATCCTGCAACGCGGCGCTGAGAGCCTTTGGTGATGAAAAAATTACACAAGAAGTGTTAGAGCGTTGGTGTCAGAATTTTTTGGAATTTGAATCATGGTTGGATCATGGTCGGAAAAAGCCAATCCCCCATGAGTCCACATTCAAAATTTCTGGCTACTTCTACTACTACGGTGTGTATTATTTTACCGAATGCGCCAAACATCTGTCGTTAGAAAAACAGCGTTTGCTGGCGCGCGGGTTGGCACGTGTGATGTTAACTCGACAAGAGAAAGATGGCTCGTGGTGGGACTATCCACTTTATGATTACCATCAGGCCTACGGCACAGGCTATGCTTTGATGGCGTTGGCGTGGTGTGAAAAAGTTTTGTCGAAAGACGAGTTGCCACAAGCGTCTGCCGTATCGCAGTAAATCCCAAGTCATACTCATGTAACATGCAAAAAATCGTACTATTTGATTTTGACGGAACCCTACTGCCGTGGGACACGCAAAAATTGTTTTGCCACTATGTATTGCAGAGGCATCCTCAGCGTCGATGGTATTTACCCTTATTTCTCGTGATGACGCCTTTTACCCCTGTGCTGGGAGCTGAGGGCATGAAGCGGGTTTTTTTAAGTTTTTTGTGGAAGCTCAAGCGTGAAGAGATGGAGCAACTCGCACAGGGCTTCGCACGACAGTGGGTGCCGCAGCAGATATGGCCCGAAATGCGCGACATCATTGAGGAGCATCGACGTGCAGGCGATCAGATCATTTTGATTTCGGCGAGTCCCGAACCCTATGTCAAAGAGGTAGGACAATTGCTTGGTTTTGATTTTTCCTTTGGCACTAAATTAGAAGTCCCTGAGGACGGGTTGCCACTGTTTCCTGATTTGATCAACAACAAGGGATGGGAAAAAGTGCATCGGTTGCGTCGTGAATTGCCCGCGGAAAAATTTGTGGGTGAGCAGTTGCGATGCGCGCATGGTTACACCGATAGTTGCGCTGATTTGCCGATGTTGACCTTGTGTCAACACGCCACGGTGATCAATCCAGGAAAACGCTTGAGGGCGTTGGCAGAGGATCGTTCATGGGCCATCAAGACCTTGCCAAGACCATGGCGGAATCGTTGGCAGCGATATTGGCATCGTTTGTTTTATCTCATAGGGTCTGATAGAATTGCTCCGCAGAATCGTATCTCACGCTGATGAAAAAGCTGCCGACGTCCTCGTTACTTCCATCCTGGGCGATGCTCATATTACTCTGTCTGAGTGCACCATGTTTATTGCGGCCCGCGTATGGGTTAGAGATGGACGAAGCGCAGAAAAAAATTGCGGCGCTGCCTGAGACGAACGGTTCCGATCGGATCAAAAAGTCTTTGTTAGAATGGGTGCATGAGTGTGCGCAAGCGAACCGATCTGCAAAAATGGAACGTGAGTGTCAGTTGCTTTTGCAAGATATCGAAACAGGGATTTCCATGCCAGCCGTGAGCATGTTGCGCAGAGAGCAAAAGAAGGCGAAGTATGTCACGGCTTTGCGACCTGTAATCGAAAAAACCAACAATCCGTATCTGCTTGCGCTCAACGAGTGGGGTAGAATTCATCTTGCGAAACAAGAATCTCCTTGGCCGCGTGCGACTGCAGAAAGCGTAGTGATGCCAGGTTTGCAAACCCGTGGCGCGGGAGAGGAATTACGACGCTATCTGTGGTTATTTCTTAATCCATCGAGTGCGCTGCGAGGTGATCCAGAAGTGCTCAAACGTGTGCTGCGTCGAGCCAATGCGTTCATCGATGCGGCTTTGCTTAACGCGCAGCCAGGCACGAAAGTGAAGACCGAAATTTATGATCAATTTGCTACAGAAGAGGGATTTAGTGGAGTGATTGAGCTATTGCATGCTTGCCCTCATTTGTTGCTACCGAATCAGCGCAAGCAATGGGATGCTGGCCTCAAAGCGGCATTTGACGTCATTTGGCCGCAAATGCGACGTGCTAATAATTGGAATCTTAATATCGAAACAGCCTGCATGGTGGCTGCGTTGCAATTTGGTTATTATTATGGAAATCAGGAAGTGATTCAGAAAGTGATCAAACACGCGGAAATCACACTCAGCAAAATGCGTCCTGATGGGGGATTTCCCTATAATGGCGAAAGCAATCCCTCGTGCAATTACCATGGAACTTTGGTGAACTCGTTGACGAAAATTTACGATCTCAGTCAACATCAACCCATTCTCAAAGGGTTGGTGGCGAGTCAGTGGAAGGGCCCAGTGATGGGTCGCACGGATGAGTTTTGGACATCGCCCTTTCATAAAACCTATCGATGGAATTTTGGCACTGGCACAGAATGGGGGAATCAGTTGATTTTATCAGCGAGCAAAAATCCCTATGTCGCTGGCTTGGTGCGTGGCAAAACAGCACCGGATCGCGATGCGGTGGCTTGGTATCGCAGTGGCATCGTGCCGCGTCCGTTGCCCGATCGGTATACGATTGTCGATCGCAATATCGATGGCCCGCGAGCTTGGTATGGTCGATTCAACTACGCGGCGACCATGCATGTGAAGTCGGCGAAAGAGAAAACCACCGGTGGTCATGAAACTTTGATGGGATGCATGACCGTGGATGACCCTGATGGTCGGGTGAATTCGATTTTGGTCAATGTCACGCCCCGAGTGAAAATCGATAAACAAGACACAAAGGATGCCAAAGGAATCGTGCAAAGCACTGCGTGGGCGCAATTGTGTGCGAACTTGCAATCGTCGTATCTAACCGGAAAAAACTACAGCGCTTCATCAGCTCGGTTTGATATCTCGACCATACGCGGCGGGGCCTACCAAGGGAAAGTAAGCGATTGGGAAAGTCGGCAAATCTGGATCGGTTTGCCGGATCGGATCGTTGGATTGTTATCGACGAAGCCGAAAAAGGACGGTGCGGTGGCTGCCGAGATCAATGCGGTGCTGCGCCTGATTTCTGCTGGCACCGCTGGCGCGGCAGTTTGCAAGACTTTGGAAAAAGTCGCTGATCGACATTATCGCTATGGTGAGCTCGATATCATTTTGCATCATAGCAACTACGCGCAAGTGACGATGGATGTGATTCCCTATCGCTTACCGAAATTTCCGGCATCGGAGCTGACCTTGCGAGTCTATCGGAAAGATCAAACGATTTTTACCAAACATGCGCGCGCGAAAGAATTTCTCGTTGCCGTGGAAGTGCGGCCGATCTGGGCCAAAGGTGAGGCGACTGTGACCATGTCATCGGTTCATGATCTGCTGTCCTTGAGAGCGACGGTTCATCAGCGGGATTGGCAAGTATTCTACAACGCGGCAAGCAAGCCTGCGGAAGTTCGTCCGCAATACCCATCGGATCTGGGCAAAGCGCGTCTGCGCCTGAGCCATGTCGATCGCAGTGTGCCGAAAATCCCCGCGGCGCCCAATATTGTATTGCCGCCCAACCAACAAGCGGTCGTCATCACCAGCAACGATCCGATGGATCACCAACCCGGTTGGAACTCGTTCGCTGAGATGGTGCAAGCAAACTAAGACATGATTCGCAAGCACACGGCAGATTTTTCCCAGAGTGGACGTAGTCTGGCATAAGCCTTATGATTCGTTCGATTTTTTCTATCTGGTTGCTCGCGTCGATTTCCTGTGGATTTGCCGCCGAAAGCAGTTTTCTTTATCCGTTGGATGCCGTGCCGCATGATGATTCATTAGCAGACATTGCGAAGCGCGAGCAGGTGTTGGAAAAGAAATGGAACGATCATTTTGCGTCGATTGCTGCCGCTGTGAAGGCTCCTGGTCAAAAGCCGTGGAAGGATTTGATCCACCGCACGAGCTCGCGTGATTTGCTGACCTTGGCCACGGATTATGGCTTTCCGATGCTCAAGGACGAGGCTGTCAGCAAATCACAAAAAGAATACGAACGTCGTATCGCTGGCGCGAAAAAAGTGTTAGAAAAAAATGGCATTCGCGATATCGGTGATGTCGCTGACCTGAATACGGCAATGCGTGAGGCATTAGTTCTGAAAGAAGCAGGAGCTTTTACGTCAACGAGGTCGGCACAGTTGGAAGAATTGCTGACGCGTTTTGTCGAAGGCAAATCGTGCTTCTGGGGATTTACGCGGAAATTTCCTTATTTCCTATCGGGCTACAACAAAGAATGCATTACCATGGAAGTGGGATCGAACACCAAGTTGTTGTATGCTGGCACGGGGAAATTTCCTCACACCATCGATGCCTTTGATGCAGCATGGGCGCAATTGACATTGCAGGGCTACGAGCTGGACAATGCGCCGCATTACGATAGCTCGGTCAATCTGTGGATCGTATTGCGCTGGGGCATCCTGCATGGAAAACTCGATGAGATCCAGCGCGCGCCGCATTTTCGGATGATTTTTGATCGCATGGCGCGCATGGCTTTGGCGAATGGAGAGCATGCGAATTTCGGAAAATCCATGGCGGTCGGAGGAAAATCAGAGCGCGATGGCAAGCCAGTCGACTGGCTCTTTGTCAATGGTGGCGGGTTGGGCACGATGATGCGTTTTGCCTATCGATTCTATCGTGATCCCGGTTATCTCTACTTAGCACGCAAGTATGAAATGACGAATGGACGTGGCAAGGGAGCGCTGACATTCATGCCGAAAGCCTATGACTTGAATTTTTTTGAGGTCAAGAATGCCAAGCCATCGCCCCATATGCCCTTGTGCGATACGACCATTCGCCTCAAAGGTCCGGGCTATGCGCTCGATCGCGGTGTGCGCCGTGCGCAGATTCAGTTGGTGCCTGACAAATTGGTATTGGCCACGGGCACTCATCCTAAGGCGGCGTCGTTGTTGATGGATGTGAGTTTTACCCAGTCGAAAGCGATGACATTACGGCGTTGTGGGATCGACAATCATCTGTATCAAGGAACCCATACGGTGAGCATAGTCGGTAGACAACCGGAAGCCGACAGAACGAATCGTGTGGTGGTAAAGCATCCAACCTTGAAGGACCCGAATCGTCCGAAGTATGAGTTGCGCGATTACGTGGCCAAGCGTGTGAACAAGGATCTCGCGTATGGCGAGGTGGAGTATTCAACCTTTCAGGTGGAGGGCATCGAGAGCAAGCGGCGGATCGCTTTGCTGCACAATGGGGTGTTGGTCGTAGAGGATCATTTGCGTGCCTCTCCTCAATTGCAGGGCGATGCTTCACTGACATTGCTCTACAATGTTTGGCATGACACCGTGGCGCGCGGGCCAAACTGGGTGCTATCGACACCGCACGTCGGACATTTGCCTGATGGCAGTGCTACTCCCGTGACGCAGGTGTTTGCCTATGTAGCACCGATGCCGGGGATGACATCGAAAGTCGAAGATCAGCGTCCTTTTGATCGATTGCAGCAACTTGCGACCTTGCGTGCGGGTGGTGAGGTCAAAATGATTTCCTGTGTGATTCCTTTGCCATCGAAGCATGCGCCGACGATTGCGCCGATGTTGGCGGAAAAAATCAAAACGACCATCGATGCCTCTGGTAGCACCGTGAGCATTCCGTATGCGGAGGGTACGCAAATGGTGGTTCATTTCCCTCGTGCTGCGGGCACGCTTGCGAGTTTTGCTGTGCAAGGAGCGATGACTCATGCATCGATGGCGATTTCTCCGCGACAAGCGAAAGTCAATCCACCGTATGCGAAAATCTTGCGTCGCAAGGATGAGTGGAGTGTTGCCGACTTTAAGGCCGATTTTGCCCTGCATGAAACGAGAATCCGCGCAGTGACGTGTCGCGGTGTCGATTTGCAGCGTGATCGCGATTACATCCACCAAGGTCCTATGTTGCGTTTGACCCAAGAGCGCATCGATCAATGGACGAAGGAAAATTTTTCAGGAGTGATGCAAGTGCATTTCGATGAAGGCATGCCGATTTCCTTGCGCTTGGTTGCGGACTCGACGACGGGCTTG
Source organism: Verrucomicrobiota bacterium (assembly GCA_039804425.1). Lineage (GTDB taxonomy): Bacteria > Verrucomicrobiota > Verrucomicrobiia > Verrucomicrobiales > Akkermansiaceae > UBA956. The sequence goes on from JBDLWB010000163.1 coordinate 20,431, forward strand.
ATCTTATCCAACGCGCGGCGCAAGAAGCTCTACCAGAACGATGAGATGTTTCTCGCGCACGGGTTTCGCGAAAATGGCAAAGCCACGGCGGTGGGATCAGATCTTGAGGTGATTGCTTACGACGATTGGTTGTATCGGGGCAAATCACAGAAGTTGCTGATTCGCAAGGGGCAGACGATTCCTTTGGGGCAACCCCACATGCGCTCATTCCGCATTCGGGAGTATCCTGGTCGCTGACGATACTCTGTGCTTTGCAGATGGCCGAGGAATGGTATTTTCACACCATGAACGATCGATTGCGCGTCGCCGCTCTGCAATGGCAACACCGAGATTTTTTCTCGGCGGAGGATTTTTGGCAGGAGTTGGCCTGGCAGGTGAAAGTGGCACGGGTCGATTACGCAGTGGAATTGCTCGTTTTGCCCGAGTATTTTGGCGCAGGATTACCGGGTGCTTGGCCGAGTGAGTGCGAGTGGATGGAAAAATTGGGGGCCATGGCGGAAGAGCATCGTCTGTGGATGGTCGGCGGCTCATTTCCCGTGCTGGTGTCGGGTCAGTTGCGGAATCGCTGTTGCATTGTTGGTCCCTCGGGAGAAAGGCATCAACAAGATAAAATTCACATCACCCCCTGGGAACAAGGAGAGTGGCAAATGGTCGTTGGTGACGACTTGGTGGTGATGACGATGGGCGGAGCCAAAGTAGCGGTGACGATTTGTTATGATGTCGAGTTTCCTGAGCAAGTTCGTGCATTAGCGGATGCGGGTGTAGAAGTACTATGTGTCCCGTACTGTACAGATGACCTTGCTGGTCATCATCGCGTGACGCGCTGTGCGATGGCGAGAGCGATTGAAAATACGATGTTCGTAGTGGCTGCTGGTGGTGTGGGCTCGATCCGCCAGCGATCAGGCTTTGCGCATCATCATGCGGAGTCTGTCATTGCGAGTCCGTGCGACATCGGGTTTCCTGCCAATGGAATTTTAGCACAAGCATTGCCTGGTCAACCCTGCTGTTTGGTCGCAGATCTCGACCTCAGTTTGTTGCGCAAAAAACGTGCGCACGGAACTGTATTGCCCTTGCAGAATTTGCGTCGAGATTTATTCCCTACAAGGATCCGCGCTTGAGCAAAAAACGCCGAGCGTTATCTCTCGGCGTTTTGTGGGGTCATAGTTGGGGATGATCGTCGATGATTTATTCCATTTCCTGATCCATGGGTTGGGGCTCAGCGGGTGGTTGAGGTTTGGATTGGGGTTCTGCATTCGGGTCCTTCGGGCGTTTGGGTTTGCGCTCGGGTTCGCTCATGGCATCGAGGTGTTTTTTCCATTCAGCAGCATCGATTTTGGCATCGGTATTCGCATCGATTTTCTGAAATCGATCTTCCTGTTCATCCTCGCCGAGAGAGGCGATAGGCGGGAATTTTTGGAATTCGGCAAAATCTAACGATTGATCTTTGTTGGCATCGAGTCGCTCAAAAACGTTCGGTCCGACATTTCCTTTTTGCGGCCGTCCATCGCGCGGAGGACCTGGGCGCTGAGGTGGTCCATCATCGGGGCTGAGGAAGTCGTCATCATTGCGGTCCATTTGTTCAAACATCTTGCGCTGACGATCTTCGGGAAGCTTGGCGACCATTGGCGCTTTGGTGAACTCCTCGAAGGAGATTTTGCGATCTTGATCGACATCGAGCTCAGCGATGCGAGGCATGATGCGGCCGCGCATGCCGCCGCGTGCATCAGGACCTTTGGCGCCCTGTGGGGGTGCGCTTGGGCGAAGTTCGGGGCCTTCGAGTGAGCCGTTTGCATTTTTATCGAGCCGGGAGAATAGTTTTTCCTGTTTTTCTGCTGGCAATTTGGCGATCCGTGGCAGCGTCAGAAATTCATCGCGGGAAATGATTTTGTCCTGATTGGCATCGGCTTTTTTCCAAAAATCGCCGGGGCGTTTTTGCTCGCGGGCGACACCTTTTTGCGCGGGTCGGGTGGGTGTTGGCTCGGCGGGCATGGGTTCTTGCGCGCTGAGGGAAGCGAGAAGAATGCTGGCGAGGGATAGGAGCGAGGCTTTCATGCTGTTTGGAGGTTCATGGGTTCGAACCGATGACGGGGGGAGAAGTTGCGGAGCTTTTATCAAATTGTCGCTTTATTGACGTTCTGATTTGTGTCATGATGTCGGCAGACATGCACATCCGCGACATTCTCCAACAGAAGAAACCGAGTTTTTCTTTTGAGTTTTTCCCTGCTCGTACTGAAGCGAGTGCGGAGGAATTGTATCAGACCATCCGTGAGTTGGAGCCTTTGGGGCCATCGTTTGTTTCGATTACCTACGGTGCAGGAGGTGGCACACGTGAGTTGACGCATCAATTGGTGGCGCGGGTTAAAGAAACGACTGCCATTCCGCCGATTCCTCATTTGACTTGTGTAGGGCACACGAAGGCTGAGGTGGAGCAGATTCTTTTGCGTTATGCGGCGCTGGGCGTGTGCAACATTTTGGCATTGCGTGGGGACCCCCCGCGTCAGCAGGCCGACTACGATTGGTCGCAAGGAGACTTTCGCTATGCGAGCGATCTGGTGCGCTTCATTCGTGAGTTCAACGAGTCTGGTCGTCATCCTCTCGGAGGATTTGGCATTGGCGTGGCAGGATTTCCTGAAGGACATCCCGCAACCCCCAATCGCTTGGTAGAAATGGATCATCTCAAAGCGAAGTGTGCGGAAGGCGCGGATTACATTTGCACGCAGTTGTTTTTTGATAATCACGATTTCTTGGACTTCCGTGACCGGTGTGCGTTGGCAGGCATCGATCTGCCCATGATTGCGGGCATTATGCCAGTAACGTCATTGTCGTCGATGAAACGCATGGCCGAGTTGGCTGCGGGAGCGCGCTATCCAGCGAAGTTGTTGCGTGCTCTGGCGCGGGCGCAGGATGAGCCGGAAGCTGTGGAAAAAATTGGCATTCACTATGCGGCGCAGCAATGCAGTGAGTTGCTCGATGAGGGCGTGGATGGATTGCATTTTTACACGTTGAACAAGAGTAGTGCGACGAAGCAAATCTATCAAAGTCTTGGTATGGGGTTGGGGCTCTAGTGCCTCAGTCATGACTGTCACAAAATGCGGCATCTCATGCTACTTTGCATTTGCGGTGGAGAATGCAGGCTGCTTGAATCGACAGCATGATCCTCGACGTTCGCCATCTCAGCACTCGTTTCCACACGCGTAATGGAATCGTTCGTGCGGTGGAAGATGTTTCTTTTTCGTTAGAAAAAGGCAAAACGCTAGGCATCGTCGGAGAATCGGGATCAGGAAAATCCGTGACGTGCTATTCTTTGCTTGGGTTGATTCCACAACCACCAGGGAAGATTCATTCGGGCGAAGCATGGTTTGATGGCATCGATCTTTTGCGAGCAAGTCCGCGAGAACTTGCGGGCATTCGTGGCAAGCGGATTAGCATGATTTTTCAGGATCCGATGACTTCGTTGAATCCGTATTTGAAAGTGTCGACGCAGTTGATCGAGCCTCTGGTGCAGCATTCGGGGATGTCTGAGAAAGAAGCATTGCAACGTGCCATCATTGCTTTGGCGGAAGTAGGCATTCTGCAACCAGAGTTGCGTGTTCATAGTTATCCGCATGAATTTTCGGGAGGCATGCGTCAGCGTGTGATGATTGCGATGGCCTTGATCACCCGTCCTGAGTTGTTGATTTGTGATGAGCCGACGACGGCGCTCGATGTGACAGTGCAAAAGCAAGTGCTCGACTTGATACGGGAGCGACAGCGTGACTTGGGGACATCGGTGATTTTGATCACGCATGATCTTGCCGTCGTTGCTGGCATGTGTGATCACATTCATGTGATGTATGCGGGTCGCATCGTCGAGTCGGCAACGCGTGATCGGCTTTTTGCGGCACCGCAGCATGCCTATACCCGTGCCTTGTTGGCGAGCATTCCTTCGAACAAGCCGAAGCATGAAAAGCTCCACACCATTCCTGGTTTGCCCCCTGACTTGACGCAGGAAGAACGGGGTTGTGCCTTTCGACC
>JBDLWB010000164.1:0-2668 GCA_039804425.1 Verrucomicrobiota bacterium
AGTGGGGTTGATTTTGGGAGTACGGCCAAATTCTGAGGTCACCATGACCAGCGTGCTGTCGAGCAAACCGCGTTCATCGAGATCATTCAGTAGTGCCGCAATGGCGACATCGGTGGCGGGGAGATTGCCCTCGATGCCTGCCTTGATATTATCATGATGATCCCAGCCGCCTGCGGTGAGCGAAACAAAACGAACACCCGCTTCGACGAGTCGACGCGCTAGAATCATGCGTTGTCCTGCTTGCGTGCGACCATAGCGATCGCGCAACGCGGCAGGTTCGGCGTCAAGATGAAAGGCTTCTCGTGCTTTTTGCGAAGAAATGAGCTTGTAGGCATGTTGGTAAAACGCGTCCATCGAGTCCAGCTCATCAGATTTCTCCAACTGCCGGAAATGATCATCCACGGTGTAGAGAAGTTGTTGACGACGATGGAAGCGTTCATCGCTCACGCCATCGGGCAAATTGAGGTCGCGCACCTTAAAGCCGCCTTGTGCGGGATCAGCTCCGAGAGCGAAGGGGCCGTAGGCCGAGCTGAGGTAGCCGGAATTGGCGAATTCATTGGGGATTTGAGGAATGCAGACATAGGGTGGCAGCTGATGTCGGACCCCCAGTTCGTGAGAGACCACCGAGCCGATCGAAGGGTATTCCACAGCAGGTGATGGGCGGTAGCCGGTGAACATGTTGTGCGTGCCCCGCTCGTGGGCGGCTTCGCCGTGCGTCATCGAGCGAATGATCGTCATTTTATCGGCAATCTGCGAGGTATGTTTCATCAGTTCGCCAAACTGCACGCCGGGGATTTTGGTATCGATGGCACCAAAAGGCCCACGGTATTCCGAAGGGGCGAGTGGTTTGGGGTCAAACGACTCCTGATGCGCCAAGCCGCCTGGCAAAAAAATGTGAATCACACTTTTCGCCACGCCTTCCTTGGTTTCGTAGAATTTTTGTGCACCCTGAGCCTGTTTTTGCAGAAAGCCCGGCAAAGTCAGCCCGAGGCCGCCAAGCAGACCGACGTAGAAAAATTCGCGACGTGACGAATAGCGTTCAAGAGGATTGCCAGGGCATTTGGGTTTCATGATCGTAGGAATGAGAAATTCTGAACTTCAGCCAAAAAGAGGTTCAACCCTAGAAGAACGTAAGCAACGAGAGAGATATTTCAAAAAAAGCCATTTCTCGCGAAAGATGCGGCTTTAAAGAGGATGACTCGATATCGGCCAACATAAAAGTGTGTGATCAGTTGGGTGAGTTTCTCTATGAGGTTGGAAAATCGGCGGTATTTTCCAGAGGGCATTTGGGGATTTCTGCGTATGTTTATTGTTTGTATGCCAACAAAATCGAGTCACCAAATGTCGGGCAATGTGATGCAGCAGATGCGTCGTCACATTTCTTCTCTCGCCTCGCAACCAGCCACTGAGGAACCTTTTTTGAGTGCTTACTTTGATTTGCGTCGACCGGTCGAGGTGGCACTGATGGAGTGGGAAGCATGGGCCATTCGTGAACGTCAGCGGTGGTCGGCGGCGCAGCGATCGGCATTCGATCGCGCGAAGGAGGATGTGGCACGGGCTTTGCATCAGCCATGGGGACCGGGAATTCAAGGGGTGGCGGTTTTTGCGAGGTCTTGTCAGCATCCTTTTTGGTTAGTTCTGCCGTTTCAGGCCGCGTTGGAAATGCGTTTTATGGCATCGACCCGTCCCATGATTTTTCCGTTGGTGCAATTGCGCGATCGATTTCATCGGTTCTTGCTGGTGATTGCCACTGCGGAGAAATCGTGGATTCGCGAGGTGGCTTTGGGATCCGTTGTGCAAGAAACGGTGATTACGCGAAACGTGGTCCATGAGCGTGACGGGCGATCGATGACGCGTGAGCACAAGCATCAGTGGCTGGCGGAAGAGGCGCGGCGGATGATGCGTGAGGAGGTTCAGGTGATTCGTGACATGATGCAGCAACGCGGATTGGCGCACATGGTCTTGGCGGGGCATCCGCGGCAAATCGTGCCGATCAAGGAGCATTTGCCTGCTCAGCTATTGCCGCGAGTGGTCGCGGAGTTGTTTCATGCACCGAACGGTCACGATGATTCGGCGCTGATGGAGCAGGCGATCACGGCTTTTGTGGAGGCAGAGCAAAAAGAGAGCCGCGCGACGGTTGAGCGATTGCACGAGCAAATTCGCAGGCAGGGCCTGGCGTTGGTGGGCATGCATGCGTGCCGCGAGGCGATGAAAGTGGGTGCCGTCAGTCAATTGGTGATCGCCGAGGAATTGCCGCACGACGATCGCGAGGAGCTGACGCGGATGGCGGTGATGTACGACTTACCCATCGAGGTTTGTGAAAATGACGAACTCTTGCTGAACTATGGTGGCGCAGGCTGTTTGTTGCGTTACCGCATGGAACGGTAGCGCGGCTTTGTGATGAATCGCTCTCGCGTTTTCTTCCTGACATGCTAATTTCGATCCATGAAACATTCCGTTCGTGTGATCGCAGCCTTTTGCGGTTTGATGGGGTTGATGCAGGCGCAGGATTTGCCGCCGGAGTTGAAGTCGATGCTCGATGTTTTGAAAAACGATCACGACGGTCAAATGTCGCGCATGGCGGAGATGATGTTGGGGAAAAACGGTGGCAATCAGTTGTTCTATTTCCCGCTCAAAGAAGCTCCCGATACCCCAAAAACATTTGGCC
>JBDLWB010000165.1:0-14738 GCA_039804425.1 Verrucomicrobiota bacterium
CGTTGCCGCCCTGATTCGTGAAGGCACCTGGCAGCACAAAAAACAGATCGTTGAGATTTTTCGTGATGACATCATTACGATCCGGCATGGCTTCCTTCGGCAGACTGAGGATGGCATAGCCCATGCGATTGCCTTGTAGCACCGTGCGGTACTTGGCATCGGCGAGAGTTTGTGTGTTTTCAAACTGAATTTTCCATGCCGAAAACAGCGAGGGCAAAGAGGAAGAAACGGGCGTGCCCGAGCCTCCGCCGAACATCGGATTTCCTCCGGCCGAGGCAGCGGCTTCGAAGGAATAGGCATCGACACAAGCAACGACAGTGCCGCCGCGCAGGATGAATTGATCGATGGCAAATTCCGTCTGTGGAGTAATGCCCGCCGGGTGGATCAGCAGCAGCACTTTGATCTCAGCGGGGATTTCGGCAGCGGTGAGTTCGACATCGCGCACTTCGTAGGTTTGCTGCAATTGTTGCAACATGACCCAGCCGGGGCTGCCACCTTGACCCGGCATCATCGCGGGTGCGGGCTTGAGATTGAGCGCACTCATCACGCCGATGATGGGCTTTTTCACGGCCGTGACTTCGCCGATGGCGCGCGAGAGATTGTATTCAAACATCGTCTCTTGTTCATCGAGCGCGGTGGTATCGAATGGATCGATGTTGATTCGCGTGCTTTGATCCAAGCAAGAAATCGCTAGGCCTAACGAAACATTTTCGTATTGGTTGATGTTCTGCGTTTGAATGCCATCGAGATTCGCCGAGTCTTCGGCATCGGTATCGGGCTGGGGATCGAGGTTTTCGACCCGCAATTTCCCACCGGACCGACTGACGTATTCGCGCAAGATGTCATCGATGCGGCGGATGAAAAGTTTCGTTTCACGGGGAATCGCATCATTTTTCCGCGAGGCATAGTAGCGGATCGTGACATTGGCATCGAGCTTGTTCAAAATGCTTTGCGTGCCCGGAGAAAGCGTATGCACGCGATCTTCCGTGAAATCGGCGCCCTTCGTGCCGAGTGACGAGAGCGAGATCAGCCAGTTCGACAAAAAGGCAATTAGCACGAGCGCCGCAATGCCGAGTGCGGCGCGCACGACGGGATGAGTGGTTTTGTGGTGCATGTGAGTGGTAGGAAAAAAGGATTAGGCGCGTTTGGCGGAGAGGATGGCAGAAGTGCCGAAGAGGCAGGTGAAGATGATCGAGAAAAACCAGACCATGTCTTGGTAGCGGAACATGCCGCGCGAGAGCGAGCGGAAGTGATCCCAGACGCCGAGTGAGGTCAGAGCCTCGACAAGGAAATCAAAGCGGAAGCGTGCGAGCTCGCGAATGAAAGCCTCGTAGCCGCAGAGCACCATCAGCGTGCAAATGGCGACCGAGACAATCAGGCAAACCACCTGATCGCGGGTGCAGGCACTGACCAGCATGGTGATGGCGAGGAACACGCAGCAGGTTAAGTAAGAGCCGAGGTAACCCGAAACAATGCGGCCGTTATCGGGATCGCCGAGGTAATTGACCGTGATGATGATGGGGAACGTCAGCACCAGCGCGATAAGCCAGACGAGGGCTGCGGCGAGGTATTTACCGATGATCGTCGACCATGGTGGAATGGGAAAAGTACCCAGCAGTTCCAGCGTGCCATTGCGCTGCTCATCCGACCAAAGTCGCATGCCCACGGCGGGGGCGAGCAGCATGTAGAGCCATGGATGCCAAAACAAAAACGACCATTCCAAATTCGCATCACCGGCGAGGATGAACGAGCCGAAGGTGAAATTGAAGGTCAGTGAGATGAGCAAAAAGATCAGAATGATCGCGTAGGCGGTGGGTTGGGTGAAGTAAGAAACCAACTCGCGTTTCAGAATCGTCCAGATGTGTTTCATGAGTCAAAAAAGTGGGGTTATGCCGTGGCGTGGGCGGTATCGAGGGTGGTGAGTGTGCGGAAAAGATCGTGCAGCGAGCCCGTGGCGCTTTGTTTCTTCAGCTCCTCCGGCGTGCCATCGGCGACGATTTTTCCGCGATCGACGATCACCGCGCGGGTGCAAGAGGCATCGACCTCTTCGAGGATGTGCGTGGAAAACAAAATGCTCTTCGTGGTGCCGAGTCGCTTGATCAGTTGGCGGACTTCGTGCTTTTGATTCGGATCGAGGCCATCGGTGGGCTCATCGAGAATCAGCACCTCGGGATCGTGCAAAAGCGCTTGGGCGAGGCAGGTGCGATGGCGATAGCCCTTCGAGAGCGTATCGATCGATTGGTGAGCGACGGCATTGAGAAAACAAGTCTCAATCGCGCGATCGACCGCCTCCGTTTTTGCCGAGCCGACGAGATTGCGGACATCGGCGCAGAATTTCAGAAAGCCGATGACCGTCATGTCATTGTAAAGCGGTGCGGATTCGGGGAGATAGCCGATCTTTTCCTTGGCGAGGAAAGGCTCGTCGAGGATCGAGTGGCCGCAGATTTTGGCATCGCCCGAGCTGGGGGTGATGAATCCGGTGATCATGCGCATGGTCGTCGACTTCCCGGCACCATTGGGGCCGAGGAAACCGAGGACTTCGCCAGGTTTGACCGTGAACGAGAGATCATTGACCGCGAACTTCGGGCCAAAGTGTTTGGTGAGATTTTCAACTTCGATCATAGCAACAGATGCGAGTGTTTTTCTTCAAGGGTTCGACGTATCGATAAGCGACACAGCGCGGGAATTTGTCTAAAAAATTTGCTATGTCAAGAGGGCAAATAGCGATGAGATACCAAGGCGATGATGATGCATGAGAGAATTTTCCCTGATAGGAAAGCAAGCTGGTAATCGTGACTGGTTTGACAGAATTTCAGAATTTTTCAGAATTTCGTCATGGCAATGATCCCGAGATTCGCCATACCGATCCCGCTTCCCGTAAGATTGGTTCATCTCCTCATCTGGTCATTCGGAAAATTCTGAAATTCTGTCAACTCGGCTGCCCTCAATCGAGACAAACGGTTCTCCGTTGTCTGACATATTGAGTATGGCTTTCCCGAGCTTGATCGCTGTGGAAGAGATTCTTAAAAACTTCCCTTTACAAGATTCGCATGGGTCGCCATAGTTTCGCGCCCATGAGTGTTCTTGGAATCAATTTTTTGAATGTTAGTATTACGGCATTGATCGTGATCTATGTGTTTGTATGCGTGTTGATGGTCTTTTTGGTGCTGATGCAGCGTCCGAAACAAGAGGGCTTGGGCGCGGCATTTGGTGCGAGCACGACCGATCAATTGTTTGGTGCACGCACGACCAATGTGCTTCAGCGCGGCACGGTGTATCTTTCGGTCTTGTTCTTCGTATTGACCTTGACTTTGGCGATTTTGATCCAGAAGAAAAACCGTGGCACGAGCCTTGCGAAAGCTGAAGAGCCCGCGGCGGAAGTGCAACAGCCAGCGCCTGAAAAAAGCCTGAGCGAGGAAATCAAAGAAACTTCGCCGGTGGTGGCGAACGAGGCAGAAAAAGTTGCTGAGCCTGAAAAAGCTGTTGAGGAGAAAAAAGAAGAGCAGCCGTTAAAAGAAGAGCAGCCCGCGAAGCAAGAGTCGTCGAAAAAGGAAGACAAGAAGCCTCAACCTTGACGCTTTTTAAGAGTCATGAGTTCCTCTCTACAAACAGGCCGGCCTGCATGGGCACGGCCTGATTTGTTTCCTGAGGCACCACCCCACAGCTGGGGCTATCTCGATCGCGGGCAGGGGCCTGTGGTGGTAGCTGATTTGCGCGATTTGCAGGACGTGTTGCGTCGGGATTCGGAGGAAATGGTGCAGTTGGTGTGGACGCCGGAGCATCGCTACATGCAGGTGCCCGAGGCCGTGCCGGAATTGGCTGAGGCATGGTTGGAATCGCGCAAGGAATCGTCGGCGCGGCAGTTGAAGCGACAGCAGGGGCAAATGCGTCTCGGTTGGTTGTTGTTTTTTGCTTTCATGCTCTACACCAGCTGGGAGTTAGTGCGCTATCGTGGGAGTTTTTCCCTGTCGATGTTGTGGAGTGATTTGATGGAGCTTTCGGCCCCTGCCATGGGTTTTTTGTTATTGCTGATGTTTTTCCTCATGCCGTGGTATGAGGCGAAAAAGCGCTGGCGTGAAGTGCGGTCGTGGACGGCGGAGAATCGTCAAGATGCGGCGGACATGGCGTGCTTTGAGGCGTGGTTGGCATGGCAGAAAATTGTGGCGACCAAGTTGTTGATGGGCATTATTGCCGTGGCGGGAGCGGGTCAGGTGCTGTCTGGCCAACCTTTTGCGGCAGCCTTGATTCGCGGTGGGGAAGAGCGCTGGCGCTTGCTGACAGCCCCGCTGTTGCATGGCAATTTATTGCATTTTATGATGAATGCGCTCGGCTTGATGTACTTGGGGCGGCGTGTCGAAGCCTTAGCGCGTTGGCCGCATGTGGCAATGGTGTTTCTTTTCTCCGCATGGATTGGTGGTGAATGCTCGATCCTGATGAGCCAAGGGGCGTCCTTGGGGGCCTCGGGTGGGTTGATGGGAATGTTGGGATTTCTGTTGGTGTTCGAGACCCGACACGCCCGTTTGGTACCGCGCACGTCGCGCCGGCGTCTGATGGCGGCACTGATTGGCACAGCCTTGATTGGGGTGGTGGGGGTCAAATTCATCGACAACGCCGCGCATGGCGGTGGTTTGTTGGCGGGAATGTTGTATGCTTACGTGGTATTTCCTCGATCCGAGAGCGTGGCGCGCCCGCAGCTGTCAATCACCGACCGTTTGATGGCGATCGGCAGCTATGCTGTTTTGCTCTATGGCCTGCAGCTTGCCCTGCAGGCGATGTGGGCATGATTGAGGGATTGTTGGGCAAATTCGATTGATCATTGGCTCGCATCGTGCATGATGCGCCCAGCATGACCAAAGATGAATGGTATTACAGCATGGGAGGAGCGCAGCAAGGGCCTGTGGCGCTGAGCATCCTGCGTGATTTATTGCAGAGTGGTAAGCTGGAGCGCAGTTCTCTGGTATGGCGTCAGGGGCTCAGCGATTGGACCCCGGCGTCGGCCGTATCCGAGCTATGGGAAAAAGAACCGATGGCGGAAGTAACCGTAGCGACGGAGTTGCCAAGTGTGTTGGCGCCGCCTATCCCCAGCACGCCTGTTCCTCCAGTCGTTGTTCCCCAGTCTCCTGTGGGTGGGATGACATCTGAGCAAGCGTGGCAGATGGGCATCGTGCCGCAGAGTGGGCTGGCCATTGCGAGTTTGGTCTGTGGCATTCTTGGGATTATGTTTTGCTATGCGCATGCGCTAGGCGCCATCCCCGCGGTGATTTGTGGGCACATGGCGCTCAACCGGATTCGGTCTGCGCAGCATCCCATTGCGGGTCGAGGCATGGCGATTGCCGGCTTGATCATGGGGTATCTGGGATTATTGTTTCAGGTGGCGATGATTGTTTTGATCATTTTTGTCGTCAATGAGATGCCCGCGACCCCATCGCCGACTCCGGCGCCTTGAGGCAACGATCCGTCTTTTGTCATGTTTAGGCGACGACCATGGACCTTGCTGGCTTTGACGAGCGGCATCGTAGTATTGCTGGTATTATCCGCGCAGTCGCTCGTCTTACCATTGATGCCCGATTGTCAATTGCGTCGGTTGACAGGACTTTCCTGCCCTGGATGCGGTGGTCGTCGTGCGATCCAATTGCTATCGCGAGGTGAGTGGTGGTGGGCCTTGCGAATGAATGCCTTGTTGGTGATCGGAGGGCTGCTAGCTGCATGGATCGTTCTGCGTCAAGTGATGGGGGAGTGGGGTTGGGTGACAACAAATGGATCGTGGAAACGCTGGCATACCGTTGTATCGATCAGCGTTGTGATCGGATTTGGCATCGTGCGCAACATTCCCATCGAGCCCTTTTGCTGGTTGTCGCCGGTGCCGTTGCCGTGAGCGAACTGCGGCGAGAACGGGAAAAATCACAATCGCCTCTTGCGCGCGAGGCTTGACGGGTTTATGGCAGTGGCATGAAACGCCTGTTGTGCGCCGTCATGGTCCTCTCTCTGGTTTCCTGCAAAAAAACTCCGCTCGAGGTCACTTCGACCGAGACGCGTGTCCTCACGACGAAAGACGGTGAGGTGAAATTATTTGCGAGTTCCGACGAACGATTTCGTGGCAGCAGTGCGAGTCCTTATCTCGACCAAGCACCGCAGGATTGGTTAGCGCGGCCTGCATCGCAATTTCGTTTGTTGAACTATGCCTTCGGACCGAGTGGACGTGGCGAAGTCTATGTTTCGATATCGCAAGGCACCGTGCTGGACAATGCCAATCGTTGGCGCAAGCAATTTGCCCTAGCGGAACTGACCCCCGATGAACTCGAAAAGCTGCCGACCGTGGCTTTGCTCGGTCAGCCCGCACGGTGGTTGGAAGCGAAGGGCGTCTATGCCAGTGGCATGGGCAAAGCGCCGACCGAGGGCTTTGCGCTAGCCGGTCTGATCGCGAAGGTGGGCAACGACATTGTGACCATCAAAATGGTGGGGCCCGAGGATGAAGTGCGCGCGCAGATCGAGCCATTGCGTCAGTATGCCAAAACCTTGCGCTCTCGTGAATGAAATGCGCGAGATTCGCCGTAACCTAAAGACTTCCTTTTTTCATGTCGACTTCTGCTTCTAACGGATCAAATGCGCGCTCCCCATTGGGGTGGGCAGCTCAATGTTTTGCCTTTCTCTCGGGATTCCCACTTGCGGTGGCGTTGATGCTGATTTTGTTTTTGCAGACGTGGCTGGCCACCTTGGAGCAGGTCGATTATGGATTGTATGCTACACTGAGAAAATACTTCGATCCCCGTGCTTGGTACATCCTCGGCGAATTGCGGTTGCCTGACTTCATGGGGGGCAAGGCACTGACCATTCCCATGCCCGGCGGCTACTGGGTGCTCGGATTATTTTTCCTCAACCTACTGCTCGGTGGCATCGTCCGCGCGCGCAAGGGCTGGAAAAAAGCCGGGGTGCTGACTTCGCATGTGGGTATTTTGTTGATGATTGCAAGCGCAGGCGTGACCGAGATGACGGAGCAGCGTGGCACGATGGATTTTTTCGAGGGAGAATCCAGCAATGTCGCGCAGGATTACCACGAATATGTCGTCGAGATCGCCGAGCGCACGCATGGAAAGCCGCAGAAAATCCACGTGATCCGCGGGGAGTATCTCAGCGACCTGCAAGGTCGGATGGCTCCTGTGCGGACTGTGCGGTTGCCTGAGCTGCCCTTCGATATGCAGTTCACCCGCTATGCACGCAATGGTCGTGTTATGTCGACGAGTGAAATGGCGCCCCCGGGCGATACGCCGGTGATCGATCAGTACTACATTTTTGATCGACCACCCAATAAAGAAGCCGAGCTCGATGTCGCGGCTTGCTATGCGAAAGTCGTCGCGCGCGATGGCTCATCGCTTCCGAGTTTCATTCTCAGTGGCGATGCCTTCCATCCGCATACCGTGCGCGTCGGTGATCGGGTATTCACGTTTACCATGAGAAAATTTTTGTGGGTCATGCCCTTCACTGTGCGACTCGATCAGGCGACTGCGGAGTATTATCCAAATTCGACCAAGCCCAAGCGATTCGAGAGCCGCGTGACGCGTCTTGAAAACGGCAGTGAAGCGCAGGTAGAGATTAAAATGAACATGCCCATGCGCTACGAGGGTCTGACTTTTTACCAGCGCATGATGGGACGTGAAAAAGCAAACGTCGCCACATCACGTCCGTATTCTCAGCTCGAAGTCGTGCGCAATCCTGCCGACCAGTGGCCGAAGTATGCCCTTTACGTGGTGACCTTTGGTTTGTTCGTACATTTTATTCTGAAATTCGCCGCTTACTTGCGGAAAAATTCTCGCCCAGTGCAACCTTGATCATGAGTGGTATGAAACCGATGTTATGGACGCGCATCACCGCGTCGGCGATTTTAGCAACGATGTTGATCTCGTTGTTCGTGCTGATGGTGATCGACATGAATCCCAAGACCGAGCTGTCGAAAGTCGATGGCTATCAGCCGTGGGAAAAAGAATGCGTGGATTTGGTCAACCGATTGCCCGTGCAAGATGGCGGCCGTGTGAAGCCGTTTTCCACGCATGCACAATTCACCATGCTGCGAATGCGAGGTGATCGCAAGATCAAGGTCGAAAACGAAACAGGGCAGAAATTTTCCATCAAGCCGAGTGAGTGGATGATGGACTGCTTGTTCCGTCCAACCTTGGCGGTGAAGATGCCGACCTTCCGCGTCGACAATAGTGCAGCGATTGAAGCCATTGGACTCAAAGCTTTGGGATTGCGCGATCGCTATTCGTATCAGCAGCTCGAAGACGGCATTCCCAAGTTGTTTGAACTCGCGCAATCGTACGAGAAAATCGAAGAGAAACGTCGTGATGCGGTGCAAAAGCAAGTGATGGACCTGGCTTACAACGTGCGCAATTATCAGTTTTTAATCGGCTACTTCGGATTCGCCCGCGCCGCCGTGGAGATGAAGAATGCTAATCCCGATGGCTCATCGAGATTCACCGACATGAGTACGGTGATGGGCACGGCACCGATGATTTCGCAGATGGTGCAACAGAGCCAATCGACTGGCCAAGCGATTCCGCCGAATTTGCAGGCGCTCTTGCAACAAGTGCTCGATGGCGCGAATTTTGCCAAATTTGGTCTTGTGCTCTTGCCGCCCGAGGACAAAGCCAGCAGCGACTGGCGCAGTGTGGGGGATCGCATCATGGATGTGATGACGGGGAAAGTCGCTGAACCGCGTGAAGCCATTGAGGAAGTGAAGTTGTTAGAAACTGCCGTGCGATCGGTGCCGATTTCGCAAGCAGAATTCCGTAAGCAGTTCGAGCCCTTTGTGCAAAAAATGGTCAAGCGCGCCACCGAGCGTGGCGAATATCGATCGATCGCAGCGGAGAACCATTACAATCGGAAAAGTTACATTCTGTATGCCATGGTGTTTTTCCTCTTCGGCTTGATTTTGGCGGGAGCGTATTGGTTTTTGAAAATCTTCGAAATGCCGCGTTGGGTGATGAAAGCCACAAGCGCGGCTTCGTGGATCAATACCGCGTTAGGATTGTTGGCCATGTGCACGGCCATTGGTATGCGATGCTACATCATGTGGCGTCCGCCCGTCGGGAATCTTTACGATACCATCATCTTCATTTGTGCGGTGGCGGTGTTGTTGTTGTTAGTGATCGAGTATTTCACCCGAGAAGCCTTAGCGCACTCGTTAGCGGCATTGATGGGACTGGCGCTGGTCTTGCTGGCTCGGCGTTTTGAAGTGGGCGATGCGAAGGATCACATGGATCCTTTGGTCGCCGTGCTGAATTCGAATTACTGGCTGACCACCCACGTCATCACCATCACCATGGGATATGCTGCAGGATTGTTGACGGCGTTTTTATCGATGACCTATGTGTTGCTCTATGGCTTGGGCCTGGGTGATAATCTGAAAAAGATCCTCAAAATGGTGACGACGGCAGCCTATGGTGGCTTGTGTCTTACTCTGTTTCTTTCACTCGTCGGCACGGTTCTCGGCGGCATCTGGGCCAATGATTCCTGGGGTCGATTCTGGGGCTGGGACCCGAAAGAAAACGGCGCTTTGATGATTGTGCTGTGGTCGCTGATTCTCTTGCATGCGCGCTTTGGCGGTATTGTGAAAGAATGGGGATTTCACCTGGGATCGATCTTTCTCGCGAGCATCGTGTCGTTTTCCTGGTGGCACGTGAATTTCCTTGGTCAAGGCCTGCATAACTATGGCTTTACCTCGGGTAAGAGTGTGATTTGGTTTTTCTATCTCGCTGTGGTGCTGACGATTCTGTTTGGCATTGTGTTGTGGGTGGTGGAGCAAGCACAGCAAATGCCTCAGGAGAAAACGAAACATCCGATCGCCTGATGAGTCTCAGTAAAATTCTCATTGTTGTTCTGCCTGTGTGGTTGGCAGTGTCCGGTGGCATCGGACTGTGGTTGCATTTTCAGCAACAGGAAAAAGAGCGACAAGAACAGAATCACGCGTATCGACAGGAGATTCGCGCTGAAAGCGTGGCCGATGACATGACGAAAATCGTCGAGCGCATCGGCGCGCGTCATGAGGCGAGCGAGGCCGGAAAAATCGGTTTGCAGCGGATGGCGGCTATGATTGAGGGTGCGCTGGGATTGAACAACATTGGCTATGAAGTCCGCAAAGTGGCCAGCCGGGGTGATGACGAAAAAGTTTCTCCTATCTTGCTATGCGATGTGATGCGTCGTCAGACCGCCGAGGAAATCTGGGTGTTGGTGCCCTATGACTCCCCGAGTGACTTGTCGCGTGGTCAGGCTTCGGCCTCGGCAGTGGCAGTTTCTTTTGCTGTGGCGCAGAGTCTTGTGGGCAGTACTTTGCCGCGCAACATCCGTTTTGCCTATCTGCCATCGGGCTATGCATCGATGGAACAAAAGCGCGAGATGACCGAGCGTCTGCAGCGATTGATCAAACGTCATGGGGCGCTGCAGCGAGTGGTGGTTTTGGGCAGCATGTTGCATGAAGAAGTCGTTGAACAGTCGATCGACAAGAGCCTTCATGATCAAGCGATTTGGGGAGAATGTTGGCCGCAAAGCGCATGGCCCATGGTAATTTTGCGAGCGGAGGGTGAGTTGCCCATGAGCATCCAAGAAGAAGACGTCTGCCCCGTGGGGTCGAAAGTTTTGGCGTCCAATGCGGCACAAGTCGTCGAGAAACTGCGCGCTTGGGCAAGTGAGCCGCAAAAAAAGTAAAAAATTGGCTTGCCAGAGTAGGGAAATCTCCACTATCAATCCGCGCGCTCGTCATCTTTACGGGACGAAGCGCAACTTCGAAAATGGGGTTTTAGCTCAGTTGGTAGAGCACTTGCATGGCATGCAAGGGGTCAGCGGTTCGAATCCGCTAAGCTCCACCATTTTCGATTTTCTCTGTTGCGAACCACGAAGCAGAAAATCGCAATCGGTTGCGTTTCACGCTCATCTTCTTTGTCGGGTGCGGCGACTCAATAAAACGAGCACAGCGGGCAGTAAGAAAGTGGATGTTGTTGGCTCAGGAACCAAGTTGCCGGTCATCGCTTGAATCGTACTCGCTACGGAAAAAATCCCGGAATAATACGTTTGATCGCCGATGACCGCTTGAGAACCCGTCGAGCTCACCGACCACGTGATTCCCGCTAATTCCCATGAGCCATTGCGCCACACAAAAAGCCCTCCACCAGAATCTCCCACAGAGCCTTGGCCATCGTAGGCCGTCCGATACTGACCGAAGGGGTCATCAAAATCCGTGACGAGGATTTCGTTTCCAAGATACTCCACAGTTCCCTCGACCATATTGGTTGCCCATCGCGATCCATTCGCAGGATCGCTGCCGGGCGCTACCCAAGTGTAGGGCGCGCTGGTGCTGTTGGTGAAGCCGCGTCCGAACATCAGAGAAAATTCTCCTCCGGCCGAGAAGAAGCTGGCGAGTTGAACGGCTGGCAGCGAGATCGGCAATGTAGGATCAGAGACCGCGCCGCCGATTTGATACAGCTTGAGATCAGTCGTTCCGATCTGGTGTCCTGAGATGACGGAGTAAGAATTGCCTGCTACGGTGATCGAGGTGGGCGCGGTCACGTGATGGGCGCTTAGAACCCAACCACGCATGGTCGATGGATTGTAGCCGAGATAAACGCCGGAGGCGTCGGATACCCGAATCTGATTGTCCCAGTAGGAAAATATCGGCACGGACACGCTGGCCAGATAGGCATCAAGACCTGCTTTTGTGGCATTGTTATTGCCTGTGCCCATGGTGCCGGCGACGATGACGGCACGCGCAGGACTCAGCAAAATCGCAGGCAACAAGGCCCAGAGAAGAAGTTTGTTGGTATGGGTGGCAGGCATATCGTTTTCCTTTCGCCTAAGATGATCATGAAATCAGCAGCAGACGTGAGCGATCTGAAAGCGGGGAAGTATCAGAGAAGTAACAATGGCTGACCGTTACATTGTGCACATTCAGCGAGAAAAATCAAATCCCAAAATGGCCTGTCGTATCCACGGCGATCAAGCTAGGGAAAGCCATGCTCTTTTCTGTTAGATAAAGGGGAGCCGTTTTTCTCGATCGAGGGAAGCCGAATAGACAGAATTTCTCGAATGACCAGAGAAGGAGATGAACCAAGATTCGGAAATCCTGAACGAAGCGGGATCGGAATGGCGGATCTTGCGATGATTGCCAGTTTGCGTTTCTGTCATGGAAGATTCTCTTCCTAGCTTGATGCTCTGTGTCGCACCTAACGAACAAGCTCAGAGTTGCTCCAGTCGATGATCTGCTTCCTCTTTTTCCCAAGCTAATCCAAGAAAAAACCTTCGATCCTCTATGCTTCGAAAACACAAAAAAATCCATGTTTCCAAGGATCGATATCGAAATGCGCCTCTATTGAAAATTTATTTTTTGAAGGCTAACATAAAGTAAAAATGTTACCATGCGAGGACTGACCCCCAAGGGTGGATTCGAGGTTTTTGAGGAGTTTTTCCCAGTGGGGCAGATGGAGGCCGGCGGTGTGGGCGCGGCGTAGGGGTTCGCGCCAAATGGCATCGATTTCTACTTCGCGGCCTTCTTGCCAGTCGATCAAACTGCTCGGGCGATAGGGACCCATGGGGCGGGTGCGTTCGATGTTGGTTTCGATGAGGTGAGGCGAGATGGCGAAACCGCGCGCGTGGGCGGCTTGCACGACTTCTGCCATGAGGGCGCGGATTTCCTTTTCAATGGCTGGTTCTGCGAGCAGTTGGTCGGTGGTTTTTCCGCCTGCAGTGATGGCGAGACCGTTGAAAGGGACATTCCAAATGAGCTTTTTCCATGCAGTTTCTTCCACATTCGGCTCCACGGAGGCCTCGATCTTGGCGTCGCGAAACATGCGGGCGAGTGTCGCAGCGCGATCGGGGATGGCGGGCATCAGTTCGCCGATGGCCATGCGTCCGCCAGCCGTGTGGCGAATCTGCCCGGGTGCGATGCGATTGATGCAGACAAAGCAGAGCCCCGCGAGCACGCGCTCGGGGCCGGTGATGGCGGCGATGGCCTCGACATTGCCCATGCCATTTTGCAAGGTGATGACCTGCGTGCGATCGTGCAAAAGCGGTGGAAGAATTTTTTCTAACAAGAAATTGCTCGTGGCTTTCCACGCGACGATGACCAGATCGACAGGGCCGATTTCTTCGGGGCGCTGGGCGATGAGCGGTTGTGGCAGATGAAAAGAGCCATCGATGCTATCGACATGCAGGCCATGCTGATTCACGGCATCGAAATCGCTGCGGAGGAGAAACGAGACACGATGCCCCGCTTCGGCGAGTCGACCGCCGTAATAGAGTCCGATGGCACCTGCGCCGACGATGGCAATGGAAGAAAACATCACGTAATTGAGTTAGATGCCGCGGTATTCTTGCGCCAGCTTTTTCGCCATGGCGATGGTATTGCGGTGGATTTTTGCGGTAAATTCCGCTTGTCGGTTGTAGCCGCCACCATAGAGAACAGCGATGGGGATGCGGTTGCGGATCATGGCTTTAAGAATGACTTCATCGCGACGTTGCATGTCCTTGACCGAGAGCATCATTTGGCCAAAGCGGTCATTGCGGTGATTGTCCGCGCCAGCGATCCAGATGACGAGGTCGGGCGTAAAGGTATCGAGCGCAGCGGCGAGGGTGGTGAAGAGTTGTTTCAGATACATTTCGCCTTCGACATAGCGCACGGTCTCCACGTCCATCGAGCCATTGTATTTTTTGGTGGGATAATTTTTGCCCACGTGAATTGAGTAAGTAAAAACGCGCGGGTCTTGCTCAAGGATCGAGTTCGTGCCATTTCCTTGATGGGCATCGGTATCCACGACCATCACGCGGATGCCGGGGCGGAAATCTTGCAGGTCGCGGATGGCTGCGGCCACGTCATTGAAGACGCAGTAGCCTTCGCCATGTTCGCGGAAAGCGTGGTGCGTGCCGCCGGCGAGACAGACCGCTACGCCTTCTTCCAGAGCCGCGCGGCAGGTGAGTCGGGTCGCTTCCACCTCCGTGGCGCTGCGGGTGTAGAGTTGCGGCGTCACGGGAAGTCCGAGTCGGACCTCCTCCTTGCGATCAATGGCGCAGGAGTAGATTTTTTGCACATAATCGAGGTCATGAACGCGCTGCAAAATGTGGGTGTCGGCGAGCCTGACCTCGATGATTTCCTCGGGCGTAATGATGCCGCCCTCGAGCAGCATATCCTTCGACACGCGAAATTTGTCCATCGGAAACGGATGGCCCGCGGGGAGAGTGAGCTCGAATTGATCAGAGTAAAAGCAGCGCATGGGTGTTGAAGGAATCAAGCATAGAGGGGAGGTGTCTAAAAGTCTAAAAGTCTAAAAGTCGGAAAGTCGGAAAGTCGGAAAGTCGGAAAGTCGGAAAGTCGGAAAGTCGGAAAGTCGGAAAGCGGGTTGCAAAAATCAAAAATTAACATTCATCAATTCCCCTAACTTTCGACTTTCGACCTTCCGACTTTTAGACTCTGTGTAATGGACGCGCCAGAGCGTGAGGCCATGGGCGGGGGCTACGAGGTGGGGGGCGGTTGTTGGGGCTTCGGAAAGCATTTGTTGGATCACACTAGGGGGAATTTTTTCTTGGCCGATCTGCACCAGCGTGCCGACGATTTTGCGGCACATTTTGTAGAGAAAGCCGTCGCCGTGGAGGTGGATGGTGATGGTGGCTCCGCGTTGCTGCACGCGGCATTCGTAGAGCGTGCGGGTGCTGGAGCCGAGCGTGCCTCGTCGTTTTACGGTGAAGGCGCGGAAGTCGTG
>JBDLWB010000166.1:0-4713 GCA_039804425.1 Verrucomicrobiota bacterium
CATCACAATTTGAAAAACATTTCACTGAGCATTCCGCGCGATCAATTGGTCGTGATCTCGGGACTCAGTGGTTCAGGGAAGTCGACACTGGCTTTCGACATCTTGTTTGCCGAAGGACAAAGGCGTTTCTTGGATTCGATGTCGGCCTACGCGCGGCAGTTTGCCGATCAGTTAGAAAAGCCGGAGCTCGATCATCTCGCTGGCTTGCCGCCCACCGTGGCGATTGAGCAACGCATTTCGCAAGGCGGGAGCAAGTCGACCGTGGCGACGATTACCGAAGTGTGGAATTTCATTCGATTGCTCTATGCGAAACTCGGCATTCGTCACTGCTGCGGGCAGCCCGTGCAAAAGCAGTCGTTGAGTGCGATGGAGCAAAGTCTCAAGCGATTGCTCAAAGAGGGCCCCATCCGTTTGTTTGCGCCCATCATTCGCGGTCGGAAGGGCTATCATACCGAAGTCGCCACATGGGCGCTGCAGCATGGCTATGAGACCTTGTTGGTGGATCGGCAGATCATCGATGCGAATGATTTCCGACCACTCGAACGATTCAAGGAGCACGACATCGATGTGATGGTTGCTGCGTTTTCCACGGCGACAAAATCGTTAGGAGAAAAGCTCGAAGAAGCACTGCGCATCGGCAAAGGAAGTATGCGTGTTTTGACGGCGAAAAATCAATTTCACGTGATGTCGGCATCGCAGTCTTGTCAAACCTGTGGCACTTCCTACGAAGATCTCGATCCCCGCCATTTCTCCTTCAACTCGCCGCATGGCTGGTGTGGGGAATGTCGGGGTTACGGCATGGTGCCGAAAAAACGACACTACCTCGATGTGTCGCGCTTCGATTCGCTGCTCGCAGCGGAGGTCGATGAAGAGCGTTCGATGGAGCGCATGGATGCCGAAGATTTGATGCTTTGCCCGCAGTGTCAGGGGCATCGACTTCGCGAAGATTCCGCCCGCGTGCAGGTGGCGTCCATGGAAATCGGTGCGCTGGCACGATTGCCGATTCATCAGGCGTCGGCCTACTTTTCGCAACTGCGTTTTTCGGAAAATCGACAGCAACTGATTGCGCGCGACATCATTCCTGAGATTCACCAGCGCTTGGCGTTTTTGAGCAAAGTGGGTCTCGGCTACTTGCAGCTCGATCGCTCGGCGCGCACGCTTTCCGGCGGCGAGAGTCAACGCATTCGACTCGCGGCACAGCTCGGATCGAATCTGCGCGGCGTATTGTATGTGCTCGATGAACCGACGATCGGCTTGCATCCACGCGACAATGCGGCCTTGTTAGAAACGCTCATCGCCTTGCGCGATCGCGGCAATTCCTTGGTGGTGGTCGAGCACGATGAAGATACCATTGCCGCCGCAGATTGCTTGATTGATCTCGGTCCCGGCGCGGGGCGTTTGGGCGGGCAGATTGTATATCAAGGCAAACCGCCGGTGCAGGGGAAAAAGAAACACACGAATCAGCAAATCGCGGCCTCGCCGACCTTGCGCGCGATGTCGTTAGAAATGAAACATCCTTTTGCGAGCGAACGTCGCACCGTTTCGGGCAAACCGAAAATGCTCGATCTTCAGGGATGTCATGCGAACAACTTGAAAAACATCGACGTGACCATTCCTCTCGGCTGTCTCACCGTTTTGACCGGCGTCTCAGGTTCTGGGAAATCGTCGTTGATGCATGGCTGTCTTGCGCCAGCGGCACGCGATCAAGGAAAAAGCAAAGCCTCATTCTATCGGAAAGCCAAAGGCTTCGATGCGATTGAAGCGGTGTACGAAGTCGACCAGTCGCCGATTGGCAAAACGTCGCGTTCTTGTCCTGCGACCTATGTGGGAATTTTCGATGAGATTCGCAAAGTATTCGCGCAGCTTCCCGAAGCGCGCGCACGCGGCTACGATGCTTCTCGTTTTTCGTTCAATACCGACGGCGGTCGCTGTGAAGAATGCAAGGGCAACGGTCGGATCAAACTAGAGATGGACTTCTTGCCGGCGACTTGGGTGCCGTGCGATGTCTGCCAAGGCAAGCGCTACAACGCCGCGACGCGCGAAGTGCTGTATCGCGATCACTCGATTGCCGATGTGTTAGCGATGTCGATCGAACAAGCCGCGAGCTTTTTCGAAACGCACAGCAAGCTGTCCGAGCCACTGCGTTTGTTGAACGAAACCGGACTGGGCTATCTGACTCTTGGTCAGGCATCGCCCACGCTATCGGGTGGCGAAGCGCAGCGCATCAAGCTGGTCAGTGAAATTGCACGTGGTCGATCGCTGCGCAAACGCATGGCGCAGCTTAAAAATAGCAAAGGCAATCTCTATCTCATCGAAGAGCCGACGGTGGGGCTTCATCTCGAAGACGTGCGTCGATTGATCGACGTGTTGCATCGACTGGTCAACGAAGGGCATACCGTCGTGGTGATCGAGCACCACATGGCCGTCGCCGCCGAGGCTGATTGGATCATCGACATCGGTCCCGAAGCAGGCGAAGGCGGTGGCACCATTGTCGCCCAAGGCACACCCGAACAAGTCGCCAAAAGCAAAGACTCCCGCACCGCGGCCTTTTTGAAAAAAGAGTTAGCGAGTGGATGATCGACGCGGAGAAGTGTTTCTCCCCAAAAAAATGGCAGGCCCCGGGAAACCCAACCGGAACCTGCCTGATTACCTCCTATGAAGGCAAAGTTTTATGCGACGTCTTTGCGACGGCGACGAAGGAGTGCCAGAGCACCAAGACCGCCCAACAAGGCAGCGGATGGCTCAGGGACCGCACGCAGCGCGACATCGTTGCCACCGGTGAAGGTGTTGCCCGCGCTGTCGGCGTTGTAGCTGATGAACCAATCCATTCCACCGTAGCTGGTGACATAGGAATTCTGTGCCAGACCGCTAAAGGTGCCACTGATGCTATCGATGCCATCGTTCAGAACCAAGAAGATCAAGTCGTTGACCTGATAGCTGCCACCGGTAAACATTGTGGAAAGACTGCCGGATAGAGTCACGCTTCCATTCACGCGGACCTGATCGTGGTCAGTGCCAGCGGTCAAACCGGTAATCTCTGCGACCAAAGTGCCCGCTTGATTGTAGGCTCCGTTGACCGTCAAGACTCCTGGGCTATTGCCTGGGTTGATCGATCCGCCTGCTGCGATGGTCAAATTGCCTACCGAGCCACTGCCGCCAATCGTAGCACCTGTCTGCACGGTCGTCGTGGTATTGGCTGCAATCGAACCATTGACGATCAGTGTGCCACCTGTGACAGTTGTGGTGCCTGTGTAGGTGTTTGTCCCGCCAAGAATCATGGTGCCAGCACCAGTTTTCGACCATTGGCTAACTGCATCGGGAATATTGATGATCGTGCCCGTGAAGTTCAGTGTTTTTCCGGCTGCAACTTCCACAAAAGAACCGCGTGTGAGAGCCACGCCTGTGGCACTGACAGTGGAGTTCTCCGTGACCCGCAGGGTTTTTTCGGTGGCACGGCCAAAGTTCCATGAGCCCCATGCCCAGGCACCTTGACTGCCAGCCAATTCACCGCCATTCAATACGACCAGTCCGACGTTGGCATCGTTACCGGCCTGAGTGGTGGCAATGCCTCCGGCATTGACGGTCAAGGTTCTCGCCTGAGTTCCATCCCAGCCGAACAAAGCGTTGGAGGTGGTACGTAGCGTTCCTCCGCTGTTGACAACGATTCCGCTGACTTGGCTAAAGACAGCATTGTTGGCGCCGTTAGCAAAGCTTGCAATGAGAGTCCCGCCATTGACAGTAACGACACCCGTGAAAGTGTTGGCACCTGACAGCGTAACCGTGTTGGAATCTTCTTTGGTGACACCACCCGTTCCCACCATGACTTCAGAGATGGTGAAGTTCGGAGTTCCCCCGACTCGGAGACCGCCCGAAAGAAGCGTGGTGGTGATTCGGGTGTTGTTTACGATGATGTCGGTAAGATCACCAGTGGATTGAAGTTTGCCGCCGTTGAAGTTGATCGAACCAACTCCCAGTCCACCACGAATTTGATCGGTGATAAGAGTGCCCCCGTTCAGGTTAAGGATTCCGTTACCGGATGCTGATTCGCCTAGGATGATTCCATTGTTGCTGATAGCATTGGCTGTAAAACTTCCACCATTGATGTTGATCGTCCCGGCAGCTGTATTGGCGGTGACACCCCACTGGTTGGTGCTCGTAAATGAGCCACTGTCCAGAGTAATAGTGCCATTGTCAAAATTCAGCCATGAACCACCTCCTTGGTAGGTCAGACTTCCGCCAGAGATGCGTAGGGTGCTACCACCGTTGATGAATGTGCCGCCTCCAGTACTGTTGACGGTGGTCGTTCCACCACTAAAGTCTGCGACCGCTCCCGTGCCGTTCAACACCAAGTTTTGCAAGGTGTTATTGCCGGAATACTGCAATGTTCCTGCGCTGACGGTGGTCGTTCCGGTGTAGGAATTGTTGCCGGAGAGAGCGACTGTTCCTGCGCCAGTCTTGGTGACGCCAGTCGTGCTCGCGATGGTCGACGAGATCGTCGCACTGATGCCGCTGCCCGCACTCAATGTGGGTGTCGCGCCATTCAAGGTAATCGTGCCACCCGAGAGTGTGTAGCCCGTTGTGTCAAAGGTGAGGTCATTGGCCGTGACTCCACCTGCCGCGACAGTCACAGCTCCAGCAGTTCCGCCAAAAACGGCATCATTGTTGATTCCCGCTGTCGGCCATAGCACATTCGTGCTGCCATTCCACCAGTTG
>JBDLWB010000167.1:0-5613 GCA_039804425.1 Verrucomicrobiota bacterium
GCCGATGGGAGAAGGTTGGGGACAAGTTCTTGAGCCTCACTGCCACAAGCGCTATGGCCCAGCCCGCCGAGGACAGCGATCAGGAGCAAGTAGTGCCTTAGGCATGAAGTGCGGTGCATGATGGGGAGTGTGAGCAAGTGGTCGACGTCTGCATTATGCACATGTCCTAGCCCTTTGGCAAACCCGGTAAGGCAACGAGCCTACCTGCGAGTTTTCGCAGCTAGGCAGGCTGATACAACCATGCGATTCTGAAATCGCTGAACGTTTTTGCAAGTAACTCACTGTTCTTTGCCACAAGCGTCGATTGATCGAGAATAAAACCCTGAAGAGATAAAAGCCTCGAAAAAGAAAGATATGAAAATGACATCAACCCAAAAACTCATCCTCGTAGCCTTCCTCGGGCTTGCCGGTGCAGCCCATGCATCGATCACCTTGTTCACCGATAACTTTAATACTGATGGGGGGCGTCCCGCCGACAACATCGGACCAGGATCATTCAATGATTTCTTGGCAAACGATCAAGGAGGAACCTTAGCCACGAAAACGTATTCCGGATCAAGCACGAACGGCGGCGCTGTTGGTGGCTTTTTTTATTCCATTCACGGATACCAAGGCGCCCTGTACATCGAAGGTGCTGACAATTCGAAAATCGGACTGAATCACAACTTTGCTACCAATGCGAACGCCTTGGACTTGGCATTGAAAATCGATTTCAACTTGAAGGTCGGCGGCGGTGGCACATCTTCGACTGATGGTGTGTCCTTTGGTATCGGCAATGCTGCGATTGCTGACTACGATGCGACGGGCAACATGTTCTCCTCCTTTTTCTTGGCAGGGAATCAAACCGGCACTCGGCAATATGCGGCAGGAAATATCATTTCGAGTGCCATCAACTTCACCGATGGCGACCTCTTTACCTACGTGATTTCTGATGCCTCCGGAACAGGCTCCGCGTTCGATGGTAGTGGAAACTCCATGGTGAAGTTTTATATAAACAACCAGCTTCAACGCACCTTTACCGGTCTCACATTCGGTGCCAATGATGGCTTCATCAACATGGAAGCAGCGGGTAACGTCAATGGCTTCTTCGATAACCTTAGCGTGCAAGCCATCCCCGAACCCTCCGCCGCTCTCCTTGGCGGCCTTGGTCTGCTCGCGATGCTGCGCCGCAGACGCAATGCTTGATGTGGTGGAAGAGCGATTGCATTGCGACGTTCGCCGTTCGCTCGCTCTCCCGTCACCATGAATACTCATTTTTTGCCCACTCCTTGCTTCAATGGAAGCTGTTACTGGGGCGGTGTGCGGTTCACCCCGTGCGCCGCCCTTTTTATGTCTATCATCACAACTTGTCTGTCCCCATGCGCGCCCATGACAATTTGTCTGTCCCCATGCGCGCCCATGCGCGAAAAGCACACCCCCTCATCTCCTCCAAAAAATCAGCGCCCTCAGTGAAATCTGTGGTTTCACTGCTTCGAGTAAGGGGTAGTCCAAGGAATCCTTCTACGCATCGAAGGAGATTTTCTCATACGGTGAAATCTCCACGACAAATTCCGACGTAAGTGGACGTATCTTTACGTCATGCTCAAAACATTGCTTTTTGTCAGCTTGTGTCAGATCACTGCTTTTGCTCAACTCCAGTTCTCTGGCGTGTATCCTCACCTCGTGCTTTCGAACCGCGAAGGGGAATGCGGGCCGGGTGCGGTCGTGCCTTGGGCGGATCGTTTGTGGGTGATCACCTACGGGCCTCATTTACCGAAGGGTTCTTCTGATAAGCTCTATGAAATCACCCCCGATCTGCAAAAAATCGTCCGCCCCGAAAGCATCGGTGGCACGCCAGCGAATCGCATGATTCACGAGGAATCGCAGCAGCTTTTCATCGGACCCTATGTCATCGATGCCAAGGGCACGGTGCGCACGATTCCCTATACGAAGATGTTCGGTCGCCACACCGGCAATGCGCGTCATTTGACGGACCCCGCCGGGAAAATTCTCTACGCAACGATGGAAGAGGGCATTTACGAAGTGGACGTCAAGACCCTAGAAGTCACCGACCTCTGGATCGATGAGCAATTGGTCAAAAATGGCCCGCTGAAAAAAGGTGTGCAAGAGAGCAAATCCGGCCGTGCGGCGAATTTGCCGGGCTATCACGGCAAGGGATTTTACTCCGCTCAAGGTCGTTACGTCTATGCGAACAATGGCGACCACGCGCCCGCGGCTCGATCGAATCCGCGCGTACCCAGCGGTGTGCTTGCCGAGTGGGATGGCAAGGCGGATGCATGGACGGTCGTGCGACGCAATCAATTCACGGAAGTCACTGGCCCCGGTGGCATCACGGGCAAGGCGGCGTCTGCCGATGCCCCGCTGTGGGCCGTCGGCTGGGACCATCGTTCGGTGATTCTCATGTGCCTTCATCAAGGGAAATGGCATTCGTATCGACTGCCAAAAGGCTCGCATTCTTACGACGGCGCCCACGGCTGGAATACCGAGTGGCCCCGCATTCGCGACATCGGTGAAAAGGATTTGCTGATGACCATGCACGGCACGTTTTGGCATTTCCCGAAAAATTTCCATCCACAACAATCCGCCGGCATTCAACCGCGCTCGAACTATCTGAAAGTGGTCGGCGATTTCTGCGAATGGCAGGGGAAAATTGTCCTCGGTTGCGATGACACCGCTAAATCGGAATTCCTCAACAAACGCTCCGCCAAAGGAGAAATCGCGCCGCCACGCTCGCAGTCGAATTTGTGGTTCATCGATCACGAGAAACTCGATCAACTCGGTGCGCCGATCGGTCGCGGCTCGGTTTGGCTGGATGACGATGTCAAGAAAAACGATGCATCGGAAGCATACTTGTTCAACGGCTATGACCAGCGCATCTTGCATCTCACCCATCAGCAACAAGAGGCCGTGCCCGTGCGTTTGGAGGTCGATCGCAAGGGCAATGGCCAGTGGACCACACTCGCGACCATCGAGGCAGCTGCTGGGAAGCTCACCAGCCATGTGTTTTCGCCTAACGAACGTGCCGCGTGGATTCGTGTCGTGGCACTCGCCGATGCCAAAACATTCACCGCAAGCTTCAGCTATCGCTCGGCTCCACGACACACGACAGTGGACAAAGCGTTGTTCGCCGGCATCGCGGCACCGACCTCCTCTTCGGTCACGGGTGGCTTAATCCGCGCGCTCGATGACGATGCTCTCGGACTCGGCATGGTGGCCACCGATGCTCAGGGTCAACCGACCGGATACTACACCATGAACAGCGACATGAAGTTGGTGCGCAGTGAGGATGCTGCCGCTTTTGCCTACGGCAAACAACACACCAAGATCGCGGAAAAAGCCTATCAGCTCGATGCGGCATCGGCATTGATCATCGATGACAAAGGCCAGCGCTGGCGTTTTCCGGTCAGCCCGAACACCACGGCGAAGGGTAGCAGTTTCGGCAGCACACGTGTCGTGCGAGAAGTCGCTACCGAGCGCGATATGCTCAATCTTTGCGGCACGTTTTACGAACTCCCTGCCGAAAATGCCGGCGGCTATGCCATGGCGCGACCTGTCGCGACGCATGATCGCATGATTCACGATTACTGCTCCTGGCATGGCTTATTGCTCTTCACCGGCGTCGAGACAAAGCCGAATGACAACTCGCACATCATCCGTTCCGCCGATGGCAAAGCGGCCCTGTGGGCAGGGGTCATCGACGATGTCTGGAAACTCGGCAAGCCCCGCGGCCTCGGTGGACCATGGAAAGATCAAGCCGTCAAGTCGGGCACTGCTTCCGATCCCTATTTGATGACGGGCTTTGATCAAAAGTCGTTAGAAATCAAAAGCGATCAAGATACCACGATCCTCATCGAGGTGGACCTCAGTGGCTACGGCAATTGGGTCACCTATCAAAGCGTGCCAGTGAAAGCGGGCAAAGCGTTCGCTCATCGGTTTGACGATGCCTTTTCCGCTTACTGGATTCGCTTCACCAGCTCGGCCGATGCGACGGTTTCAGCTCAACTCACTTACCAATAATTCCAACCCACTCCTACGATGCGCCTGACTACGTTTGTTAGTTTTTTTGCCAGCCTTTCCCTGCTCCATGCCGAATCGTTTTTGGTAGAAGCCGAACACTTCGCACAAAAGGGCGGGTGGATGGTCGATACTCAGTTCGTTGAAACTGTCGGCTCGCCCTATCTGATCGCACACGGCATGGGCAAGCCGGTGGCCGATGCCACTACGCAAGCAACCGTCGAAAAAGCCGGACGCTATGATGTCTGGGTGCGCAGCATCGATTGGACCAAGCGCCTCGGTCGCTCGGCCACGGCAGCGACGTTTGGGCTCTCGATCAATGGTCAATCGCTTAGCGCATCTCTCGGTCAGGGGCCGACCTCTTGGTCCTGGGTCAAGGCGGGAGAAGTTTTGTTAGAAAAAGGCGAAGCGTCATTGACCTTGAAAGATCAAACCGGATTCGATGCGCGGATCGATGCGCTGTATTTCACCACGGAAAAAGACTTCACTCCACCGGCGGCAGCGATGTTAGAGGATCGAGCGAAGTGGGGCATCCCTGGCGCGCCGAAGGCCATCACCGATGCCGGTGAATACGATCTCGTCGTCATCGGCGGTGGCTACGGTGGCATGGGTGCCGCCATCGCTGCCGCGCGCATGGGAGCAAAAGTCGCCTTGGTGCAAAATCGCGATGTGCTGGGCGGCAATGGTTCTTCCGAAATCCGCGTGTGGGCCATGGGCGATACCCCGCCGAGCGAGTATGGCCTGGCCGATATCATTCTAGAAATCGAAGACAATGCCCGCTCGTCACCCGGACCCGCCGAGCAATTTGGCGATAGCAAAAAAGAAAGCATCGTGCGCGCCGAAAAAAACATCACGCTGCTGCTCGGGCATCACGCTTATGGTGTGGAAATGGCGCAACAAAAAATCGCTGCCGTGCGGGTGTTAGAAGTGGCGACCGGACAAACCAAACGCCTCAAGGGTCACTACTTTGCCGACTGCACCGGCCATGGCTTCATCGGTCAATGGGCGAATGCCGATCGCACCATGGTGGAAAAAGGTCGCATGGGCATGAGCAACATGTGGATGTGGCGAAATGCCGAGCAGCCCACCAGCTTCCCCCATCAACCGTGGATGTTGACTCTCACGGAAAAAGATTTCCCTTATCCCCGACGCGGACATGCCGAATGGTTTTGGGAAAGTGGTTTTGACCGACATCCCATCGAAGAGCTGGAAGTCACCCGCGATTGGAATTTGATCTCGGCCTACAGCGCCTTTAGTGCGATGAAAAATCAAGGCGCTCACGCCGCTCGCGATCCCCAAGCCCATGCCCACGCGGAAATGACTTGGCTGGCCTTCGTCGGCGGCACGCGCGAGACCCAACAACTGCTCGGCGATGTCATTCTCACCGGCGATGACATTGAAAAGAAAACCGCTTTCCCCGATGGCTGTGTGCTCACGACTTGGTCCATTGACCTCCATGTGCCCGAAGGGAAATTTGTTCACGCCAATCCTGAGCATCCTTTCATCTCCAAAGCGATCTTCCGTCACAGCGTCGATAAGCGCGTCGGCTACCCGATTCCGTATCGATGCTTTTACTCGCGCAACGTGCCGAATCTTTTC
>JBDLWB010000168.1:0-4025 GCA_039804425.1 Verrucomicrobiota bacterium
CCCTTTTTTCTTGGCCAGTTGATTGTAGGCACGCACATCTGCCTCGAACTGACGCGGGCTGATTTCGAAATGCTGCGTTGTGCGAATGTGCAGCTTGGTGATGATGGTTTTAAACGCCGCCTCCATCTCCTCCGTGCTCGTTCCGAGTTCGCTGGTATTTGCCCATTGTGCGATCTCATGTTGATCAACATCTAAGCCGTAGTAACTCGCCACACGAGCAATCGTGGCTACAGCACAATACCCCTTTTGACCTTGATCGACCATGGGCATGTTGTGAATAAAAACATTCCCATCGTCCGAACGTTTGACGTTGCTGCGCATGGAAGAACGATGGGCGATTTTTGTGCCACTGTGCTGCAACGGTGCCGCTCGCAAACGCAAAAACTCGGCACGCGCCTGACCATGCTCACCGCTCACACTTGCTTCGAGCAAAAGGGCCGTTTCGCCCACACGCCACTGGTAGGACTGCGTCGAGACGGCACTTGTGCTTTTTCGCTCTTCCCCCTGCTGCGCCGTTTTTTCGTTCAATAGCTTCCTCCACTCCTGAAAACGATTGTGTAAATCGACCACCGAAATCGACTCGTCATCACCACGGTTGTATAATGAAATATTGATCATCCCCACAGTATTACCTTTCTCGCGCACCACGACCTCGCCGAGTTTTTGCTGCCATAATGTCATTCGCCCTGGGGGAGCTTGTAAGCTATCGTGCCGAGTCGATAGCCAACGAAATGGCGATGCGCTTTCTTTGCTCATCGTCGCGGCTGGCTCCTGCGATGGCTCGCTGGAAAATTGCTTTTGCCAATCCACCATCGACAGGCTCCATGACTCAGGTGAAAGCAATACATGGCCGAAATCCATGGCATCCACATGGCTTAGCATGGTGAAAGCCCCAAAAATGATTGGCCCGATACTTTGGGCAAATGAGTAAACTGGTCGATCTTGTCGCATGCAGTGTGTCATGGATGTTGTGATAGCGTTTCACGCATCAAAAAAACATCAAGAGTAGATTTTCACCGCAGCGATTTTTGCGCGCTAGCACATGGCCATCGATCTCCTCGAGTGCTGGGTTCGTCATGACTGGTAGAAAAAAATCTTTCCCCTGCTGGCCATCTCCCCTATCGTCGTCTCGCCATGTGGAAAGGTCGTTTTACACAAGATACATCCTCGCTCGTTCAACAATTCGGTGAATCGGTCTCCTACGACTGGCGGCTTTTCCCTCACGATATTGCTGGCTCCATTGCTCATGCTCGAGCGCAGAAAGTGGCCGGCTTACTGACGGAACAAGAGTTTTCCGCGATTGAACAAGGATTGCTCAGCATACGTGCCGACATTGAGGCTGGTCAGTTTGAGTTCAAGTCCTCGCTGGAGGACATCCACATGAACATCGAGTCCGAACTCACTCGACGCATTGGGCCAGCGGGTGCTAAATTGCACACGGCTCGTTCGCGCAATGATCAAGTAGCGACCGATACCCGACTCTACTGTCGTGCGCAGATCGACGCCCTTGTCGATGGCGTGCGGGGCCTGCAGCGCGCACTTGTGAATCGTGCCGAAGCGTATGCAGCATCGGTCATGCCCGGCTACACCCACCTCCAACGCGGCCAACCCGTCACGGCTGGGCATCACTTTCTCGCCTATGTGGAGATGCTCGAGCGCGATGTGTCGCGCCTACTTGATGCACGTCAGCGCCTCAACGTCTGCCCGCTCGGCTCTGGGGCGCTCGCAGGCTCAACCATCAATCTCGATCGTCATGCCATTGCCAAAGAGCTCGGGTTTGACGCTGTGACGACCAACTCCATGGATGCGATTGCTGATCGCGACTACATAGCCGAAATTCTTTTTGTCATTTCTCTTTGCGGCGTGCATTTGTCGCGCCTCAGTGAGGATCTGATTCTCTGGTGCAGCGCGGAGTTCGCCTTTGCTACTCTGGCCGATGCTCATACAACAGGTTCTTCGCTGATGCCGCAGAAAAAAAATCCGGATGTCTGCGAGCTAACACGCGGAAAAAGTGGTCGCTTGCTCGGCAATCTCATCGCCATTCTCACAACGATCAAAGGTTTGCCCCTCACCTACAATCGCGATCTGCAAGAGGACAAAGAACCGCTGTTTGACTCGATCGATACTCTCCATCTCACTCTCGCAGTGAACACCGAGATGATTCTTGCTTTGCATCTCCGAGAAGACGTCTGCGCCCGCGCGGCATCGGATCCAATGCTGCTGGCCACGGATTTGGCGGACGACCTAGTGAAGCAAGGCGTGCCATTCCGTCAAGCGCACGAACTTGTCGGAAAAGCCGTCGCCGCCTCTCTTGCTACTCAAACGCCTCTGGATCAACTGGACTTGCAATCGATCAGCGAACACTACCGTGCTGATTCAGCAGAAATCTTTGACCTTGCCCGTGCTCTTCGCTCACGCACCAATCCCGGTTGCCCGAACCCAACAATTGTGCGTGAACAAGTACTTCGCTGGCAAGCGCATCTCTCTCGTGTGTCGCAAGCATGAAGCCCAAAGCTCTCCAGCAGATGACGATCAGCGCCAATTTTGCCATATCCGCAGATGGCAAAATTTCATCGATTCATCATCGACCATCTGGCTGGACATCACGGCTCGACTACCAAAGGCTCCTCGAATTACGGCATGGTGCTGATGCCATTTTCGTAGGACGACGCACTTTACTGGCGGATCAAATGAGCCTCACGGTGCCCGGTGTCGCAAAACAACCACTGCGTTGCATTGCTTCAGAACGAGGCGAATTTACAGGCAACGAGAAAGTGTTCCATACTCCAGGAGGTGATATTCATCTCTGGTGTCGCCAAGATCAAGGGATTGCGAGAGACAAAACAACCGTGCACCATGGCACTCTTACGGACTTCTTGCTAGCAATGCATCAACAGCATGGTGTGCAACACCTGCATTGCGAAGGAGGTGGCCAATTGATGCGCATGCTCATCGATGAAGTGGGAGTCGATTTAGTCCACCTCACTTGGGCTGCGCACACGTTGTTTGGAGGAAAAACGGCTGCCACCATCTCGGGTGTTCCTGGGGTTCCAATGATCTCCAGCCAGCACTATGAGCTCATTCATTTTCAGCCCTTAACTGAGCTGAATGAAGTCTTTTTGACCTATCGGCGCAAAGGACATCAGTGATGTTCCTTGTGATCGCTCTCTGCATGAGCGTCGCCGTGGGCCTGATCTGCATGGCCATGAGACTGGTGCAAAACCTTCACATCTTCAAATTTGTGACGTTCGCACGAGACGAATCCGAGACAAGCAAGGGATAGCAAAAGAGCAGCAAATTTCATCGCGCACATCCCTAGCCCAATGTGGTTGAGTTGGCAACACCAGAGACATTTTTTTTTCGCAGCCCACTCAACCACTCCGCGACAACCGCCGCTGCACGCTCATGAGCCCCAACACCACCGAGCAAAGCTGCTGTTTCTCGCAGCGCGTGCGTCAACTTTTCCCGAGACATCGGCTCACGCAGCAATTGTAGCAACTCCGCAGCGACAGTCTCAGATGTGGCCTGCGTCTGAATCAGCTCTCGGACGACTTCGCGCTGGGCAAGGATGTTGACAAGCCCGATAAAATCAATTTTCACCAGCAATTTCCCTAGCACATAAGTCGGCCACGCTACGCGATATGTCAGCAAATAAGGCAAACCGAAATATGCCGCCTCGAGAGTTGCGGTGCCACTCGCGATCACTCCGCAACAAGCTCGCTGCATGAGCTCATGACTGCCGCCATCAGTCACTTGGACCATGCCCTCCAATCCATGCTCCGCCACAAAATTTCTCATGGTTTTTGCCAGTCGAGCCGATGCTGCCGGCGTTTCAAACACCAAATCTGGGCACTGGCTAATCAGAGTTTTGACAGCACCCAGCATCATCGGAAATAAGCGATGCACTTCACGCTCACGACTTCCCGGAAACAAGCCAATCAGTCGCTCGTCGCGCGAGATCGATTGCTTCACGGCCTCCAATTCATCAACCAAAGGATGCCCCACAAAGGTCGTCCGCAACCCCT
>JBDLWB010000169.1:0-6374 GCA_039804425.1 Verrucomicrobiota bacterium
TTCGCATTGCGGAGAGTGAAAAGGCGGGCCTCGCGGCCATCGGGAAGTGTTCCGTGGATTTCAGATGTCGTCATATCGGTGAGTGGTTGGCGTGAAGGGGAATCGCCGCATGCCATGAGCAGGGCGCAGGTCAGCAGGGGAATAAGCTTGAAGGTTTTTCACGCAAAGGCATTGTGCCATGCGCAGAATGGTTGCCAAGCGAATTTGCGGGCGATGCTGACACAAGCGGCAAGGATCATAGGAAAACTTGTCATGCGCGCGAGATGGCGTCATCGTGTGGGGGTGAAAGCGTATGGAATCTACGAAGCGCGATCGACATCGGATGTTGATTGTTTTCAAGAATGCGAATGGCCCATGCCCGTGCCGAATCCTGGGGAGCTATTGATTCGTGTTCGGGCGATGGCGGTGAATCCGGTTGATACGAAAGTGCGTCGTGCCACATCTGGTCGACTGGAGCAGCCGCGCGTCTTGGGGTGGGATGCGAGTGGAGAAGTTCTCGCAGTGGGCACGGAGGTCACGGGTTTTGTCGTGGGCGATGAGGTGTATTATGCGGGCGAACTCGGCAAGGCGGGATGTTATGCTACGCATCAATGCGTCGATGCTCGGCTGGTCGCGCACAAACCACAGCGCTTTTCCTTTGCCGAAGCGGCAGCCATGCCCTTGACCACATTGACGGCGTGGGAAGGTTTTGAGCGCATGCGTTTTGTGAAAGGGAAAACCATTTTGATCATCGGCGGCGCGGGAGGTGTGGGGTCGATCGCGATCCAGTTGGCCAAGCGTGCGGGGCTGCGGGTGATCGCGACCGCATCGCGCGAGGAATCGCGGCAGTGGTGCTTGCGCATGGGCGCGGATGACGTGATCGATCATCGGGATTTGCTCGCTCAGACCAAAGAGCTGGGGCTGTTGCACTACGATTTCATTGCCAATTTTGTCGATACCGATGGCTATTGGTCGGAGATGGTCGAGCTGATGGCGCCGCTGGGAGAAATGCTGTTGATCGTCGAACCCAAGCGCGACCTGCCCTTGGGCGACCCGTTGAAAGCGAAATGCGTATCGATCCACTGGGAGTTCATGTTCGGTCGATCGCGCTATCAGACCGACCTAGCGCATCAGGCAGACATCTTGCGGCAAGCGTCGGTCTTGTTTGATCAAGCTTCATTGAGTTCCACTTTGCATACGCATCTGGGAGAGATGAATGCGGAAACCTTGCGAAAAGCACACGAGCTGCTAGAATCGGGCCGTGCTGTAGGCAAAGTGGTTCTTTCGGTTCCTGGCTAAAAAATGGATTGCTATGAAAATTCAAAATCATCAATGGAGTGTCGCCACACGAGGCAAAGGGACCTACGAGATCACCGCCGATGTCGCGCGTTTTGTGGCGGAAAGCGGCATTCGCGATGGGCAAGTCACCGTCATGGTGCGGCATACCAGCGCGAGCTTAGTGATCATGGAAAATGCGGATCCCGAAGCGCGACATGATTTGGCGGAATTTTTCGAGCGTTTGGTGCCCGAGGATACGCCGTGGTTCACCCACACCTACGAAGGGCCTGATGACATGCCCAGTCACATTCGCATGGCTCTGACCCGCACTAGCGAGGTGATTCCGGTGATGGACGGAAAAATGACACTAGGAACCTGGCAGGGGCTCTTTTTGTTTGAGCATCGTCGATCCCCGCATCAACGCCAAATCGTGGTGTCGGTGATGGGACAGTGAGATGCCTCACGCGTCGCGCGCAACGAGGTCGAGATACGCTTGGATTTCCGCCGCAGGATCGTGCGCGCGCATCAGCGATTCACCGATTAATACAGCATTCGCTCCGGCATCGAGCACACGTTGGGCATCGCTGAGAGTTTTGATGCCAGACTCCGAAACCAACAAGACATCCTCGGGCACTTCATCGGCGAGAGCCTCGGTGGTGGCGAGGTCGATTTCGAAGGTTTTCAAATTGCGATTGTTGATGCCGATCAAATCTGCTCCGAGTTCGAGCGCGCGTTCCATTTCTGGTAGGTCGTGGACCTCCACTAACACATCGAGCCCGAGATCCTTGCTGACCTGGTAGAGGTGATGCAAAGTCGGGTCATCGAGCGCGGCGACGATCAGCAAAATGGCATCGGCACCGGAAACGACAGCTTCGTGGATTTGCACTTCATGAATGGTGAAATCCTTGCGCAACAGCGGAGCGTGCGAGAACTCGGAAATTTTCGTCAGATAGGCGAGAGAGCCTTGGAAGTATTCTTCATCGGTGAGAATCGACATGCACGAAACGCCACCTTGGAGATAGAGTTGCGCTTGTTTGACGGGATCGAACGATGGATCGATGATGCCGACGGAGGGAGAAGCTTTTTTCACCTCTGCAATCACGCCGAGTTGGAAAGGGCCGCGATCGAGCGCGCTGCGGAAGCCGCCGAATTCATTGCGTTGCAGAGCAGCGGCTTTCAACAAGTCTGCTTTCGGCAGGAGAGCTTCGACTTCCCGGTGTTTGGTGGCGATGATTTGCGCGAGTTTATCAGACATGGTGCGGGGAGCAGTATGCGATAAAATCGAGCAAGAGCAAGGCATCAGAAAAAAAGTTCATTTTTTTTCACGTTTTCGCTTGCGCGAATGCGGGAAATCCGTATTCTCTGCGCACGCAATTTTGCGTAACGCGAAAGCGGGCGTAGCTCAGTGGTAGAGCGCCACCTTGCCAAGGTGGATGTCGTGAGTTCGAATCTCATCGCCCGCTCCATTTTTTTCATGAAGCGCCACTTGTTGGTGCTTTTTTTGTGCCTTTTTCCCTTTTGAGGGGATGGAGTGTATTTGCACTAGGAAGTATCCCGTAGGGTGCGATGCAGGCAAAAAAAATCCCACTCTCAAGCAGAGAGCGGGATGAGGAAATGCTTGATGCGGGGAATCAGAGAGATTTCAGAGTCTCCTTGATGGCATCGAAGTTCGGCAGATCTTTGGGATGGTTCTGGACTTCGGCATAGCGCACGATGCCGGCTTTATCGATCAAGAATGCCGAGCGCTTGGCGACGCCGCCCATGATGAGGTTAGCCTCAGGTAGGAATTGGTCGTAGGCCACGCCGTAGGCTTTGGCGACGCTGTGCTCGTAGTCGCTGAGCAGCGGCAGTGTGATGCCTTCTTTTTCCGCCCATGCGGCTTGTGCGAAAGGATTATCGCCGCTGATGCCGATGACCTTGGCGTCGAGCGCTTGGTATTCAGCGATGCCGTTGGAAATGTCGCAGAATTCTGTGGTGCAAACGCTGGTGAAAGCCATGGGAACAAACAACAAAAGAATGTTGCTGCTGCCGATGTGGTCAGAAAGTTTGAACAACTGTGGGCCCTCGGCGGTTTTGGTGACGAGAGTAAAATCGGGTGCGGTATCGCCTACTTGGATGGACATGATAATGAAATGGTTGTTGTTGAGAAGCGCGAGTAGGCTAGCGCATTCTCGGCACGGGTCAACACGACTTTTTTCAGTCACGTGATCAACGGGGCTGTTCATGGGAGCGGAATCTCTTCTTTTCGGGTCACCAACGAGCAGTCGTGCCGAATCAGACAGAATTTCAGAATTTTGCAGAATTGCTTTGCATCAGAGTCTGGATGAACAACCGTGTTCCTGTGTCCGTGGGTGGAAACCCACGGCTATGTTCCTACATGGCTACGCCATGATCGTGAGATGTTAGGAATCGGCTTAAAATCAGTCCTCAGAAAATCTTGCCAATTCTGAAATTCTGTCAAAACCCGTCTCGATTGCAGTTGCGTTCCTATCATGGAAGATTCTCTCCCAAACTAGATCGCTGTGGCGGAAATGCCGGAAAATGAAAGTTGTGGGGTGGGGGGATGGTGTGGTAGGAATGGACTATGAAATTTTTCCTAACAATTCTTCTGCTCTCCACGTGGGCATCGTCGACCGTGATTGATGTGGCGACGATTCATCAGCCTCTGAGTTTGCACGGTACCGACGTCGATGGCGACTTGGAAGAGGAGGGAGTTACGCTCCAAGCTGCGGTGCATTCGCGGCCGATGGCTTTGACCGGAGCTTTTCCTGAGGTGCTTGTGGAAGCAGTCGCCTTGCCGCATCAACTGCCGACGAATCATCCCGACTACAAAATCGCTGAGGTGAATTTGGTCGTTCTCAGTGGATTGAGGATCGAGGCGGTGATGCATCAGGAGCGCGGTCTCGAAGTGGAGATCAATTTGGCCAATTTGCTCATTCCACTGGAAATCGATCTGACGGCGCGTCAGGTGATTAAGCTGACAAACGTCGCCATTCGCAAAACCTTGGCGTCTTACCAAACCTTGCAGAAAGACCCTTTGAAAGTCACCGTGCGCATCGTCGGCACCAACGAACAAACGCAGTCGCTGCAAGACCTGGGTTGCCAGTATGAAGTGCCTGCTGGTCCGGTGCCTTTCCCACCTGCGGCCAAATCGACTCCTGCGGTTTCGGAATAAGAGTCGTGCTCGCAGCTTGAGAAAGGGCTTGCGAAGTTGTTTCAGAGGACTTAATCATCATCGGCATGACGACCGATGACAATCTCCCTACTTCCTTAGGGGCGATGTATTCCGATTATTTCTTGGATTACGCCAGCTACGTAATCCTCGAACGTGCCGTCCCGCACTTGAACGATGGACTGAAGCCCGTGCAGCGGAGGATTTTGCATTCGACCAAAGAATTGGACGACGGTCGTTACAATAAAGTGGCCAACATTGTCGGCAACACGATGAAATATCACCCGCACGGCGACGCATCGATTGGCGATGCGATGGTGCAGCTGGGGCAGAAGGACCTGCTCATCGATACCCAAGGCAACTGGGGCAACATTCTCACGGGCGACAGCGCGGCAGCATCGCGTTACATCGAGGCGCGGTTGACGAAATTTGCGTTAGAAGTGATTTTCAATCCGAAAACCACCGACTGGACACCGAGTTACGATGGTCGGAACAAGGAGCCCATCACCTTGCCAGTCAAATTTCCGTTGCTTCTGGCCCAGGGCGTCGAGGGCATTGCGGTGGGTCTTGCGTGCAAAGTCTTGCCGCACAATTTCATGGAGTTGATCGACGCCAGCATCGCAATTCTGAAAAACGAATCCTTCACTCTCGTTCCCGATTTTCCGACCGGCGGCATCATGGACGCGAGTGAATATCGCGATGGCTTGCGGGGTGGTCGACTGCGAGTGCGTGCGCGCATTTCCACGGAGAAAAAAGGTCTCTTGCGCATCACCGAAATTCCCTTCGGCACCACGACGGGGAACTTGATGGAAAGTATCGTCGCAGCAGCCGATAAAGGAAAAATCAAGATTCAGCGCATCGAAGACAACACGGCAGAGCATGTCGACATCCTCGTTCACTTGCCCGCAGGAGCCGATGCCGAAACCACGCGCGATGCCCTTTATGCCTTCACCGATTGCGAGTTATCGATCTCGCCGAATGCGTGCGTGATTGCCGATGGCAAGCCGCAGTTTCTCGGGGTATCCGAAATCTTGCGTCGCAACACGCAGCAGACCAAAGACCTGCTCGGCATGGAGTTGCAAATCAAGCTCAATGAGCTCGCCGAAAAATGGCACTTTAGCTCGCTGGAGAAAATTTTCATCGAGAATCGCATCTATCGTGACATCGAAGAATGCGAAACGTGGGAAGCCGTGCTGCAAGCCATCGACAAGGGATTGACGCCTTTCAAAAAATTGCTCAAGCGCGAGGTGACGCAAGACGACATCGTCAAACTCACCGAAATCAAGATCAAGCGCATTTCGAAGTTCGACTCCTTCAAAGCCGATGAAGAAATTCGCGGTCTGGAAAAGGAAATTGATCAGACGGAAAAATCGCTCAAGCAGCTCAATAAGTTTACCATCAAGTGGTTCGAGGACTTGAAGAAAAAATACGCCGAAGGTCGGGAACGTCGGACCGAGATTGCGGCCTTCGATCGCGTCGATCGCACGCAAGTGGTCGCTGCCACTGAGACGCTGTATGTCGACTGGAAAAATGGCTTTGCCGGCTACGGTTTGAAAAAAGATGAGCCTGTGGAAAAATGCTCGACCATCGATGACATCATCGCCTTCACACAAGATGGCAAAATGAAAGTGATGAAAATTGCGGAAAAAGGATTCATTGGTCAGAAGCCGATTCACGTGACGATCTTTCGCAAAGACGAGCCTTTGTTTTACTCCATCATCTATCGGGATGGCAAAGACGGCGCGGTGTATGCCAAGCGTTTTCAAGTGGGCGGCGTGACGCGCGATAAGGAATACGATCTCACCAAAGGCAAAGCGGGGTCGCGCATTTTGTATTTTGCGGTGCACAAAACCGAGGCCGAAAGCGCGGCACAAATGTTGTTGGTGCACCTCAAACCGCAACTGCGCCTGCGCAATGTGAGTCGTCCTTTCCATTTCGCCGAAGT
>JBDLWB010000170.1:0-5210 GCA_039804425.1 Verrucomicrobiota bacterium
TGCTCATGGCATGCGGCGATTCCCCTTCACGCCAACCACTCACCGATATGACGACATCTGAAATCCACGGAACACTTCCCGATGGCCGCGAGGCCCGCCTTTTCACTCTCCGCAATGCGAAGGGCACAGTCGCCCAAGTATCCGAATACGGCGCGCTATTGCTGTCGCTCAAAACGGCCGATCGCCAAGGAAACGTCGAAGATGTCGCCCTAGGCTACGATTCCCTCGCTGGCTGGTTGACGAATCATTCTTACCTCGGCGCCACGGTCGGACGATTTGGCAATCGCATCAAAGACGGAAAATTCGAGCTCGATGGCCAAACTTACTCGCTCGCCAAAAACAACGAACCAGGCGGCATTCCTTGCCATCTTCACGGTGGCTTGAAAGGCTTCGACAAGGTCCTCTGGCGCGGCGAAATCCAAGAAAATTCGGTGATTTTCCGCTATCACTCGGCGGCAGGAGAAGAAGGCTACCCCGGCGCGCTCGATGTCACGGTCACTTACACGCTCAATGACGACAACGAACTGATTTGGGAAGCGTGCGCGACCACCGATGCTCCAACGATCATCAACATGGTCCATCACACCTATTGGAATCTCTCGGGTGATCTCTCGCAAACCATCCTCGATCACGTGATGCAGATCGACGCCGACCATTTCCTGCCGACCGATGCGGGCCTGATTCCGACCGGAGAAACGCAAAGTGTTGGCGGCACACCGCTCGACTTCACCCAGCCCATGGTCATTGGCGACCGCATCGATGCCCCCTTCGAAGCGCTCACGCTCGCGGGCGGATACGATCACTGCTGGGTCCTGCGCCCAGCGGCAGGCATGAAACGCGCGGCCTGCGTCGTGCATCCCGCCAGTGGTCGAAAAATGGAAGTGTTCACCGACCAACCCGCGATGCAATTCTATGCCGGAAATTTCCTCGATGGCACGATCGAAGGCAAGAACGGGATCAAATACCAACGTCGCTCAGGCTTCTGCCTCGAAACCGAAAATTACCCCGATGCCCCGAATCACCCGCATTTCCCCAGCTGCGTCCTGCGCCCCGGCGAAACCTATCGCCACCGCATGATTCACCGCTTTTCGACAACCCCCTAAGCATCATCGCTACAGAGAGAGGGTTGCCCACATTCGCATCGAGTCACAGTCGAAGAATCTTCACATTGCGGAACCACACAGGGTCACCGTGATCTTGTAGCACGATTTTTCCTTTCAAGGCTTTCGCAAAAAAGGGCAAGTCCTTGAACTTACTCTTGGCAATCACTTGGCGCCCCTCTTCGCTCGCTAGATCGATGGCTGCCGTCACGACTCCATTCAATCGCAGTTCGACACGACTGCCTTGGCATCTGATGCTCGCATGATTCCACTCGCCTACGGGTTTCACAACATGGTCGGGCGAAGCAATGAGATCATACGCTGACCCCGCTCGATGCGTCGGATTTTGTCCATCGCTATGACGCTCGTTATCGAGCACTTGCATTTCAAGACCAGAATGCCACGGGGCCTGACCTTGACCCGAGACACGGAACATGACGCCTGAATTTCCGCCAGCAGAAATTTTCCATTCGTAGCGCAATTCAAAATCACCAAATTCTTCTTTGGTCGCTAAATCCCCCGCACCTTGAGCGGTCCATGCAATCGCATCGTCTTGCACGGTCCATCCATGCAGTGCCTCAGGCGCACCATAGCGCTCCCATCTAGCAAGATCTTTGCCATCAAACAACAATTCCCAACCAGCCGCTTTTTCTTCATCGCTCAACGCATTCGCCGGCAATGCGGCAGGTCCCGCGAGCGATTGGATGTAGCCCACGATCGACTCGAACTGCCCAGGCTGCATGGCCGCCATGAGGTTGGGCATCACGGGCTGATAGCCTTCCGCAATGTCTACTTCAGGGTGTTGGATGGATTTCATCAAATACGCCTGATCCACCGTGATCTCGCGCATTGTCCCATCCGTAAGAACGGAATGTCGTGATCCGAAAAGGCCTTTGAAACTCGGACCAACCAGCTTCGAGCCATCGATGCTATGACATGACATGCACAGAGCCCGATGTACCGCAGCGCCAGGATGCTCTTGCGCGGCTTCGGCGAGTCGATAGCGAGACGCGTTGGCTGGAGCTTTTGTCACCTGACCCAGCTGATTTTTCGGGATCTTGTTGAGTGTGTAATGCGCATCACCCGACCACAGTGGCCGACCTGATTCCGCTGCCAATTCTTTCGCAACACGCAGCAAGACACAGCGCCCCTCTTGGAGACCTTTGATTTCCAGAAAAACCGATCGTCGATCAGCAGAAACGGATGCGGAAGAAATTTCTAACATTTCCTCGTCCACCTTCGGCCCACCGTAATGCATGGTCGGCACGAAACGCCAATGACTCGCCGAGTAGGCCGCCACATCCCAACCTTGGCCCACTGCGAGAGGCTCGGTAAATTCTAACACAAATCCATTGGTGCGCACGGAGGCAGAACGCAGGTCAAACACGGGAGCATCATTCCATTGCAATCGCTGCAGCCCTTCCGTTTGCTTGCCTGGCTCGCCCCAGTTGCTGGTGACACCCAGTTGACCGAGCCACATCGCTCCATCAGGTCCGACACGCAATCGATTCACGGGTCCTCGCAACCCAGCGGTAAAGCGATGCGCAGAGCCTTGCCACTCGCCCTCGACTTTTTCTAAAGCACCGCGCTGAATGCCACCGTAATGGATGTCCCCAAAAAAGATCTGCCCCGCATAA
Organism: Verrucomicrobiota bacterium; assembly: GCA_039804425.1. GTDB lineage: Bacteria > Verrucomicrobiota > Verrucomicrobiia > Verrucomicrobiales > Akkermansiaceae > UBA956. The sequence continues at coordinate 2,738 of JBDLWB010000170.1, forward strand.
GCTCCTTTGCTGATCAAGCACGGCTCGGTAGGCGAATTGGAGATTTCATTTTGCGTCAGCCACAACGCCGGGGGTGAGGGTACTTTCTGCGTGAAAGGATGCGCGGGCTCATATCGATGTCCGTTAAAAATGCCCTCACGCACGTGAATGATTTTATTACCGGGCAACCAATCGCCCTGATTGTCGGAAACAAAAAGATCACCATTCGGCCCTAAGCCCAAGCCATTGGGTGTGCGATGTCCCGCCGACACGACCTCATACGCCCCCGTCTTCGGATCTATGCGCACGATGGTACCACGATCTTTGACTTGAGGATTGGTGGTGGCTCCTCCAGCGTTCACAGAGACCGCTAAGGCCAAGTAAAACGAGCCATTCTGATAGACAGGTCCGAAGGTAAACTGGTGAAAATTATCCGTCACTTCCCAAGAGTTCGCGATGCACTCATGCGTTTCGGCAAAGCCATCAGCATCGGCATCGACCAAGCGCGTGAGCTCTTGTTTCTGCGCGACGTAGATGCTGCCGTCGACGACAGTGAGTCCCAGTGGTTCACTGAGTCCCCAGGCGAAACGATGCCATTTTGCATGTTGGGGATCATTGGCATTCGTCACCACATACACCGATCCCGTGCGCTCCCAGGTACAAACGGCCAAGCGACCATCGGGCAGCCAATCCATCCCTGTGACACGCAACTGTTTGATGTGGGGTGGTGTGAGATCGGCAGCTTGCAACGAGGGATGCAAGGCATCGAGCTTCGAGCCAAAACCCGGTGCGACTGGCAGAGTGCGTGGCTTTGATTCTAACACAACCTTTGCTTTCGACCCAGGTGTGGATTGCAAAAGAATTTCTTTGAGATTCATCACCGCGCGATGTGGCATCGTCGTCGCCTTGACTTCTACTTTTATCTTGCCGATTTGCTGAAGCTCGATGGAGCCCAGATCAACCAAACGATAGGCTCCTCGTCCGTGCCAACTTCCGGTGTCGGGCACTTGGCCCTTGAGAACTTGATCGCCCACATGCACCTCAAATGCAGATCCAGCGGTTTGGTCGCCACTGCTCAGTACCAAGCCCACATGCACACGCCCTGGCTCTTCGACGTTGATGCTCCATGACGGATACATCTCACGTTGCTCCCAGCTTTGCAACACGATAGCGTCTTGATGAGCTGCAAAGTCTGAGCCATAGGCACGCAAGCTGCCTACTCCGAAAATGCGTGCTTCGTCCGCAGGAAGCGATCGATGAGTTTGGGCTGAAGCAATCCCAAAGAAGAAGGAGAATGAAAGCAGAGAGTAAGAAAAAATGGAGCGCATAGAATGAGGAGAAAAGTTTTTGTGAAAATCGGAATCAAAGATTCTTCCAAGTACCAAGGAGAGTGACCTTGCCATTTTGACGGATCAGCAGTTCGTGATGATTGTCGCGATCACGAAGCGCTCCGGCTGTTCCTTGGACTCGCCAGATCGAATTGTCCCCCGTCAATTGCAGTGCGACTTGCTGCCCTTGAGGCAATCCCTGAATGGAAAACTGCCGCGTTAGAGTGGGAGCAGAGCCGCCCATGAAAGAGGGAGTTTCCTTGATCGAAATCACCGTTTTACCATCGGCGAGCATCACTTGATAGGAAAAGCAGAGTTCTCCTGGGCCTCCCGTGCGATGACCACGATATCGCACGATCGCTGGCGACATTTTGCCTTGATCCTGACAATGCCATGCAGCTTCCGCAGGTTCCTGATGGAGGCGCACACCGTCACTCACAGGTTGTGGACCATGATCCCCATTGTACACCGCTCCTTGAAGCTTTACGCCCTCGGCACCAGGTTTCCATACCTGAAACAATCGACAACGTTGGGTATCCCACGCCGCCCAGAGGGAATCATCAAAAGCCGCGACAAGCACGCGAGGGCGAGAGTCGAGCACCACACGAAAGGCCCATGGTTCCTGCGGATTGTGGATGCTGCGACGTGGAACATCTTGTGCCACCGCGAGAAGACTCGAAGCGACCCAAGCGAGGCAGGAAATCTGATAGAATCGTTGGTAGTAGATCATGGTTGGTCAATGTTTGGGGATGAGGAGATGATTATCGTGATGATTCTTTCGTGGCAGTCACTTTGCCGTTTTTCGCCTCAATGCGATAGAGCTTACCGCCGAAGGGAATGTTGCGCAGCGTGAGATTCTCGCTGATGCCGCTGTCATCATAAGGAATAGGGCTAAAATTTTCATCGATGCCGCACAGCGCTTCTACGCCGATGAGATTGAGCAAGGCTCCCCAAGTGTAGTGAGGATTGTCGCCACACTTACCGGTGTTGCTGCGGTAGTTTTCGCAACACTGTCGGCTTTCATTCCAATTCTTCATGAACAAGCGAATTCCGCGTCGCGCGAACTCCGCACGGTGCGTCGCATCAGCATAGCGTTTCACACCCTGCCAGACAAGCCAGTTCGTCGGGGCCCAGACTTGACCTTTCCAATAATGCTGTTTGCTCCA
>JBDLWB010000171.1:0-4214 GCA_039804425.1 Verrucomicrobiota bacterium
CTCCCCTCACCTCGCAAAAGTCTCCCAACGCGCATTTGTGGTGGAAATCTTCGCCCATTCGCCTTACAAGCAGCCACCGCCGCTCTCCATCATGACACTTTCTCAGCAACTCGAAGCCACGCTCAACACCATTCTCTCTGATCTGCTCGGTGCTCCCACCACGGCGATGGTCACACCCGCGAATGACCTACGCTTCGGCGATTATCAGTCGAACGCCGCCATGGTGCTGGCGAAGGCGAACCAAATGAACCCGCGCGCCCTAGCTGAAAAAGTCGTCGCCGCCTGGCCTGTGGATGCCATTTCTGCCATCGACATCGCCGGCCCAGGATTCATCAATTTCCGCATCAAGCCGGAAATCTACGCGCAACGCACCCAACAAGCCGCTACTGATGATAGTCTCGCCGTCGCACCGACGCCTCAACCGCGCCGAATTGTCATCGACTTCTCCGCGCCGAATGTCGCGAAACCCATGCACATCGGGCACATCCGCTCGACGATTCTTGGCGAAAGCCTGTCGCGCATCGCTCGATTCGTCGGCCACCACGTCATCACCGACAATCACATCGGCGACTGGGGCACGCAATTTGGCATGGTCACCTGGGCGTGGAAAAAAGAAGTCGACGAGCAAGCCCTACGCGCGCAGCCGCTCGCGGAATTATTGCGCCTCTATCGACTCGCCAGCGATGCCGCGAAAGCCGATGAAACCATCCGCGAGGCGTGTCGACAGGAATTGGTCAAATTGCAGCAAGGCGATGCACAAAATTTGGCCATCTGGACGCGTTGTCTGGAGCTTTCCAAGCAAGGACTGCAAGAAATTTACCAACGCCTCGATGTCTCCTTCGATCACTGGCTGGGGGAAAGTGCTTACAACGACGAGCTCGCCCCCTTGGTCGATCAACTCCTCGCTGCGGGGCTTGCCCGCGAGAGTGAGGGGGCGGTGTGCTTGTTTTCCGATGGCAGCATCGCCGATCCCGCGAAAGATCCATTTTTGATCCGTCGTGACGGTGATTGGACGGATTTTCCGATGATGATTCGCAAGAGCGATGGCGGCTTCAACTACGCCACCACCGATATCGCCACGCTTGCTTTCCGCCAGCGCGAGTGGCAAGCGGATGCGATTTGGTATGTGGTCGATCACCGTCAATCACTGCATTTCCAACAACTTTTCGCCGTTGCCCAACGCCTTGGCATGAGCCAAATCGACCTTCGACACATCGCCTTCGGCACCATTCTCGGAACCGATGGCAAACCGCTCAAAACCCGTGCCGGTGACCTACCGCAGCTCGCCGATGTGCTCGACGACGCCGTCGCCGCCGCGCGCAAGACCGTGCAAGAACGCAGTCGCGTGGAGACCGATGCCGAGCGCGATCAGCTGGCCGAAACCATCGGCATTGGCTCAGTGAAATTCACCGAACTCGCCCACCACCGGATGTCCGACTACGTGTTCGATCTCGATCAAATGGTCGCGCTCGAAGGCGACACCGCGCCGTATCTGTTTTACAGCATCGTGCGCTCGCGCTCGATCTTCCGCAAGCTGGAAGAAACCTTCACGCCCGGAGCAGCGATCGAGCTGAAAGAAGAAGCCGAAATTCACCTCGCCCGCTTGCTCGCGCGCTTTGCCGAAGTCGTGCCGAGTGTGCTCGACGACTGCCGTCCCAACATCCTCACCAGCTACCTGCTGGAAGTGGCGCGCGCATTCCACAGCTACTTCGAGGCCTGCCCCGTGCTCAAGGCTGAGGGGCAAACGCGCTACTCGCGACTCACCCTCTGCGATGTCACCGCAAGAACGCTGGAAAAAGGCCTACAATTGCTCGGCATCGCCGTTCCCGAGAGAATGTAAGCGAATTCCTCTTTTCCCCGCCTCATGAGGAAAACACTGTGTTCCTTGAACCAAAAACTATGAATAAAATTCATGATTGGCACATTTCCTGCTTATCCGTAAATCGCATGAACCCAATTCATTCAAGAAAAATTTCCGCGATTGTCGGATCTTCGTTGCTCTGTTCTGCGGGGCTTCTTCAAGCACAAGAAACCGCTGCACCGGCCATCGATAGCGGCAACAGCGCCTGGATTTTCACATCGACGGCGCTGGTGCTCTTCATGACCATGCCGGGGCTTGCGCTGTTTTACGGTGGCCTGGTGCGCGGCAAGAACATGCTGTCGGTGCTCGGTCAGTGTGCGGGCATTGCCTTCATCGCCTCGTTGCTGTGGGTGGCAGGTCTTTACAGCCTCGCCTTCAAAGGAACGGGCGGCTGGATCGGCGACCTGAGTGCCGTGGGACTACGCGGCATCACGACAGATCATATCGCACCCGGCACTACGATCCCTGAGCTGTTGTTTGTGATGTTTCAAATGACCTTTGCCATCATTACCCCCGCCCTCTACATCGGCGCGGTGGTGGAGCGCATGAAATTTTCTGCCGTCATGCTGTTTTCAGCGCTATGGTTGGCCATCGTCTACGCCCCCGTGACCAAATGGGTGTGGGGTGGCGGTTGGCTTTTCCAAATGGGCGTGCGCGATTTGGCGGGCGGCATTGTCGTTCACGCCACGGCGGGTGTCAGCGCGCTGGTGCTGGCGATGCTGCTCGGCAAGCGTCAGGGTTTTCCGCATCATCCGCATCCGCCGCACAAGCCATCGATGGTCTTTATCGGCGCTGCGATGCTCTGGGTCGGTTGGTTTGGCTTCAATGCCGGTAGCCAACTTTCTGCCGGCGGCAGTGCTGCGATGACCATGCTCGTGACCCATCTTTCCGCCTGCTCCGCCGCTTTGGTGTGGATGTTGCTGGAAAAAATCCGCAATGGCAAAGTCGGCATCGTCGGCATGGTGACGGGTCTCGTCGCGGGCCTGGCAACGATTACCCCGGCATCGGGCGATGTCGGACCGCTGGGCGCCATCGCCATCGGCGCGATCGCAGCGGTGGTCTGCTACTTTGCCGTCAGCCTGATTCGCGAAAAATGGCACATCGATGACTCGCTCGACGTCTTTGCCGTGCACGGCGTGGGCGGCATTCTCGGCACACTATTGCTGTCGTTTTTTGGCCAAAAATTTCTCGGCGGATTGGGCATCGTCAAGCCCATCGGCGAGCAATTGGCGATCCAATCCCTCGCCCTCGGAGTCACCATCGTGTGGTCGGCGATCGCGACCTTGGTGTTGTTTTTCCTGATCAAAACGACCATCGGCGTGCGCGTTTCCGCCGAGCAAGAAGCGGAAGGGCTCGATCGTGCCGAGCACGGCGAAAACGATTACCCCATGGGCATGTAAGCCTCGCGGGAAATCACCTGCCACTGCCACCTGCGGTCGCGTGCGAGCTGAAAAGTCTCGCGCACGACCGTTGTGCTTTTCCCCTCACTGTATTCCACCACCAACTGCGCCTGGGCGGCAGCGCTGGTCATCGACTTGATGCGAAAAATCGGCGCGCGTTTGGTGCGGAAGAAGCAATGCAGCGGCACATGCCGATGTGCCACATTCCACAACAAATCCGCAGGAGCAAAGTCATCCAAGTCACTCAGCGCATGAAGCAATTCGCGGATGCGGATTTCGCCATGCTGCGCGCTGAGTCGATTCGCCGCCAGCCGATTGCGCCATTGCTCCCATCGCGATTCCTCTGGAAATTCGCGCTCGTGCAGCATTTCCTCGATCAACACCTGCGCGTGTTGAGCCATCGCCGCGTGAAGCTGCGCACGATCGATCAATCCGCACTCGAATTGAGCGATCAGTTTCGGCGGTGAAAGCAGACGAGCCATGGACAACTGTGGCACAGATACGCACACAACAACGAAAAAATTTCTTCGACGTATTGTGCCATCCTCATTTTCCTCTTGATAGGCTGTTTGCGTAAAACAACGCACCGCATCAGTCATGAGCGGCGGCTCGACGCCTTAGAACCACAGCGAAACATTTTTCGAAAAAAATCCCGTAACTGCATCAGATCTGACTCGATCTTGCCGTATGGATATGAACAATCCAGTAGGATTAATGCTCCGCACCGATGGTCTTGCCCATTTGTTGTTCGGAACAGTTCATCCGTGATTCTTGTTGACCAACCCACATGCAACCCAGCGCGCCCACCCTCCTGGCAGCCTTGATGCTGTCAACGCAGACCTTTGCCCAGCTGCCATCGTTCCCTGGCGCGGAGGGCTTTGGCTCGACAGCGACAGGCGGACGCGGCGGTGACGTCTACATTGTTACCAACTTGAATGCCTCGGGAGCGGGTT
>JBDLWB010000172.1:0-3003 GCA_039804425.1 Verrucomicrobiota bacterium
CGCTCTTTTTCCTGCTCCATCCAGTCCGTCGTCGCAGCACCATCGTGCACCTCGCCGATTTTGTGGATCATGCCCGTGTAGAAAAGAATCCGCTCCGTCAACGTCGTCTTGCCCGCATCAATGTGCGCACAGATGCCGATATTCCGCGTGCGTTGCAGCGGATATTGGCGATCAGGGCTGTTGGGGTTCGACGACATGAAAGAGGAACTTTTTCGATCAGGGAGAAAAATTAGAAGCGGAAGTGAGCAAAGGCGCGGTTCGCCTGAGCCATCTTGTGCACGTCGTCGCGCTTGCGAACGGCGTTGCCTTGGTTGTTGGCAGCGTCCTTAAGCTCGTTTGCCAAAGCAACATGCATCGGAGTGCCCTTGCGGTTGCGAGCGTAGTTGATGATCCAGCGCATGGCGAGAGCCTCAGAGCGTGCGGTTGGCACTTCGAGAGGCACCTGGTAAGTGGCACCACCGACACGGCGGGATTTCACTTCCACGCGTGGCTTGGCGTTCTCAATGGCGCGGGTGACGACCTCCAAGGGATCGATCGTTTCCGTGCCTTCGCTAGCGCGCTCAATGGCAGCATAGACGATGCGCTCGGCGAGGGCGCGTTTGCCATCGACCATGACTTTGGAAATCAAATTGCCCACGAGAGAGCTATCATAGCGCGGATCGCGCTTCTCGGGCTTGTGGAATACTCGCTTACGACGTGACATAATTCAAATGAGTGAAATGGAGAACGGGGTGAAATTACTTCTTGCCTTTCGCAGGAGCAGCGGCAGCACCGGGTTTCGGACGCTTCGCACCATATTTCGAACGGCTTTGACGACGCTTATCGACACCGAGGGTATCGAGAGCACCGCGAACGATGTGGTAGCGAACACCGGGAAGGTCTTTTACACGACCACCGCGCACCAGAACGATCGAGTGCTCTTGGAGGTTGTGGCCTTCACCGCCGATGTAAGCGATGACTTCAAAGCCATTGGTGAGACGCACCTTCGCCACTTTCCGCAACGCGGAGTTCGGCTTCTTCGGCGTACGGGTCATCACCTGCAAGCAAACACCACGGCGAGCCGGGCAGTTGGCGAGGGCGGGAGATTTGGACTTGTCCACGGGTGTTTTACGCCCTTTGCGAACTAGTTGGTTGATGGTCGGCATGAGATTCCTGCGATTGTTGGTTAGATGTCTGCCATCAAGGGACATTCCGCAGGCCGCGAAATTCTTCGCAGGAGCCTGTTTTCCGGAGCTGCACCCGATAGCAAAAGGTTACGTAGCGCATCGTTTGGGCAGAAAAGCCCAGCGCGAGGCGCGATGTGGGGCGCGGATTCTCAACATTTTGCGCTTACGTGCAAGCACCAATTTCAAATTTTTTGAGATTTCTCTAAAAATGTTGATTTTTCAATGTTTTTTGGGGGTAAAAAATCTTTTTTTTCGTCTAAAATCATCCCGCTCGAGGGAGTTTTTGCCACCAAACGAAGGGAAGCGCTCAAAAAATTTGCAGAAAATCACAATATTTTATGACAAAATTCATCGTGCTTCGCCCCTTCCGTGTCGGCTATGTCACAAACAGTCATCCTCCACTTGTGATTTCACATAAAGGAGTGCAGGATTCACCCATGCGATGTCTCGCCCTCTTGACCGACGTTCATGCAAATTTACCCGCTCTGCAGGCCGTGCTGGAAGAAGTGGCCGAAAGCGACGCGCAAGCGATTGTGTTTCTCGGCGATATCATTGGCTATGGCGCCTCCCCCGCTGCATGCGTCAAGCTAGTGCGCCAACTGGGAGGACACTGCGTCTTGGGTAATCACGATGCCTTCCTGCCCCAATTTCGTGAAAACGAAGAAATGGATGACTTGCTCTTCGATCCGAAAAATGCTTTCTGCGCAGGAATGATGCTCGCCGCTCAAGAACTCGAAGACGACGATGCCGAGTGGCTGATCCATTTACCCTATAAAATGCGTTTGCCCGGCGCTAAAGCCGCTCATGGGAGTCTTCATGAACCTGAAGAGTTTCATTATATCGAAAATCTTGCCACGGCAGGTCCTACCCTTGAGCTTCTGACACAATCGCCCGAAAAGATTGGATTTTTGGGACACACTCACGTGAAGAAAATTTTCACAACCAATCCTGCGGATGTCCTTTGGCTCGACCCCAATCGTTGCCAAATTGCACCAGACGCAGCTTGCGCGATTACAGTTGGCGCTGTCGGCCAACCGCGCGAAGTCGACCACAAGGACGCCCAGTGGGCTTTATGGTATCCGGACGAACGCATCGTAGAATTTCGCAAGACTCCCTATGATCGCCTACGCGCGGCAGAGGACATTCGCCGGGCAGGATTGCCTCGTGATTCTTGGACCCGATTGCTCTCCGATGAGGATTGGTGACCGAAAGCTGCTGTTCCATCCCGCCGCAGAGATTGTAAGCAGGAACCAAAAATACCTGGCATAACTGCCAAAAAACGCAACGCCTCATGGGCTCTTGAAGCAATTCAATTGCATTAGATCAGCCTCATATCGCATTTCTATTACAACAATAGACATTAAATTAAAAAATATTTGCCATCTTTTATGTAAAGCTTGCGGCCAATCACGACGACGAAAACTTCACCCCCATGCTCAATCTTCATCGATAATTAAAGCAATTTCACTAGATGCAATTGCATTAATCATGCATTTGTATGATTTTTATTATTACATTTAATTAACGTTATTATAGTTTTCACTATAAGAAAACATCAGTTTGGCACGAATCACGCTTCAAGTGGATTCGACGATGAACTTTAGCAATGACAATGAATTGCTATAGCATCGTATCAAACAACTGAATTAACAACGATGAAAAAAACAACTACTCTACTATTTTTAACATCTCTGATCACCAGTGTCACCGCGATTGCAGAGGATGCAAAAGCGTCTGCCGAGTCAGCGGATCCTTGGGTTTCTGCGACCGCCAGCGCTGGCTTTGACAGCAGCTACTACTTCCGCGGTCTGTGGTTCTCCAACAACAACTTCTGGGG
>JBDLWB010000173.1:0-11405 GCA_039804425.1 Verrucomicrobiota bacterium
TATTGCTATATGTATTGGCTGCTTCTGTCCAAATTCAAAGCTATCCATAAAAGTTTTATTCTGACCAAACTCTAACTTCTCATGCGAGAAGAGTCAATTTCTTTAAGATTTCGTGTATGAATTCATGCATCGGTGTGGAAAAGTGGGTATGTTCCAAAAAATCGGCTCACATGCTTCGTTATGATTGGGGTTTGTGGGCGTGGCATATCAACCAAGCTGATGCAGAACGACATGAAAGGAAAAAGCGCAAGGCACGATTCATAATCTCGGCAAGGCGGAGATCGCCGGACCAGAGGGCAGCTCACTGGGGCCGGGATGTATTTGTGGTGGATGGGTTTGGAATGAGGGGTGTGCAAGCGTGCAAAGTGAACGGTCCGGTGTCGCTGACGCGACACGGTTCTCGTGATGGGGGGACGGGATCCGTGGGTTGAAACCTACGGCTATGATCCGACATGGCTACGCCGTGATTGTGAGATGCCTGAAATTCTGCCAATTCTGAAATTCTGTCAAAAATCCGTTGAGAATCTCACCAAGCAAACAGTGTTCTGGGGTCGCTCACTGAGATTTTCTGCTATGGGAGTCTGCATTCCTCGGTTGTCAGCGTTTTTGTAACACGAGGAAATTGCGGACGGGTTTGTTCCAGAGGGCTCGGTATGTGGCGGGGCCGTTGGTTACGGCGGGGCTGACATAGAGATCGGCGGAGGTGCCGCCGTCGAGATTGAGGGCGCAGTGAACTCGAAAATCTCCGAGTTGTTGTCCGGTCATGAGTGAAGAAAGTTTGGCAAGTGAACATGGGCTGGTGCGGGCGATCATCCAGCCGTGATGACCATTCCATGCGATGAATGAGCGCGCACTGATTTTCACGGCATCGAGCCCGGCGATGGGTTTGGCGTTTTCGGCAAGCATGGGGCCGGCTTGCAAGAGCTGGGTCGCGCGGGCAGGCCAGCGCTCGCGCCGGACAATGGCGCTTTGTCCTTGGTGCTCATACCATAGTCCCGATCCGAGCGAGCTGCCGTGGCTGCTGCCGCGTTTAACGCCATCGGTCATGACGACGCCGAGTGGCTTTCCTTGGGGGGTGAAATAGCCGGCATTGATGGCGGCGAGAGCTTTCACCGATTGTCCTGCTTCTTGTGCCGTGAGCCAGATGGATCCGGGGCCCTTCGGTTGATCGAGCACGCGCAGCGTGTGAGTTCGTGAATCATACACCACGGCGTGAATCGTCAGACCTTGGAGGTTGATGCTGCGGAGGGTGGGCAGTGGGGGATTGTCGCGCGCGGCGAGACTTTCATGGGAAAACAAAAGCGCAGCGCTGAGAGCGAGGTGGATGAGGCATTTCATCGGCGCGGTTGATGGATGGTCAGTTGCGGGAAGGGGATCACCCATTGATGTTCATTTGCCGCTTCCACCGCGCCGCGTTGGAGCAAGCGCTGAATGACGTTGTATTGCGGGGCGAGTGAGCCTTTGACATTTGCGACAATGCGGAAATCGAGTGACGAAGTATTCGCCGAAGCAAACTCGACCGCCACGGAGAGGATGTCGTCTTTCGAAAAATGTTCGATGAGCAGCGCGTAGACTTTTTGTTGAATGATGGCGGGGACTTCTGTGGTGGCAATCGATTGGTATTGGTAGTCGAGGCCAAAGGTTGAGGCGATGGAAAACTGGTGCGTGATGTTTTCTGGGTTTTTGCTGAGATAGGAAGATGTGGGATATGTTTTAAAGCTGCCACCGAGCTTCACTAGGACGACTTGTTCTGGCGTTTGTTGGACGACCTTTCCCATAAAACCGTCCTCAAGGATGACCCAGTCATCGATGCGGCTGGGGAACCACGGTTCCTTGGGCAAAGATGGTCGGGAAAAGCTGGATAAGAGATTCTTCGCGGGGATGCGGAGAGTGGCGCCATTGAGGTCGGGATTACTGAGGACGCAGAAAAAGCCGAGGGAGTCGACGCGCCATGGCAAGCCGCCGTAGATGATGCGTTCGCCCTCGCGCACCGTTCCCAAGTTCAGAAACAGTCGGATTTGCTCAAAATACGGCGGAAGTGCCGTGCGAGAAGCCCAGGCGAGGCCTAGGATCAAGATCGACGCCATGGTCAGCAGTAGCCAGTCATTACGAACATAAAGCACGAGCAAAATGGCAAATAAAGCGATGAGCAAAATGAGCGCCGAGACGGTGATATCGACAATGCGCGAGGTCAGTCCGTCGTGGTATTTTTGATGAATGGGGCTGTGTTGGCGGAACCAGCGGTAGCCGCGATGGAGGGCAATGTATGAGCAGACAAAAGCTGCGAGAGCCAGCAGTAGGCTGAGGCCACGATTGCGCCAAAAGTGAGAAATCATGCTTGTCACCAGCGACAGCACCGAGGGGGCATCGCGCTTGCGCTGTGCCAGTTGTACGGTGGCATTGGTGATCGAACTTTCTGCTTCCGAGAGCCGTTTGAGCCAGCTTTTGCGGGTATTTTGCAGTTCCTTTTCGACCTCAGCAGAGGGTTTTTCTTGGAGTAAGAGATCAATTTGTGCCAGGGCGTTTTGAGCGACTTTTTGACGAGAGGTCCAGTCGACCAGCACCGTTTTCAGAGCCTCAATTTCGCGAGGTTGGGCGGTGATTTCGCGGAGTTCGCGGAGAGCGGGTTGGAAAATGTTTTTGAGTTCCTCCTGGATGTTGAGAGGCGCTTGTGTGGTAGATTGGGGTTCCGTGGCATTGATGCCCGTGGCGGTGGAGGCGAACGTGGCTTTGGTTTCGCGAATTTTTTCATTCATGCGATCCAGTTCCGCCTGGAGTTCGCGGCGTTGGTCATCGCTCGTGGCTTTTTTGAGAAGTTCGCGTTGAGCATTTTTTTCGGCTTCTTGAGTGACAATCGAAGCAGCGAGGGCTTGCAGCGCCTTGATTTTCTCATTTTCCTGGGGCTCGGCGGCGACGGTGGTCTCCGTCGGTTGATTTGGTCCCGGAGCGGTCGGTGGAGTTTTCGGTTGCTCCTTGGGGTTCTGAGCGCTGGCCCACAGAGCGAGTAAAAAGAAACAAGTGATGGAAGTGAAAGCTCTCATGGAGGCAATCAACATAGAAACGAGTGAGCATTCCGTCAACCCCTGCGGCACCGTTGCGAGAAGTCGGTCTGGGCATGGGGCTCTTGGTGGAGAAAAAAATGGACAGTGAGAGGTATTGCGCTTGCCTTGATTCATGGGAATGGGCAAAAGGTGCTCCGCACTTCGATGGTCTTCTTTTCAAAAAGACCAGGCGCGAGTGCTCACGAACGTTTCAACAAGCTCAGCCATGGACAGCATTTCATCACGCATACAACAAGTTTCGCCTTCATTGACACTCGCCATCACCAATCAAGCCAAAGCCATGAAAGCTCGTGGTGAGGAAGTATACGGCCTTGCTGGTGGTGAGCCGGACATGGATACGCCCGAGCACGTCAAACAAGCTGGCGCTGCGGCATTGATGGCGGGCTTTACCAAATACACGGCTGCGACGGGCATTCCGGAACTGCGTGAGGCCTTGTCGAAGAAATTACAAAACGACAATCAATTGACCTATGACGCCAAAGACATCTGCGTCACTGGCGGTGCCAAAATGGCGTGCTACATGGCGATTTTGGCAGTGATCGAAGAAGGCGACGAAGTCGTCATTCCTGCGCCGTATTGGGTGAGCTATCCTGACATGGTGAAAATGGCAGGCGGTATCCCTGTGATTGTTGAAACATCCGAAGCGACAGGCTGGAAGATGACGCCTGAGCAATTTGAAGATGCGATGACGCCGCGTACCAAAATGGTGATCATCAATTCACCCGGCAATCCGACGGGGGCCATTTACACCAAAGAAGAGCTGCTCGCCTTGGGAGAGATTGCTTTGTCGGAAGACATCACCATTTTGTCCGATGAGATTTACGAAAAGCTCGTCTACGGTGACGCGAAGCACGTGTCCATTGCTTCCTTGAGCGAGGAGCTGTACAACATCACCATCACGGTGAATGGATTTTCCAAAGGTTACTCGATGACCGGTTGGCGTTTGGGTTACACCGCAGCTCCCAAAGCCTTGGCAGAAGCGATTGAGAAAATTCAGAATCACACGGTGTCGAATGCTTGCTCGTTTGCGCAGTATGGCGCTCTGGCGGCGCTCACGGGTGATCAGTCTTTTGTGGAAGAAATGGTTGGCGAATACGATGTGCGTCGTCAGTTCATGTTGGGCCGCTTGAGTCAAATCCCGAACATCAAAGTGGTGGAGCCGCAGGGTGCTTTTTACTTCTTTGTGAACACCGCGAAACTGGGGCTGAAGTCGATGAATCTCTGCGATAAATTGCTTTCTCGCTACAAAGTGGCAGCCGTTCCTGGCATTGCTTTTGGTTGCGATGACGGCATTCGTTTGAGCTACTGCACATCCTTGGAAGTGTTGGCCGAGGGTCTGGACCGCTTTGAGGCATTTTGCCGCGAGCATTGATGGTTGTCACATGTTGATCGATCCCTGCTGGCATGGCTGGCAGGGATTTTTTTGTGCGGTGAGTTCGTCATTTTTCAAACGAGAAATCCGGTCCTCAGTCGTTTTTTCGCGTGACTCTGCCTCAGTAAGCTGTCACAAGTGGTCAGCCGCGAGGCAGTGAATGCAATGTCAGGAAAATTGACTTACCAACAAGCAGGGGTCGACACGCGGAAAGCCGCGGCGATTGTCGGAGACATCAAGAGCCATGTGAAGCGCACGCAAAAAGAGCGTCAGTTGCTCGGAGCTTTTGGCCTGTTTGCCGCATGTTATGATTTGAGTTGTTATCAAGCACCTGTGATCATGACGGGATGTGATGGTGTTGGCACCAAAGTTGATTTGTTGTTAGAGCGTGAAATGTATGAGACCGCTGGCAAAGATTTGGTGGCGATGAATGTGAACGACATCCTCACGACGGGTGGTGATCCCTTGATGTTTTTGGATTACATTGGCATCCCTGCCTTAGATGGCCACAAGATCGAGCGCTTGATTGCGGGGATGGCCGATTATTTGGAGAGTTGCGGTTGCATTCTGGCGGGCGGAGAAACGGCAGAAATGCCAGGCATTGTGCCAGAGGGCGTGGTGGAACTTTCGGGCTTTTGCATTGGTTGTGCGGAAAAGCCTGATTTGATTGATCCTACGACCGTATCCGTGGGTGATGTTTTGGTAGGGTATGCGTCCGATAGCATTCATGCGAACGGTTGGAGTTTGGTGCGTCGTGTATTGCGTGAGCATCCGGAAGTGGCAACGGAAGAAGAGTTGCAGCACTGGTTGAAGCCGACGCGTTTGTATCACGATGTGACACGTGGGCTCAAAGCGGCGGGCATTCGTCCCCGTGCGATGGCGCACATTACAGGTGGTGGTTTGCCAGAAAATCTAGAGCGTTTGTTCCAAGGATTGGGGGCGGATTTGACCATTCCTCGCTGGGATTTACCAGGTATTGAAAAGCTCTATCAATTCATCGATGCGGAAGACCGATTCCACACGCTCAATATGGGTGTGGGTTGGGTGGCGATTGTCGCTGCGGAAGATGCAGAAAAAGCCTGCCAAGTGGGACCAGGAGGATTTGTGATTGGCACGATGCGCGAAGGCGAAGGTGTGCACGTCAAAGTCGCTGGCGAGTGAATAGCGAAGAGCCATAACCCCAAAGATTCATGAGTGATTTTCTGACCCACGAATGCGGCATTGCTGCCGTGCGCTTGCGCAAACCGTTAGCGTATTACTATGATCGTTATGGGACATGCCTGTGGGGCTTTCAGAAGCTGTTTTTGCTGATGGAAAAGCAGCACAATCGCGGTCATGACGGCGTGGGCATTGGTTGCGCCAAGCTCAACATGCCATTGGGTTCACCCTACATTTTCCGACGTCGGGATGCGGAGAAAGATTCCCTTGCGAGCTTGTTCCGCACGGAAATCAAAGCATTCAATAAGCTGGCGCGCAAAGAGCGACTCAATCCTCGCGAGCCCGACAGCGTGAAAGAGCATTTCGACTTCGGCGGTGAAATCTTGATTGGTCATTTGCGTTATGGAACTTCGGGAGAGTTTGACGCTGGTTCGTGTCATCCGTATTTGCGTCGCAGCAACTGGCCGACACGCACGTTGATGGTGATGGGGAATTTCAACATGACCAACACCGGAGAGCTCAACCGCAAGTTGATCGATCGTGGGCAGCATCCGATTTTCGGCACGGATACGCAGACGGTGTTAGAGGAGGTCGGATTTCATCTCGATGAAGCGCATACGGCGCTGTATCATCAACTGCGTGATCAAGGCGTCGATGGAGCGGAGATTCCGCAGCAAATTTCTGCACTGCTGGACGTCGAAAAGATCGTCCAAGTCAGCGCTCAAGCATGGGATGGTGGCTACGCAATTGTCGGCGTGGTGGGCAATGGCGATATGTTTGTGATGCGTGATCCGCATGGGATTCGTCCCTGCCACATGCTACTCAATGAAGAAGTCATGGCCTTTGCTTCCGAGCGAGTGCCCTTGATGACGGTGTTTGAGGCAAAGGCGGAAGATGTGACTGTGGTGGAACCGGGGTCCTTGATCGTGATCAAAGCCGATGGCACGATTCGCGAGACCAAGTTTGCCGAGTCGGATCGCTATACGCCTTGTTCGTTTGAAAAAATTTACTTCTCCCGTGGCAATGATCCGACGATCTATCGTGAGCGCAAAGCCATGGGGGCGGCGCTGGTGGATCAGATCGTGCAGAGCATTGGTGGTTCCTTCGACAACACGGTTTTTTCTTTCATTCCCAATACGGCAGAGACTGCCTACTACGGCATGATGGATGGTTTGCGAATGTATCGCCGTCAGCAGGTGAGAGCAGAAATTTTGGCGGGCTTGGCCAATGGTTCACTGACTCCCGAAAAAGTGGATTCGCTGATTCTGAAAAACTGGCCCTGTGGCGAAAAGATTGCGCACAAGGACATCAAAATGCGCACTTTCATTACCCAAGAAAAAGGGCGTGAGCAGTTGGTTTCTCATGTCTACGATATCACTTACGGGGTCGTGCGCGAGAATGATTATCTCGTTGTGATTGATGACTCGATTGTCCGCGGCACGACCTTGAAGAAGTCGATTCTTAAGATCTTGGCCCGCACCAATCCCAAGAAGATTGTGGTGTGCTCGACGGCGCCGCAGATTCGTTATCCTGATTGCTACGGCATTGATATGTCCGAAATGGGCAAATTCATTGCCTTCCAGGCTGCGGTAGCGATGCATCGTCGCGCGGGTCGGCAACATTTGCTCGATCAAGTCGCCGAGGATTGCCGTGCCGAATTGCGTAAACCCGCGAATGAGATGCAGAATGCGGTCAAACGTGTGTATGCTGATTTCACGCAGGAAGAAATATCCGCGGAGATCAGTCGCATGGTCTTTCCAGAAGGAATGAATTGGCAAGGTGAGGTGGAAATTCTTTTTCAAACCATCGAAAATCTGCACGCATCGATCAAAGGGCCTTGCGGAGACTGGTATTTTACTGGCGATTATCCAACTGCTGGAGGTTATGCGACAGTCAATGCTGCCTACATTCGTTGGTTCGAAGGCATTTCGGGGCGTGGCTACGAGTTGCCACTGTGACACGAGTGTTGTGTGAGCCTGGTTGAGCCAGGCTAGTAATGAGCGACGGGGGAATTCGTTTCGTTCGTCTGGGTGAACGGTACCTTTTCTCGTAACTTAGCGATGTCTTCTCCGTTCTTGCGCCATGCGGCGTCGGACCAGACGAGTGGCCCGTTGAGTTTTTTGCGGAAGCGCGTGAGGCGTGCGAGTGCTTCTTCCACAACATCATCGTGCAATTCTCGGAGTGCGGCAACAGCTTGATCTGCGGTATGCATTTGATGACAAATGAGTGCGATGTCATTTCCTGCGAGAATGGCTTGTTTGACATCGGGGCCGCGTCCGTAGGCTTTTTCGATGGCAGCCATATCGAGATCATCGGTGATGACGAGATGATGATCAAAGCCCAGTTGTTGTCGCAAAAATCCTCGAATGATGGTCGGAGACATCGAGGCGGGATGTTCTTTGTCAATCTGAGGGAAGCGCACGTGGCTCGTCATGATGGCATCGAGCTCCGGCATCAGTGCAGTATAGGGGATGATGTCGCAAGCGAGTAGTTCTTCACGACGAACTTCGCTGATCGGCAAGTCGTAATGAGGATCAGTTTGGGCCCGACCACAGGAGGGGAAATGTTTGGCGCAGGAAGTGAGGTGGCGTTTGCGAAGCCAGCGATTCCATTGTCCCGCATGGTCAATCACGCGCTGTGGATCATTGCCCCAGCAGCGTTCGCGCAAGGCATTTTGCGCGGAAGGAAAATGGTCAATGTCCAGTACGGGAGCAAAGTTGAGATTGCAACCTAACAGACGCAATTGATCGGCGGTTAAGACAGCAGCGTCTGCGATCCAAGAGAGATTTCCCGCAGCGGTGAGATCGACAGCGGAGGGGCAGATGGGGGCAATATCTTTCGTGCGGCTGACTCGACCACCCTCTTGGTCGATCGCGATGATTGGCTCCTCAACAAAAATTTTGCGGATGTCATCCGTCAATTGACGTGTTTGCTCTGGGCTAGCGATATTTCTTGAAAAAAGGACGACGCCAGCAGGCTGGATGCGATGGAGTCGATCCTCTTCCTCGGGGGTGAGTTGGCATCCAGCAACTCCCAAGATCAGCAATGAGCCGTGCATTTATTCTGTCATTTTGTCTGAGCAAGTGGGGCAAACGCCAAAAAACTCCAGTTCGTGATAAAGGTTTTTGAAGCCCGTTTTCTTGCTGATGTCTTTTTCTAACTGATGAACGGGGCAAGGGGCATTGACTGGTTCGATGCTGCCACACTCCGTGCAAATCAAATAATCTTGGTGGCGGCCTGGAATCAATAGCGTGAAATAAGCAGCACGTTCGTGAAGTCCGAGTCGACGCACGATGCCTACGGCGGCAAGTCGCTGCAGTAATCGGAATACCGTTGCCTTATCGCACTGAGTAATGAGGCGCTCGGATTTGGCCAATTCATTGAGAGTCATCGGCCGACCCGCGTCGCGTAGCGTCACCAGAAGTTGCTCCAACGCTTTTGTTCGACGTAAGCCAGTTGCGCGGCAAATGGCAATGAAGTTGAGGATGAGTGGTGAATTTGGCATGGATTTTCAGAGCAATGGGATTTGGGATTCGGAGGAGATGTTTTTGGGGAGAGGTGCGTTGATTTTGTGATAAGCGGAAGCCATCGCGACACGCCCACGTGGGGTGCGTTGCAAAAAGCCTTGCATCACGAGAAATGGTTCATGAACTTCCTCTAGCGTCGACGCATCCTCGCCAACTGCCACAGCAAGCGAGTTTAATCCTACGGGCCCGCCATTGTATTTGTAGATGATTGCTTCAAGGATGCGTTTGTCCATTTCATCGAGCCCATCCTCATCGATCTCAATCATTGCGAGTGCAGCTTGTGCGGTAGGTTGATCGATCAAAGAGTCCGCGCGCACCTGCGCGTAGTCGCGCACCCATCGCAGCAAAGCATTGGCGACGCGAGGAGTGCCGCGTGAACGCGAGGCGACTTGCAGTGCGCCTTCGTGGGTAATTTCGATATCTAACAGCCCGGCAGAGCGCTTGATGATTTCGGCGAGTTCCTCTGTTGTGTAATAATCGAGACGATTCAATACCCCAAAACGCGATCGAAGCGGAGCGGTGAGCATGCCAGAGCGCGTTGTGGCGCCAACGAGAGTAAAGCGTGGTAAATTGAGTTGAATCGAGCGGGCGGATGGTCCTGAGTCGATGATGATATCGAGTCGAAAATCTTCCATCGCGGGGTAGAGATACTCTTCAATGGCAGGATGGAGCCGATGGATCTCATCAATGAAAAGGATATCGCCTTTCTGCAAATTGGTGAGGATGCCGGCTAGGTCGCCTGCTTTTTCAATTTGCGGCCCTGAGGTCGTGTGGAGAGTGGAACCCACGGCCTGAGAAATGATGGTCGCAAGCGTAGTTTTCCCTAATCCAGGAGGCCCCGAGAGTAGCACATGCGTTAGCACATCGCCGCGAAGCTTTGCGGCTTCTACCATCAGGATGAGGCGTTCTTTGACTTTTTCCTGTCCAATGAATTCGGAAAAAACCGGAGGACGCAGCGACACATCGAAGGTCGTTGGCGGTGCGTGGGTGGTTTGTTGATAGAAATTTTCCGACATCGGTAATGGAAACTTGCGGCGCATGATACAGATCACGTGCGATGCACGCAATCGTTTCTCATGGTTCATTTTGATTTTGTCGACTCCTTCGCAGATTGCTCAAGACGATCTGCCAATTGGTTGAGATCGACAGGTTCGGATGGATGATCCACGAAACGATGAAGCAAGGTTTTCCAATCAGATGCGAGATTTCCGGCATTCTCCGGTATGTGCCACAGGATCAATAGCTCACCCTCGCCAGAGACGCGGAGCTCGTCACCTTGCACATCGACTTCTGATTCGAAGGGCAAAAGCCAGCATTGAGAGCGAGGTATGGAAGCATGGCGGATTTGTCGATCAAGACCGTTCTGTATCGGAGAAACACGGATTTCGCTCGTTGGTGTCAGACGTAGAGCGAGGTTGATTTCGCCTGGGATGTCGCATTTCATGCGTTGAATTAAGACTCGTTCTTGGGGAAGATATGCTGTCGTTAGAGTATACGTGGCGTTTCCTTCGCGGTATTGGCATTGATGATGACTGAGCTTTTCAGGAAAGCTTAGCAAGTGTCCGCCGCCGCGATTGCGTTTGATGCGAAGAGTCGATGCGATTTCGATGCCATTGGCGCCATGCTGTTGCCAAGTCCATATTTGTTCTCGGGTATCTCCGTATAGAGACAGGATGGGCATGTCGATTTCATCGGTCGGGATCGCGTGTGAAGCATCAGTCTTTTCATGATCTCGGCACTGGTAAAGTAGCAGAGAGAACAAGAACAGACGCAGGGTTCGAAGGGGTGCTAGCGACATGCCGTCAGATTGCGATAAAAATGCATCTGATACAACTACGAAACATCTAGTAATTGATGCATTGGTGCAGAAATTGAGTCGAAAGTCGGCGAATTGGTGCCGAAAAGCATCTCAAAAGTAAGTCTTCAGATGCGGAGAGGTAAAATTTTTTTCCGAAAAAAGCGTTGGTTTTACGCGACTTTATTAGGATTTGCAAAAAAACTCAAAAAAATCTGTGAAAAGATGTTGACGTTTTTTGAATTTTTTGTATTGTTTGCCCCGCCGCGGTGAAGCGCCCGGCACGTGAGAGACTCTCTGGTTGATCGCGACTTTATCGAAGAAAGCATTGATGCTGAGATTCGATAGTCCGATCGACTTTTTTGTCCCTGCGTTTCCCGATCTTTGACAGTGTGGCTTGGTGAATGAGAGTGGGTTTTCCGTGAGGAAAACAAAGTCTCAATCAAAAAACCAAGCAGAGAGAAAAAAGCTAAATTGTATGCTGCGAGCCG
>JBDLWB010000174.1:0-4183 GCA_039804425.1 Verrucomicrobiota bacterium
TGATGGTGCGAAGGCGGAAGGGGTTGGGTTTTTGTTTCATGATTTTTTTCTTTCGATGAAGAAAATATCGGACTTTTGGAAAATTGTCTTGTCGCATGAATATGCGACAACAGGAGCGACCGGGTCATGGTGCCAGCGCTGGTTGAACTCCGAGAACTCGGCGGTCGTAGTTTTGCTGTTACGTTTCGTGTGCTAGGCACTCTGCATGTCGATGGCGACCATGCGCTGTGGTAGAGCAAAGGGTGATCTGCTCCATCAGGGTTGTGACAGTCCTATCGTAGGATATTATTTTCTTTTGCGATAATGCTCGATGGCTTCTTGTCGCGAGTGGACTTGAAGTTTTCGATAGATACGGCGCACGTATTCGCAGAGCGTATTGACGCTGACACCCATTTCATCTGCGGCTTGTTTGTAGAGCAGTCCCTGAGACAAGAGGGCGAGAACTTGATTTTCTCGTTCTGAAAGTTCATCGGCACCTTGTCCTTTGACGGTCGTTTGGAGTTTTGGGCGAAACGCGGCGACGACGCGGCGGGCAATGCTGCTGGTCATGGGTGCGCCGCCTTGATCGACATCGCGCACGGCGGCAATCAATTCTTTGGATCGCACCGGTTTTAACAGGTAGCCAGAAGCACCAGCGGCAAGAGCGCTAAACAAGTTGTCCGAGTCTTTGGCGACGGTGAGCATGATGAATTGCGTGTCTGTCATGGCGGGAGCGAGATGACGCACGCAATCGATGCCTGTCATTTTTGGTAGATGAATGTCCATCACGACAACGCGTGGTGGTTCTTGTGTGAGAGTAGGGATGGCTTCTTCTGCAGAGGCGAAATCCCCGACGCAGACGCAGTGAGGATCTTGGTTCAGGATCTCAACCAAGCTATTGCGAACGCGCGGATCGTCTTCGACCACGGCAACGGTGAGCGCTGGAGATTTCGTTTTCATGGTAGGGATCGTCGGTTGGAATGTAGTGGCACTTGAATCAAGACTTTGCATCCATGGCCGATTTTGCTGTGGATGTCCAGTGTTCCTTCCATGTCGATGACACGCTGACGGATGTTGGCCAATCCGTGCCCTCCTCCCGAACGACTGGGTTGTGGAGCAGTGGGGTCAAAGCCACGGCCGTCATCAGTGATCTCGATGGAGATTTTTTGGGAGTCACAATCAATCTGCAAAGAGACTCGATTTGCCTGAGCATGAGAGATGATGTTGTGGAGCACTTCTTTGATGATTAAAAACAGTCCGTGACGAGTTTGTGGAAGCAGTGGGCGAGGAGGTAGGTCGTTCGGAATGAAAAGTCGACAATCGAGATGGGCGCTATGGAGAAATTCCTGAGCGTAATCGCCGATATACGCGGCGAAGTGATCGACGGTGTCATTGGCGGGGTTGAGCGCCCAGACAATTTCGTCCACTGAGCTGGTTAATTTTTTCGCTGCGCGGAAAATGTCATCAACATGTGCCCGAGCCATGTCGGGACGATCGATGTCGTGCTGAGCGAGTTCACCGAGAAGGGCGATATGCGTGAGGCTGGCGCCGAGGTCATCGTGGATATCACGGGCGATGCGTGCACGTTCGAGATCAAGAGCGCGGGCCCGCTCATGTTGGAGTCGGTGGAGATAATTCCATGTGGAAAGTGCGAGACTGATGATGACAATGGTGATGAGCGCCCAAAACCAAGGTTGGTAGTAGAGAGGCAGAAGGATGCGCATCTCGATGTGTTGATCTTTTCCCATGACACGATCATAGAGGCTGACGCGCCAGACATTTTCACCCGCACTGGTGATTCCGCTGACCTTGCAGCCTCGTGCGCTGTCGAGTATCGGCTGCCATCGGCTATAGAGAAAAATGGCGCCATCTCGCGCTCCTGCATCATTGAGTGTGACATGGCAGCGCGCGCGCTTGGCTTCGAAATTCTTCACTTCTGCAGCGCCGCAAAAAATGTGCAAGTTTGAGCCGATGAGGATGGGCGTTGTCGGCTGATTTGGCAATGGTGTGAGACAAAGGTGCTGCGAAGCGTAAGGTCCAAGGCGCGGTGAGGTCCATGTGGAATCGGCTACACCGAGGTAGCGATCGTCCCAAAACGACCACACGGCATAACGTTGGTCGGATTTGAGCCCAGAAGCTGCAAAATCCAGAGAGACAGTTTGTTCTTTGTCGAGAGGATTCCATAGCAATGCGACATGGGTTTTTCCCCAAGGTCGTTCGATCTTGCTCATCAAGCGTGGCCATTCTGTTGCTTTCCCGATGTCGAGCACTTCGGTGCGTTCTCTGGCAGGGGGTGAGAGAATTTCGACATTGCGCCAGTATGGCTGGAAATCACTCCAATACCATGGATCCGATGTAATCGCTGTTCCGCAGGACAGTCCCACCATGCTCAGCCAAGTGCGAACCAAAGGCCAACTGCCATCAACTTGGCTAATGTTGGCAATATCAGTGCCAGTAAAATAGGTGTCGGCATCGATGGTGAACCAGCGATCATGAAGAGCAAAAGATCGCAGTAAGGGCATGATGGCGGGACGGATGTTGCCCCGCTGGGCATCAGGACCTACGCGACTGGCATCGACATAACCGATCGCGGCGCGATTGGGTTCATAATCGCAAAACAGCAGATAGCAATCGTCGCCGGCGGCTTCGCGAATGACGCGCCAATGATCGCGGTAGATTTCAAAAGCGGTGCGCTTGCCATCACTTTGTGAGCGGTCAGCGGGGTAGAAGACTTTGAAATAATCAATGCCATGATGAACTGCGCGGGCAATGCTTTGTGCAATTTCTTGATGGTCGCGGAGACCCGGCCAGCTTGGTCCTCCGACACCAATATTCGCGCCAAATTTTGCTCCGAGTGATGCAATTTCTTTTTGGCGCAGCGAGAGCCACGGCGATGACAGTCGTTGGCTCAACGATGGATCATAGTAATTGTAATCCATTTGAACTAATGCTGGGCGTAAGCGTTGTTCCGATGCAGTCACGGTTTGTATGATATCGCTCAGTTCCTCATTCGTGTTCTTCTGTTGGAGCTGGTTCCAGTTATTCCAGCCATGCAGTGCACGTTGTGGTGGGCGAGCCCGATGCGATTTTTGAATGGCTTCAGCCCATTGCTGGAGAGCGGCAGCGGGCTGATCATAGACGACAATGATTTCTTGCGACCAGCGCGTTTCTCCCGGTTCGATCGTGACGCGGTCCATCGGCACCTTGGCATGAAACAGGTATGGGAGATCCTGTGATTTTCTCCAATCAAACTCCACATAGGAAATGGGTTCCCCAGTAGGGCCAAAAACAAAGCCTTGTCCCTGGTGATCATAAAACGATCCGTGTTCGTGAATGGCTTGTCGTTGTTGATGAGCGAGATCAGTGATGACTCCGGTGCGCGGATGCAAGCCCGTAAGCAAAGGCTGCTTTGCTCGAGTGCTCACCGTCGCATGCAGAGGTTCTGCTTCTAGCCAATGAATGGCTTGTTTGCTGAGATTTCTGAGTCCGACACGTTGACGCAGCTTGCGTCCCTCTTCGATGGTGGCCGTGCAGATCATTTCCACCCGCGGTTGGGGAAACATCATGGTGATGGTCACTTGATTTTGATCGAGCTGAATTACGGCAGCATCATGCTCTTTGGTATCGGTGGAGATGAGTGGCCACGTCAGCAAGCCGTCATGGATGGTGGCAGACCAGTAATAGTCGATTTTTCCGAAGTCAGCAAAATCAACACGGATCTGGGTTCCATCCGACTCATGGTGGAGTGTGATGGGTGACTGAGCGAGGCTCGAGGCGCAGCAGATCGACAGTCCAGCGAGGGACAAAAACAGTGAGCGGGGTCGTGAGATGAGCCGAGACATGAATGAGTCACTGCAAAAATGAGCAGTGGTCCATAGGTGCGTGACTTTGCGAAAAAATCAAGCAGGAATGCGGGTGGCGCGGAATTCCTCCCGCTTCGGTGATTTGCCGCTAAAAAAATCGCAAATTGTCTATACATTGAAAAATCAATGAATTTTGCTAGAAAAACGCTCGTAAAAGTAGATGTACAGGGTGTTTTGCCATGGGCGCACGCGCTCCTCAGTTGACAAGAATCCCGCGAAAGCTCAAACTTTTCTTCTCCAAAGTGGAAAAGGTTTTTCCGCGATTTTATTGAACCAAAAATCCATCCCCGTGTTTTCCAACGAAGACTATCTTTTGCAACTTCTCACTGAGGCCGGCGTCA
>JBDLWB010000175.1:0-13814 GCA_039804425.1 Verrucomicrobiota bacterium
CCAAGAAAACACGACAAACCGAACAATACTCATGCGCCGTGAGTGTAGGCGAAAATCTCTATGATTCATCAAAAAACACCGTTTATGACTTGATCGATGTCTTTTTGCCGCACGAGAAAAATGATGGATTCCCGCTCAAATCTCCGCAATGATCATAAAAAACGCCGTGGCGCGAACCACGGCGTTGGTTTGATCAAATGTTCGCGAATGCGCTTACGCCAGAGCGAGCAATTTGGCTTTCAGTTGATCCTTCGTCACGTTCGCACCGACGATCTGATCTTTTACTTCGCCATTTTTGAAGAAGAGCAAGAAAGGAATCGAGCGCACGCCATACTTGACCGCGAGGTCACGTGCTTCGTCGACATTGACTTTGCCTACTTTGGCTTGACCTTCGACATCTTGTGCAAGTTGATCGATGATGGGACCAATCGCTTTGCAAGGACCGCACCATTCGGCCCAAAAATCGACGAGAACAGGAACGGAAGATTCCAGCACCTCAGTGCTGAAGTTAGAATCATTGAATGCGTGTGCCATGCGCAGACTGTCGCAACGAAATGGCGCAGCGTCAAGGAGCGAGCGCAGAAAAATTTTCCCTGCGCTTACGGGGTCGGCTCGACCACGAAATACCAAGCTTCGCGTTGTCCACGAGCGTAATCGATCGCCGCCATGCGTTTTCCGCCTTCGGCTTGCAGTTGCGATAACACCAATGCCCCTGCGCCACAGCCAACCAGCAATTGCTGATCCTGCAGCCGCACTTGCCCAGGTGCCAAATCTGCGGTGTCGACCACTTGCACGGGCGGGAAAATCTTGAGTCGACCACCCTGATGGTGATGACTGTAGGTTCCCGGCCAAGGATCATAAGCGCGGATGCGACGTTCCAATGCAGCGGCGGGCAGGCACCAATCGATCCGACCATCCTCGCGCAACAATTTTCCGACGTATGAAGAAAGGGCCTCGTCCTGCAGCAAACGCGGTGCATCGCCAGATGCGAGCAAATCGATGGCCTGCGCGAGGGCTTGTGGCGCGAGCTCCGCCAGCGCATCGTGCAAACTGCCGCCCGTTTCACGACCATCGAGCAGAAGCTTTTTTTGACAAATCACATCACCGGCATCGAGCTGTTTGACCATGTGCATGACAGTGATGCCCGTTTCGGCATCGCCGGCATCGATGGCAGCTTGAATGCACGAAGCCCCGCGATACTTTGGCAAGAGCGACGCGTGGAGATTGATGCAGCCCACCGGAGCAATTTGCAGAAAACGTTCGGTCAAAATTTGTCCGTAGGCCATCACCACAATCAAATCCGGTGCAAGCGCCGCGACTTGATCGATCGCCGAGCGCTTGCGCAAACTTTCGGGTTGCAGCACCAGCACTCCCGCATCGAGCGCGGCCCGTTTGATCGCAGGCGGCGTCAATTGCATCTTGCGCCCGGCAGGTTTGTCGGGCTGGGTGACGAGCGCGACCACCTCGTGACGCGAATTTTTCAGCCAGTGCCATGTCGGCAAGGCGATGTCACCCGTGGCCACGAATACGACTTTCATCCGCAATCAAAAAACGACCCCTTCGGTCATTTTGTAGCTCGGCAAATCCAAGATCACCGAGGTGATGCGATTGAGCACTTCCACCGGAGGTTTGGTGGCGTCGATGTCGCAAATGATTTCCTTCGGGTAAAAGTCGAGAATCGGCTTGGTCTCCGCTTGATAGGTCTCAATGCGACGTTGAATCACTTCCTCGTTCGCGTCGTCGAGACGATTGTCCTTAAGCGCGCGTTTGCGCATGCGACGCGCCAGTTCTTGGCGATCGGGGCAGGACAGATGGAAAATTTGCACCACGTCGATGAATTCGCTGAGATACTTTGCCTGATTGACATTGCGGGGGATGCCATCCATCACCAAAAAATCGATGTCGGGGCGATACATGTGCATGTCGCTCCAGTTCATCACCTGGGTTTTCCAGAGCTCCACCGTCAGTTCATCCGGCACCAGCTCACCGCGGCTGGAGTATTCGACAAATTTTTTCCCCAACGGCGTGCGGGTATCGAGCGAGCGGAAGACATTGCCGCATTCGCAATGAAAAAAGCGGGGAATCATGCCGAGGATCTTCCCTTGGGTTCCTTTGCCAGAACCAGGAGCGCCGAGGAGTAAGATGGCAGGTCGTTTGACTTCAAATACGCGGGACATAGCTGGGCGCTAAGTAGGTTGAATTAACGGCTTTGGCAAGATTGGATTCAATGAATTTCTACTGAAAGGTCATCGCTCAAGGTCTCAAGTTCGCGACGCAACTGCTCTTCACCCACGGCATCTGGCAAGCTCACACGGCAACTGGCCCGAAACAAGGGATGACCCGCCATCGCCGCACTTTCGAGCTCGGTCGCCCATTCTTCTACATTTCCGCCGCAGCGCGAAATGGCATCGGTGAGCTCATGAACGATCCCAGGTCTGTCATTTGCGACCAGTTCCATCTGCCAAATTTTCCGCACCGTCGGTGACTCGCTCGCTTGATGAATCAACTGGATCGACAAGCCCTCGCTCGCCAATGCTTGCAAGGCCGCAGAGAGTTCTGCAATCCGCGATGGTGGGCAATCGACGCGCAAGATGCCCGCAAACTGACCCGCCATGCGCGCCATTTTACTCTCCTGCCAACTCGCGCCGTGCGCCGCTACAGTCGCTGCTAAGTCCCGCACAAGTCCGGATCGATCCGTCCCGAGAACTGTCATGATCAAATGTTCGTTCATGCACGCAACATGCCATCAGAAAATGATTTCGACCACGAAATTTTCGTGATGACTCGAGAAAATGTCCCAACTTCCCTGCCGCTCATGAGCACGAAAAAAATCACATCAGTTTGGCATTGCCTTTTCATCCATGAATCCTTAAGAGTGCAGAAATGCAAAAACCTTTGGAATGAGCCATTTGCCCACGACAACCCTACCATCGGACGAACGCTTTGAAAGGCGTTCGCCTGAATCTTTTGTCGATGACGCCGCGGTAGCTCCCATGATTTCTTCATGGCAACACCCGTGGCAAGAACGCAGCTACCACGGCGAGGATTTTGCCGGTCGGGATGACCTCAACCCAATTGACTCACGCACGACCTTTCCCCCGCTCGACATGATGGAGCGGCTCGCCGCATCAAGCAATCGACGTGCTGCAACGCAAGATCTCATCGAGGAAAATCCACCATCTCGTTCCAGTTATTGGCTCAGCCGATGCACTTGGATCATTTTCGCCCTCATCGTGGGAAGCTTCATCGCCCTCTGCCTCGCTGCCGCTTTTCGCCCTGATCTCCTCGACTCGATTCACTCGCAGCTTCCTGAGAATCTCTTGCGCTGGTTACCATAAAAACTTTTTTCTACCGATACCTATGAACGATCTGCAACACCAACTCGTGACACTTCTCATCGGCATGATGGCCCTCAGCTCCTGCGGACCTGACCTAAAAGCCATTCCAGAACCCGATGAATCGATGGCTCTAGCCATGGGCGTCCGCGAATCCGAACTCCAGCGCGGGCACGCCACTTACATGGCTCATTGCCAAAAATGTCATCCACGTGTTCCTCCCGGAAAAATTGATCCCGAAGCATGGCGAGAAATCTTGCCACACATGAGCCAAAATGCCAAACTCCAACCCACCGAATACGATGAACTGCAACTCTATCTGATCGCAGCTCATGGCACGGTTCACCAGCTCGATCTCCAACATTGATTTGCTACAACCTATGAAATTGCTTGTCTCCAGCGCTTGCGTCGCTCTTTTCCTCACCTCCTGTGCCAGCTCACCAACCGGAGATTTACCCCCCGGCACGGAACATGAAACGGGCGGCATTTCGGAAGTGCCAAATCCTAGCCCAGCTATGGCAAAACGCAGCGGCACTTCGATGGAGAAGCTCGAACGAGGTCATGCGGTTTACATGTTGAATTGCGCTCAGTGCCACTCCTACCCGCTACCAGAAGATCTCGATGAGGCAGAGTTCACGGACACAGTGCCCAAAATGGTCAAACATGCCGGCCTCGGTCAAGATGAAGGCAGCGCGGTTCTCGCCTACATCCTTGCCGTGAAACAAATGTAATCACATGAAACGACTTCTTTGGCTCTGTCTCATCCCCTTGGGCGTTTTTTCCTGTGCACCTGAGGTGACGGATGATGCGCCTGCCATCACGCCTGAGATGCTTCGACAAAGCCCAGCGAGCCTTGCATCTCTTGAAAAAGGCCGTGCTCTCTACCTCGCTCACTGCGGTCGCTGCCATGCCTACATGCTTCCTGAAAACATTCGCCATGAGGACTGGCATATCGTTGTGCCAGGTATGGCTTGGAATGCAGGACTCTCGAAGTCCGAAGAAACTGACCTCCGCAGTTACATTCTCGCGGTCCGACCGTAGAATCGATCTCGATGGACGAAGCCGATCATCCATGGTGTGCCGTGCGAACTTTTCGGACGCTAGCACAGGCCAATGACCACGCGCTCGTTGCTGTGGCCCTTGGCTACCAATGTCGGGTCATCCACTCGACTCAAGGTGGAATGTATGTGCTAGAAACCGAACAAGTACCCGATGCTCGCTTGCTTAGGGAATGGAACGATTTTGAACAAGAAATCCTCGACAACAATCCTGACTCAGGCGACGTCTCATCGAATCTCACCACGAGGCACTGGTCGAGCCTCATCGCTTGGATGGTCGCGGTGATGATCGCATTTATTTGGCAACATCGCCACCCAGCATTGGCGCAACAATTCGTTTGCTCCAGCATCGACCTTGTGGAAAATCACCAATGGTGGCGCGCTTTGACTGCACTGTTTTTGCACGCAGATTTCGGTCACCTGATGGGCAATGTTTTGTGCGCCATCCTTTTCGCCCCGTTCGTAAGCCGACACTATGGTGCTTGGTTTTCGTGGATATGGATTTTGCTCTCTGGATCGCTCGGCAATGGCATCAATGCTCTTTGCCATTATCCTGAATCGTTCTTTTCGTTAGGTTCATCCACGGCAATTTTTTCGGCCTTAGGGTTGTTAACAGCAAGTGGCATCAGCGACCATTGGCGACTCCAACCACGGCCCCGCTGGCCCCGACTCAGCATGCCTCTATTTGCAGGAATCGCTTTGCTGGGATTATGGGGGAATAGCCCCGATCCGCTCACCGATGTAGCAGGTCACGTGTGCGGATTTCTCGTTGGACTCTGCATGGGACTGTTCGTGAACATCGCCTTACAGCATCCATCTCCTGACGCGAGAGACAGCGAGCCATTTTGATTACGGGCATTTTTGCTTTCCTCTCATCAACCAATCCGCCAAACTCCTGACGTGTCTGCCATTCAGTATTACTCCTCTCTCAGCGGAACCATCGAAACCGAGCAAGTCTATGGCGAAGGCTTTCTGCGTTTTGCCTATGACAACCCTCTCGGTAAAATGGCGCTACATCTTTTCATTAAGCGCCCTTTTTTCTCTCACTGGTATGGCTGGCGCATGAATCAGCCGAAATCGAAACAGAAAATCGCGCCCTTTCTCGCCCATTATGGTCTCGACCCCGCAGAATTCGCTGATGATGTGAGCACTTATTCCAGCTTCAATGAGTTTTTCTTTCGCAAACTGCAACCCAGCGCTCGGCCCATCGATTCCGATCCTGCTTCGATCGTATTTCCTGCCGATGGAAGACACCTCGCATTTGCCAATGCAGCGGAAATCTCTTCGGTATTCGTCAAAGGCCAGTCGTTTGATTTAGAAAAGTTGTTAGGCTCAGCGGATTTGGCACAACATTATGAAAAGGGTGCCCTGCTGCTCTCACGTCTTTGTCCCGTGGACTACCATCGCTTCCACTTTCCCGTCAGTGGAATCCCCCAACCATCGACGATCATCAATGGCCCGCTGTTTTCGGTTTCTCCCATCGCGTTACGCAAAAATCTATCCTATTTCTGGCAAAATAAACGAAGCATCACCCCCATCGCCACAGAGCAATTTGGCACGGTTCTCATGCTG
Source organism: Verrucomicrobiota bacterium (assembly GCA_039804425.1). Classification (GTDB taxonomy): domain Bacteria; phylum Verrucomicrobiota; class Verrucomicrobiia; order Verrucomicrobiales; family Akkermansiaceae; genus UBA956. The sequence goes on from JBDLWB010000175.1 coordinate 5,966, forward strand.
GAAATCGGCGCTACTTGTGTCGGCTCGATCCATCAAACTTACGCACCTCACGCAGCAGTCAGAAAGGGCGACGAAAAAGGCTATTTCGCTTTTGGCGGTTCATCGACGATCTTGCTGTTTGAACCAGGCCGCTTGGAGATTGACGCAGATTTTCTCAACCGCAGCCAACAAGGCCTCGAAACCTATGCTCGCATGGGAACTCCTTTCGCACACTGCCGTTCAATCTAACAAAAATCACCACCTCGATGAAAACCCTCTTTTGCTGGCTACTCACCACTGTTCTCGTCATCGCCCAATCCGCTCCGATTCGCCCCGCGACGCCCCCACCTGCGATCCCGAAATACAATGCTCACATCCCCAAATCCACTCACGCGGAAGTAAGCTACGGCAAGCACGCACGACAAGTGTTCGACTTCTGGCAAGCTCCCTCGGCAAACCCGACCCCTCTGGTCCTGGTCATCCACGGCGGCGGATGGGTCAATGGATCCAAAGAACGCGTCGATCGCTGTGTCGATGTCAAGACGCTGCTCGATGCCGGCATTTCGGTTGCCGCGTGCAATTACCGCTACATCCCCATCGCTGCTGCGGAAGGCATTTCTCCTCCGGTCAAAGGACCTTTGTCAGATGCCGCTAGAGTCTTGCAGCTCTTGCGCTCACGCGCCAAGCAATGGAATCTCGATCCCACCCGCGTCGGCGCTACTGGTAGCTCGGCAGGCGCATGCACCAGTCTTTGGCTCGCCTACCACGATGATTTGGCTGACCCCACCAGTAGCGACCCCATCGCACGCCAATCAACGCGCCTGACCACTGCCGCCGTCATCGAAGCACAAACTACATTAGACCCCAAGCAAGCCAAAGAATGGATGCCCAATAGCGTTTACGGGGGCCACGCCTTCGGCAAAAAAAGCTTCGCGCAAGCACTCGCGGAACGGGAATCAATCCTCCCATGGATCGCCGAATACTCGCCCTACGCGCTCGCTACATCCGATGACCCACCCGTCATCATCTTCTACCCGCGACCACCCGCCATGGGCCAATCACAGAAAGACCCCACCCATTCCGCCAATTACGGCATCGGCCTAGCTGCTCGCTGTAAGGAACTCAAGATCCGCTGCGAAATCATCCATCCAGAAGTGCCACAACCTCGCTTCGCCAACGCAACTCAATACTTCATTCACGAGCTGAAAAAGTAATCGTCCGTCGCGTCGACGACCAGATTCTCTCATCGACTAACGAAAAAAGAGGTTGGAGCGGAGCAGCGAAAATACCATCCTATTGATGAACACTTGTCAGGAAACCATTTCTGCGCTAGGTAGGTGCATGAAATACTTTTTCAGCATCGCTCTATTAAGCCTCTGTGCGCTGTCGTTGTCCCAAGCCGAAGAAAAACCTGCCGCAGCGAAAAATGATTCGCCACGCGTGGAGATGAAAACCAGTGAGGGCACGATGATCATCGAGCTCGATGCGGCAAAAGCTCCCATCTCGGTGAAAAACTTCCTCTCATACGTCGAGAAAAAACACTACGACGGCACGGTATTTCATCGCGTGATCCCCGGCTTCATGGCGCAAGCGGGTGGCTTTGCGGCGGTCGATGGCCGATTGGTCGAACGCGAAACGGGCAAGGGCATCAAGAACGAAGCGAAAAATGGCTTGAGCAATCAAAAAGGCACCATTGCCATGGCCCGACGCGGTGATCCAGAGTCCGCTACTTCACAATTTTTCCTCAATGTCGCCGACAACACGCGCCTCGATTTCCCCAATCCCGATGGTCATGGCTATGCCGTTTTTGGCAAAATTGTCGAGGGCATGGATGTGCTCGAAAAGATCGAAAAAGCACCCACCATCGAACGTCCCTTGGTCATGCTTCATCCAGAAACTGGACAACGCATCAGCAGCATGAGCCCCGATGTTCCTAGCAAAAATATCGTGATCGAATCGGTCCGACTGCTCAAACCCTAATCCACCGCTCAGATCGTGCGGCATTTTTCAGAAGAAACGCCCACCAATGAACATTGCTTGATGAGCTGAAACGGACAAAGTATCTGCCATCGAATGAACCACATGAACGCCGAACCCATCTCTATGATTCCTACCGAACACTCTGACCCCATCAACGCCCAAATTCTTGCCATTTCAGAAGACTTAGTCGCGGGCTTTCAATCTCATCCCTTTCAAGTCATCGCTGAAAAATCTGGCGTGCCTTTTGATACGGTCATCGAGCGCATCAAAGCGATGTTGGAAGCTGGTGTCATCCGCCGCGTGCGTCAGACTCTTCTCTCCACCAAACTCGCCCATGGCGCCTTGGTCGCATGGAAAGTGCCTGAAGAACATCTTAATGCCGCGTTCGATTTCATGTCGAAACATGATCCCTTCTCGGGCCACGTGGTGATTCGCTCGACCGATACTGAAGTTTCAGGCTCGGGATATCGACTCTGGACAACGTTAAAAGTCCCCGTCGGTCAATCTCTCGATCACCATGCCACGGTACTCAAGCGCTTGGTCAAAGCGGATGAATATTTGCTCATGCCTGCGAACGGAGTTTTCGCCTTAGGCGTCGGACACGTGCGACGGAAAACTCTGGAACCTGGTGACAAAACGGACGAGCCCGCGGTGATGATGACCACGGCGACGGTCGAACTCGACGACGAAGAATGGAAAGTGTTGCTGGCACTCAAAGAGGAACTCACCTTGGACGAAGTCGGCCCCAATCCATGGCAAGGCCGCGCGGAACAAGCAGGTGTGTCGCTAGAACGCTTCTGCGAGGTCGCGCATGAACTCAATCGCAAAAAAGTCATCGGACGTTTTTCCACTTTCCTCGAACACGTCAAGCCCTCAGCATCGGGCGAGCGCGTGACTCGTTTTAACGGACTGTTTCACTGGGCGGTGCCCAAAGGCCGCGAAATCGAAGCCGGCGCAGAAGTCGGTCGTCACTATTGCATGACTCACTGCTACTGGCGCGAAGGCGGACCGCAATTTGGCAATGTCAACATCATGGGCGTCGTCCACGGCACCGAAAAAGACCGCGTCATGGCACACAAAGCCGCCATCGACAAACATCTTGAATCGGTCGGTATTCCTGTAAGCTACACCAATGTCTTCTGGGGTGGTCGTTCAGAAATCAAGCCATCGGAAATTTCGCCCAAAGTCTATGAGGAATGGCACGCACGTTACCGAGACGTCGCCAGCATCGATTGATCTTAGCCCTTCGCGCAATGCCAACACTGTTTGAAAAAATCGCCGCAGGAGACATCCCCGCCGACATCGTCTATCAAGACGAGAAATGCGTATGCTTTCGCGACATCGCACCACAAGCGCCGATTCATCTGCTCCTCATCCCCCGCAAGCCCATTCCAAGAATCGCCGAAGCGACGGCGGACGATCAAGCATTGCTCGGGCATTTGATGTCAAAAATCAGCATCATCGCGCAGCAACAAGGCATCGCCGAAAACGGCTTTCGCGTCGTCATCAACAATGGCCCAGACGCTGGAGAAGCTGTTCCCCATCTCCATCTCCACCTCCTCGCTGGCCGCCCCCTCACTTGGCCCCCAGGCTGACTCGATCGCCTCTTTTCCCCTCAATCATCAGAAAAATCAAAACTCAAGATTCGGACATCGTCCATTCGGTTCGAGTCTCCGCGCCTACCCTGCGATCACCGCCTACGAATCCATAAAAATCTGCCTACCAAATCACTTGCCAAAAGATCATCGCTCGGGCACTTTCTGGGAGACGTGAAGGAATATTTTCTGCGCAGGATCTTGCTCATCCCACCAACGCTGGTGGGGATCACGATGCTTGTTTTCTTGATCATGCGGCTGGTGCCAGGCGGCCCGATGGAAGAGGATTTGAAAAAACTCATGGGCCAGGGTGAAGCGAAGTCGATCAAATCGCGCGAGACCAGTGGTTTTCACCTCAAGCCCGACATGTTGATGCAGCTTGCGGGTGAGTATGATCGCGATAAATCTCACCTCCGTCATTATCTCGAATGGCTCGGTGCCGTGCCGCGCGATGTCAGCAAAAGCGCGGCGTTGTTCGACATCGGCGACGATACCACACAAGTCAAAATTCCTGGCTCCACCAAATCGCTTGTCGTCAAAAAACAGCCCGACGGCGGTGCCACGCTGGAAGGCATCGATGGCTCTGACGTAAGCGATTGGCAAGTGCGCATCCAAACCCGTGACGACCAATGGCGCGTGTGGAAAGCGCACGTGCCCGGAGCAATCGAACTGCCAGCGGATACCAAGGATCGCGCAGAAATTTTCCGCAGTGCTTATGCAGGCTTGCTGCAAGGACGCTTGGGCATCTCGCGTCGCTACCAAGAACCCGTCGCGCTGATGATTCGCGAGCGCATGCCGATTTCTCTGTTTTACGGCATCGTAGAAATCATTTTGATTTATGGCATTTGCTTGCCTCTTGGCATTGTCAAAGCCATCCACCATCGGAGCTGGTTCGATCACTTGAGCTCGGTGGCCGTATTCGCGGGATACGCCATTCCCGGTTACGCTCTCGGGGCCCTGCTGGTGGTCTATGTCTGTGCCCATGGCTATTTCCCGATGGGTGGATTTGTCAGCGATGACTTCGCAGAGCTATCGTTGTGGGGCAAAATCCAAGACCTTTTTGACCACGCCGCGATGCCTTTGGTCTGCTACCTCGTCGGCGCCTTTGCGATGATGACGATGATGGTCAAAAACAGCTTGATGGATCACCTCGCGGCCGACTACGTGCGCACGGCGATTGCCAAGGGCGTAAGCTTTCCACGCGCAGTTTTTGGTCACGCGCTGCGAAATTCTTTAATCCCACTGGCAACGACCATCGGCAATAACGTGAGCATTCTCGTGGCAGGCAGCATGTTCATTGAGAAAATTTTCGACATCAATGGCTTTGGCTTGTTGCAGTTCAATGCACTGGTGGAGCGCGATGAATATGTCATCATGGGCACACTCACCATCGCGGCTTTGTTGCTCTTGATCGGCAATGTCATCTCGGACCTCGCTGTGGCATTGGTTGATCCTAAAATTCGCTTTGATGGATGATCTCATGAATTTTCCCCGCAAAATAGCCGCTTTGCTCATCCTCATCGCCCTCGGGGCGGGATGGGGTCGATGGCATGAACTCGACCTTCCCTCGCTGCGCTGGTTCTTTTCTTTTGAACTCAACGAATCTTTTGCGAAAAAATGGCCAGGGATCGCCCACTCTTTTGCGGACACAGTCGGCGTATTTTGGTTGCTGCTCCTCGTCACAATCGCCTTGCTGCTGTGGATCAAGGGAAAATCCTTCGCTTGGAACCCGATGACTCTTCGCAGGATTCAGCGCTTCCGCTCGCTATCACGAGGCTATTACTCATTTTGGCTCTTAATCGGGCTGATATTGATCACCCTGCCTGATCAATTGTTCGTGGGACGCAAAGCCTTGGTTGTTCGCTATGAGGACCAATGGTTTTTTCCCGCATTGGTCAAACAATCCTACAGTGCAGAACAATTCGGCTTAGACCCGAAACAAGCGCTGAATTATCGCGAGCTACAAGCTCACTTTGATCGCGAAAACGATGGCAATTTTGTCATCATGCCGCCGGTGCCGTGGGATACGACTTTTGATACCGACGAATTGCAGAAAATCGCCTTAGAATGGCGTGGCGATGTTTGTTACCAAGTCGGCACCTCACACCCCTACCAAGGCTTGGCCACATCCTATGATCCGATGGATCCGACCATCAAACAACGCGAGGCAACATTCCGACTCGGAAAATTGCAGGGACTGGCGACGCTCTACAACCGTGCAGGTGACCCGATTGCGAAGGAACAATGGCAAGCCGGACAATTGCTCAGTCGGGAAGTGGCGGAGGGCAATGACACCGAAATGGCTCAACAGCAGAGCAAAGACTATTTTGCTCTGCAGTATCCCCCCAGTCCACCATCGTTCGCTCGCTCGCATTGGCTAGGCACCGACTCGCGTGGATGGGATTTGTTTGCGCAAATCTACGGCGGCTTGCAGGTGGTCTGTAAGGCATCGCTGCTTTATGTATTGCTCACTTTTGCCATCGGCATCAGCAGCGGTCTCATCAGCGGCTATTTTGGTGGTTGGCTGGATTTGATCATGCAACGCTTGATCGAAATCATGAGCAATATCCCCTTTTTATTCATCGTCATGATCATCGCCTCGCGCATGGGCCGCGATCAAGTATCCATCGTCGCTATCATTGCGGTGATGAGTGCCTTTTCCTGGATCGGCGTGAGCATCTACCAACGCACCGCAGCGCTGAAAGAACGCGAACGCGATTATGTCGCCGCTGCTCGCGTCCTCGGAGCCAGTACTCCGCGCATCATTTTTCGCCATATCTTGCCGAATGTGCTTTCGACCACCATTACTCTCATTCCGTTTTATGTCACTGGCGTGGCAACCTCGCTGACCGCGCTCGATTTCATTGGCTTTGGACTCCCTGACCGCTACCCCAGCTGGGGCACACTGCTTGCCGACGGACTCGCGAATCTCGAAGCACCATGGATTGTCGGCTCGGTGTTTGTCATGCTCGTCGTACTACTACTGCTGATCACTTTCATTGGCGAAGCAATTCGCGAAGCGTTTGATCCGAAAAAATTTACCACCTACCACTGATGCGCATCGGTTTCCTTCTCATCTCTGTCGTGATCATGTTGATGTTGCCGCACTGCGAGCAACGCCAATCATTCGCGCCTTATGATAACAGCGCGGAGCGAGCGCAGTTCTATGATCAATTCAATCGAGAAAACCAAAACGCTACAGAAGAAAAAATCGAAAAACTCCGCCAACAAATCGCCGAACAATCTATTGCGCCGGCGATCGAAAACTGGCGTCAACAATTGGCATCGCTCGAAAAAAAGCTCAACGAAGGCCCGTATTTTCAGCGCAAAAAAGCGGATGAACTCCCTGCAAACTTGCGCTGGGAAAGCAATGCGAAAGAACCCGAAATCGGCTCCCCCCTCGCCAAAAAGGGTGGAACCTATCGAACGTTTTTTCCAGGCATGGCCTACCCGCCCACCATCCGCGCATTGGGAAAAGGCGGCAATAACAACTTTCGCGCCTATCACTGGGACTACATCGAGATGGGCCTCTTGGCGATGCACCCGAATACTGGTCAATTGATCCCCGCTCTCGCCGATCGCTGGGCTGTGGCAGAGGATCAGCAGAGCGTCTACTTTCACATCAACGACCTCGCTCGTTGGTCGGATGGCGAGCCGGTTACCACGGAAGATTTCTTGATGTCGTTTTACATCTATCTTTCGCCCTATCTCACCGAACAATGGTATCGCACGTTTTATGGCGAACAATTTTACGGCATTACCACCTATGGCGATGATTACTTGTGCGTAAGACTCGCCAACCCCAAACCCTTTACGCCGTTTTACGCCAACTTACTGCCATTCCAAGCAAAGTTTTATCGTGAGTTCGGACCAGATTTTGAAGAACGCTACAACTGGCGACCTCGCCCGACAACGGGAGCGTATCAGATTCTTGAAGCCGACATCATCAAAGGTGATTCGATTACGCTATCGCGTGTCAAGAATTGGTGGGCCAAGGACTTACGCTACTATCGCTATCTCTACAATCCTGACCGTATCGAATACCGTTTGATCCGCGAACTCGATAAAGCATTCGTGCTGTTTCAGCGTGGCGAAATCGAAACTTTTCCGTTAGGCCAACCGAAGTTTTGGTATGAAAAAACCGAAATCCCTCAGGTCTTTGACGGCTACATCGAAAAAGCCACTTTCTTCAACGACTACCCGCGCAGTCCGTATGGTCTGTATTTCAATCAGGCCGACGCAACACTCGCGCAGCGCAATGTAAGGATCGGCTTGCAATACGCGACACATTGGCA
>JBDLWB010000176.1:0-10528 GCA_039804425.1 Verrucomicrobiota bacterium
GATTCCGACAAATGCTGTCGCGCGACCGCGAGCAAGGGCTCCGCACGCTTTTCTCCCGCGCAGGCAACATCTACCGCGGCTCGCAGCGACCGATAGATCAGCGGTGCTTCCGCACGATGCGCCGCGCGGAGTCGGACATTGCGCGACGACATCGCCAGGCCATCGGGCTCGCGAATGGTCTCGTGACCGATGACTTCGATCGGCACATTCAGATCGCGCACCATGCGTCGAATGATCGCCAACTGTTGAAAATCTTTTTTGCCAAAAACCGCCGACTGTGCGCGAAAGAGTAGAAACAATTTCATCACCACCGTACAGACGCCGGTGAAATGCCCCGGACGCGATGCTCCACACAGATGAGCCGACAAGCGATTTTCGGAAATCATCACACTGTGATCCGACGCATACATTTGCGCATGATCTGGAGTAAAAACCAAATCCACTCCCGCCGCTTCACAAGCTGCCAGATCGCGTTCGAGAGGGCGCGGGTATTTTTCCCAATCGTCCTTGCGATCGAATTGGATCGAATTGACAAAAATCGACACCGCCACCGTGCCCTCGCTCCCGACTTTCTCGCGCGCCGCACGGATCAAAGCCAAATGCCCTTCATGCAGCGCACCCATGGTCGGCACCAAGCACAAAGGTTGCGGCAAAGCAGCCACATGCTGCAACAAAACATCCGTATCAGCAACCACGATCACGCCAAAACGCTAGCACCTCCCCCCAACATCCGACGAGAGAAAAAAAGCGCGCCTGATCATCTCTGTATTAGGTCAACTCAGGGTCAACGGGGTACAACATCATCAAAGGCTATGATTTGCACTTGGTGACTCGCAGGATTTTCGTAAACCAACTGAATCACTCGCTCACGTCCCGGATGAGGCCATAATCCCGATGCCACGCGACGCCAGTTCTCTTGCTCTTTGACAAAGGCTTTCATGCCCGATTGATTGCCGTGGCGCACGGGAGGATCTTTGATCTGCATCGTGCGAGCCGGCTCAATGATCCAAGGCTTCTTTTCGAGCTCAATGCGGACCGTCGATCGACTGAGATTGATCACATGAAAACTGCCCGCAGGAAATGCTTGAATCGAATCAGGCACCGCCAAAAGTCGATAAGGCCGAACTGAGCCCTCCGGCATCGGCAAAGCGATCAATACGGCGCTAGCAGTTTTTTCGGGCAACTCCATTTCTGCGAGTCGTTGCTCCTTTTTCGAACTTGAATCCGCTGATGTCGTTAGAATCAGTCTTCTCGAACGAAGCAAGATGGTGGTCGACTCATGGTTGAGATACGTCCGCATCGGCAGCTTCTGCCCCTCAGCATCAGCAGCCGCAAGAGGATCGTGTACGTAGACATTTTCCATCGCATGACTCGGCTGAAAAGCCAGCAAACGCAGGCGAATCGAAGGAGGCGCAGCTGAGGCAGCAGGAGCCTGCGCCATCACGGAAGCAACCATCAGCTGAAAGATCGCCAATAAAAGCGCAAACGGAACAAATCGGTAGAATCGGAAGGAGAACATACTATCAAAAAGAAACAATCGCATCAAAGTTCGCGGGCTTGCAACCAGCGGAACGATGTGATTTGAAAACGTCGACCAAATTGCAGATTGAGCGGCTTCAGAGGGCTCGTTGGGTTGTTCAACGTCGCCGTGGGCTGATCTCTTGCATCAACCCACTCCGGCATACGCTGCACAGTCGCCTCACACCAAGCCCGCGCCACAACGGTCTGACCATCGGGCGCCAAAGCATCGCCATAGGCTCGAATTTTGAAAGTGTCCCCGCGCACTGTCGCAATCGGAGCCAAGAGCGTCATCAAGTCGCCTTGCGTCACCATACTGGGAGCTCCCTCTCCCGTAAGTCCATTCATGGCAGCAATGTTCTGCACGCCGCGTCGACGCGCCAACGGCATGGTATTGGCCGCAATCGATTTGGAGTCCAACGCGTGACTCATGGCATTGATGCCTGAGACATCAATGGCCGTCTGCAGAATGCCGGCAAGACTTTGCAACTGCCCCGCAGCAGCAACGCGCCGATTGACAAATTCTCCCAAGCTCAGCGGCGGCGCTTGATCGAGATTTCCTCTGGCGCGGATTTGCCCCACAATGGCCTCTGCCAGCGAACGGATCTGAGAATCAGTGAGCGCTCGGAAACCGGCCCAGCGCATTTGACCGACGAGATTCACATCTTGCGTGACCTGATTGGGACCGGCAAGTGGCATGCTCACTCGCGCAAAGGGCGTTTGTCCTGGCTGACTGAGGAGCGAATTGCCCCAACCGTGAACGACTTGATCGCGCAACGAAGACAACACCGCCTGCCAAGCATCCACCGAAGTCGAATTCAGATTGAATGGGCCTTTGATAGCCAAATGCTGACTCATCGCTCGCGAACGATCCCGCTCCGTCATCGCTTCAAGCTCTTTAACGATTTCCGCAGACTTCGCCGAACTCGATAAGCCGATGATTCGCGGATTCCTCGCCGAGCGCTGTGAATCTAACACATCTCGCATGGTTTGTTGCCAAATTCTGGCTTGAGCGGACAACCAAGGCAAGGCCGGGGTATCGGCAATCGACGAAAAATAATAGCGATCCCATAAGGTGTCGTTGAGAAAGTACGAATGATCGACCCCACGAAGATTCGTGCCATTCAAATTTGGGTTGCTGACCAAGTTCGGCGCGATCAGCGGATGCGCGCGCGAGTTCCCAAAAGCGTGCACCACACGTGGCAAGCGACTGCTCGTAACCAAATTGGCGGAAACCCAATCCCCTAACGAAACTGCCGGGCCAATCGGGATCCGGTACATCGGCACGTTGGTCACACCCTCAGCAGAATTGCGAGATGCACCAAAAAATCCCCTACCATACCCAGGCGAGCCTTCCCCATCGGCGGCATCCCATTCGATCATCGGCGCAGTCGACCAGCCCGTCAGTTCGATCAATCGCAGGTCATGCGACTGATTGGCCAAACCCACCGACGAAGTCACAATATCACCCCCTTCGGTGACAGGATTGTTGTAGAGCCATGCTTTGCTGTCATCGAGCACATCTCGCGTGGTGCGGGCGGTCATCTCAAGCATCGCTAACGGTTTTTTCCCACCTTTTCCTGGATCGTTCAGCGTCTGCAACAAATCACCCACGATGAATCGACGCTGAATCACAGGTTGATTCGGATTAGCGCTGATTTCCCGGATGGGGTCGTTGAAACGAAACCGATAGCTGCGCAAAAGATCCCCAGATGCCGCAATGTTTGAATTGTCATCAACCTTACCAGCGAGCAAATCCACTCGGAAATCATGATCTGTCGACGAAGTCGTGCGTTGAGCTTGCAGCTGCACAAGAACTTCATCGTCATGGTGAATGTTCACATCGCCACTGAATCGAAACTGATCCTCAAAAGGATAATACGATTCCACAGGACGACCACCGTTGACACCATGTATTCCTCTTTCGACGCTGATGTGATTCATCCGCAAGCCACCACGCACATCCCATCCAGGCACGGCTTCCACACCCCAGATGTTGTTGGTGCGTCGATCTCGATTTCCCGCACCTGCCATATCATCCGAGTTGTAGTGATCCAAAAACTGGATACGACCCGGCCAAGGCTCCCATGCCCAAACCCAATTGCGCTCCAAGCGCGCCGAATACACCTTCACCTCTCCCGGTTGCAGAAGCATTTGATTTCCCTTCGCCGCAGAAGTACCATCAGACAGTTGCACGGTGAAAATGCGCTGATTGTTCATGGCGGTGTCACCTTCACCCGCACGATTGAAGCGCCCTAACCCATGAAAACTACTTGAGTTGTCGCGCCACTCAGCACGCAACCATTGGGGACTCGAATTGCCGGTGATCTTGGCGAAACGAAAGCCTACGGGAGGATTCCAGACACGAAAACGCAAGTGATCGAAGCGCAGTGCAACATCGTAAGGATTGTGCAGCGTCACGAGCGCCTCATAGATGATCATCGGTGTCGCGTAACGACTTCTTTGCGCTTCTGGTGCCCGCGACAACCAAGCTCCGTCGGTGCAGGGATGAGTCACTAACGAAAAAACCACCTGCAATTTGGCAATCGAGGGGAGTAGATTCGCATTGGTCGGCGATGGCGCACGGGTAATGCTCAATGTAGCCAGATCCGAGGGTGTCAGCGAGTTTGTGCCCTGATACACGACAGGCATGTTGCGCTGTTGCGTCAAGGAGGAGTCATTGAACTGGTGATAATGATCGTGCAAAAACTGCCAACGGACAGCACCACTATTGCTCGTGCTGTAGAGCTGTGGAGAGGAGTTACTACCTGTGATGTTCGTAAGATTAAAGGCAGGATTGGAAAGTAACGCGCTCAAATCCTGCTTGAGTCCGCCCGATGCCGTATCGGTCAGCAATCCAACACTGTTCGTTGTGAGATCGTGAAAACGACGCCGTGTTTGCTCGTGCATGCTGCGGTCGGCCAACAGGTTCGGTGTTTCCAGCGAAATGAAATTTTGCGGAGTGCGCAAATGGGCGAGATTGCTCAAATCGAGGATGTCCGCGCGAAAACGATAGGGCGCAGTTCGCGAAGCGATTTCTTGACCTCGATCCAAGAGTGCCACTTCTGGCAGATCAATCGCAGCTTTCGTGCTCTCATCAAACACGGCCCATGCATAGCTACCTGCGAGCTTTCGATCTTGCGTCATCGTCGTCAGCTTGTGCGCCGTCACACGGGTCGATTGCCCCATGCCATCAGTGCGCTCACCAACAAGATCCACGCCAGAGAGCGAAGGTGCCACATTGGCGAAATCGAACTTTTCCGCCTCGCCTGGCGGAGCCGAAATCAGCCATTTGCGGAATCGCCTGCTTTTTTCACTGTAATTCGGGGTCGTAATGCTATTGCTGTTCGGATCCCAGCGCCACGAACTCCATGCCCCGGTGAGACGTGGCTGAAGAGGTTGAGGATGCACTGCCGCAGCCGATGCTGACACACTTTGATCAGGCCCCATGGTGCGTTGCAGTTCGCCAAGAGCGAGAAAAAGTGCCATTCGGGCATTGGCTTGGGCCGTTTTCATGGCTTGAGATTGCCCTGAAGTTCGCAAACTTACCGCCGACAAACTAAGCATGGCCATGCCTAACAGCATCAACAACATCATCAACATCAAGGACATCACCAGCGTAAATCCGCGATCCCTGCGTTTCGCTCGATGGGCGCAATGCGCATTGCGCAGCTTTGCTCCTTTCTTCCAGATGTCTAAAAAAACATTCATTGTAAATACCTTGGAAATCACTACGAACAACAACCTTCAGAAAATGACAAATGAGAGAATCACGTCGTGAGAATTTCGACATGCAACAGCGCGACAATTTCGCGTTCATCTATGCGCTCATTCACGCAGCAAACATCATGCCACAAGCTGCTTCCCTCAAGGCAAATCACCGCCTTGATCTGATTCATTTTTTGTATCAGATGACACAAAAGAGACACAAATACCTCTTGCTATTCAAGGCACAGGTCCAATCGATCCCCCCATGTCCCATGTAACGGGATAACCAATGAAAGTTCGATCTTGTTTCCCTTTCGTGAGGGCTTCGACCCAACGAATCACACGACGAACCATCAGCATGTCGTCGCCACGAAGACAGGAAATCTTCGGTTCGACCCAAGGGAACCAATCATCATCGCTAAGACTAAACAAGGAGATATCTTGCGGCACACGAAGTCCCTGCTGTGCGAGAAACGCTAACACACCCGCCATCCATTTGCCGTACGTCGTGATGATCGCCGTAGGTCGCGTAAAACGAAATTCTTCTTTCAACGCTTCCTGCAAACCTTCGGGACTGTTTTTCCAAACGGGAAGATTGTAGGTGCCAAGAGTGATGCCAGCACTTGCCAACTCCTTGCCCAACACTTCAATGTATGGGTCTTGTTCTTTGATGAGTCGATACTCAGGCCACAGAAAAACAATGCGCCGATGCCCAAGGTGAATGAGATGCCGCAGCACTTTTTCGAATTGCTGCATGCCCAAAAAACCCGTACCAGCAATCGGCAAACCAATAAGCTTGCCACACACACCGATCACCGGAATGTTTTGCTCAGCAAACCATGTCGCAACTCGCGACTGCGGACCAATCACAATCCATGCATCGGCGGGATGATCCGCGACGAAACGGGCGATCCGAGCTGGGTTATGATTCAAATCTTGCTGAGACTTTTGCGCCATCCGACAATGATGCCCTGCGAGATCCAACATGATCTGCATGTGCAAAATCACTCTTTGAAAGACCGCATCTTCGTCGATAAAGGGAATGCCAGGGAATATGGTAATGTTCAACGATTTTGTGTCATCGGACTGATCCTTCTCGGGGACTTGAGCCATCCGTGGGCGTCCTGGGCCGTCGTTGATCACCCATTCTTGCCGCTCAAGAAGACGAATCGCGGCGCGCATGGTCGCTGGCGATACATCATACTGCGATGCCAAAGCCAATACCCCAGGAAGCTTTCCCGCCAACCGACCTTCGCGAATCGCGTCCGCCAATACTTTTGCCATTTGCTCCGCTGCAGAAAGCTTGCGCGACAAAATCTTCATGATTCACTGATGCATTTTTTGCACCTGTAGTCAATCGACTATTTGCTTGAGAGGCGCTTGGAGTGTGTCAGCTTTCTCGTTAGTCAACTGCCTAGCGATGCTTGGTTATTGTTGTAACTTTTCGTTTTGCCACGATTATGAAACCGTATTTGCGCTGTCGCCTTCCCCTTTCTTCGACCTCTCTCATTCTGGCTCTCTACACGATCTCCGCTCAGGCGCAGAACTACACTTGGGATGGCAGCACGGACAATTTTACCGCTGTCCGATGGGATAGCGGAGCCGGCTTGGTGAGTTGGCCGGGTGCCGGCAATAATGCCATCATTCCCAGTGGCTCTGTGGCGGTCGATCAACCCTGGGCGGTGAATGCCATCACCATGAGCGGAGGCGCTCTGGCGCTGGTCGGACCGACAGCGAGCATTTCCGCAGGCTTTCCTCTGACCATTGGCAGTGCCGTTGATCCGGCTGCGGTGTTTCTCAATGGCGGAACCGTGAACCGCACGCAGATCAACATCGGTCAGGGAACGGGGGCTGGTCGGCTCCGCCTCACCAATGGCGCTGTGGTCACTACCACCGGAGAACTCTGGGTCGGCGCGAATGCCAATGCCGCAGGCTTTGGTGAACTCACCATCAACAGCGGTACTCTCACCACAGGCTCTTGGCTGGCGATCGGTCGCGGCGTCGATGGCGCAGCAGGATTCTTTAACACTCGCGGAGTTCTAAACATGGAAGGAGGAACTCTGAATGTGGGAACCAGCGGTAATCTTACCATCGGCGCTTTCCGCGTCGCAACCACTGCCACGAGCCAAATGAATCTGTCCGGCGGCACGGTCAATGTCGGTCGCGGAGTGTATGTAGGCGAGAATGCCAATGGCTATCTCGACGTGTCAGGCGGGCAGTTGAACATTAGCACAGGCGCCGTGGATGTAGGTTTGCAAATTCGTGGCATCATGAACCTGCGTGGTGGCGTCGTTTCGACTCCTTGGGTCGTGCGTCGCGGTGGCGGCGAGGGCATTCTGAACTTCAATGGTGGAATTCTGCAAGCTCGCCAGAGCAATGTCAATTTCCTCGGTGGCCTCGGCCAGGCTCAAGTATTCGCCGGTGGTGCGATCATTGACAGCGGGGAACACAACATCACCATCGCCCAAGCGCTGAACGGAGCCAGTGGCGAAGGCGTGAGCGCCGATGGACTTATCATCACCGGTGGCTCGGGCTACACTTCGGCCCCGATCGTGGAAATCTCTGGTGGTGGCGGTAGCGGCGCAACGGCCCGCGCCATTGTCACCGATGGAGTTGTAAGCGGGATTGAAATCACCAACCCCGGCACCGGCTACACAACATCGCCCACGTTTGCTCTCTTCGGTGGCGGTGGCACAGGAGCAAGCATCGACGGCACTGCGACACTCGTCACGAATGTTTCAGGAGGTCTTACCAAGATCGGATCGGGTCGCTTGACGCTCTCGGGCATCAACTCCTATGCCGGAACCACCCAAGTCAACGAAGGCACACTTTTTGTCACTGGCGCGTTAAGCTCCGACATCAATCTCGCCGATAACACGAATCTCGGAGGCACGGGTTCGACGACCGCTACGCTGACGATGCAAGGAAATCATCAGTTTTTCTTCAACCCTGCCGCCACAGGATCTTTCGTTGCCTCTGCGGTCAACGTCGAAGGTGCCACCATTCGCGTCATTGCCGACGGCGCTTTCACTCCCGTGACCAATAAGGTCATTTTGGCAAGCGCTGACCCCATCCAAGGACAAATCAGCAACTTTCAGAGCGGCAATCCGCGCATGACGCTCTCGTTCAATGGCGCGGGCACCGAATTGCTGGCAAGCTACACCCCTGCGAACTTGGTGTGGTCGGGCGCTGATGCCAATTTGCCGAATGCATGGAATGTGAATAATTCCATCAACTGGGCGGGAGGAAATGTCTACGTCCAAGGAGACAGCGTCACCTTTGACGACAGCGCCACAGTAGATTCTCCCGTCTTGGTGGAACTGGAAGAAAATGTCACTCCCAGCAGTGTGACTTTTGCCAATCTCAACAAATCCTACGAACTCAGTGGATCGGCTATCACAGGCGCGACAGGAGTCTTGGTCAACGGCGGGGGCAATGTCATTCTCGCGAATAACAATACCTATAGTGGCATTACATCGGTTCGAGCTGGAACGTTGCAATTCATCGGCACGAACACGATTGGCGAGCTTCAGATCAACGGAAACGCTGCGATCACTCGCGTCACCGGCGGCACAACTACGGTGGCGAGCACAGGTGGAAATACCTACGTCACAGGCGGCAGCACGCTGGAGATCGACGGTGGCTCACTCAGAATCACCGGCGCAGCGGCATGGTTCAGTGTAGGCGACCACCCCATCCTGCCCGATGGCAATGGCACGCTCTTGCTGACCAGTGGATCTTTTACGAACAACAACAGTTGGGGCATCCCTGTCGGCGCAGGCAGTGCTGGAACCGGAACCATCACGATCAATGGCGGCACATTCACCGCCGATGACGCGATCCAAAACGGCATCATTCTTGGAGAAAGTTCAGGAGGCAATGGAACACTTAATCTTAATGGAGGCGTTCTTATAGCAGACCGCATTGCGACAGGTGCAGGAACAGGTGCAGTGAATTTCAACGGCGGCAAACTTCAGTCCACGGGCGGACGTATCGACATTCTTGCCGACACCTTGAATGTGATGACAACCACCATTCAAGCTGGCGGCTTACGTCTCGGAGGCATTCCGAATTTCACCATCTCGGAATCGATGACGGGAGCAGGCGGGGTTACCAAGGAAGATGCAAATGGAGTCTCACTCACTGCGCAAAATTCCTACACGGGCAGTACGATTGTCAGCGCTGGCACACTATCCCTCGGAAACGGTGTGACCAACTCGAACTTGGCAGACAGCGCCGACGTTTCGGTAGCGGCTCGGGCCACGCTGAATTTGAACTTTAGTGGAACGGACACCATCGATGAGCTCTGGCTTGGCGGTGTTCAGCAAGCTGCTGGAGTCTATGATGCCACCCACCCCTCTGGCTTGATTAGCGGCACAGGAACGCTCACTGTCACTAGGGGCCCATCGACATCCGATTACCAAACTTGGGCGGACAGCTTCCAACCGCCCATTGGTTTGGCGACAGCCGACGATGACGGCGATGGGTTGTCGAACTTTTCGGAATACGCCTTTGGTCTGAATCCGCAAAGCGCCACCTCCGTCAATCCGATCAGCCAACCTCTGGATCAAGCCACGGGCCAATTCAAATTCACTCGTCGCGCCACTCCTGCCACGACGAATGTGACGTATTCCTTCGAATACTCGACTACCCTCACAGGGACTTGGCCCACCTTCATTCCCCTGAGCCAAACTTCCAACAATGGCACGCCGGTAGAGGAAATCACCGTGACGATTCCCACCGCCTTGTTGTCCGAGCCAAAACTGTTTTTGCGCGTCAAAGCGGATCAACCGCAGTAAGTCGCGAGCATTTCTCTTCAACAACGGACTTTGGCAATCCAGAGTCCGTTTTTGTTTTTTGAAAAGAATTTTTCCCATGCGCTGTTGTGTCAGTATTCGCCTAAAAATTGCATTCTTTCCCAGGAAAAAATGCGCCATCTCTCTGACTTCTTCTTCCGCGAAGAAACAAAAATCCATTGATTTATCAATGAATTTCCCGATTTTTTCAGCAAAAGAATTGCCCAACTAGTTCATTTTTTGAATCGGTCTTTCTCGTCGATCCTCTTGATGCTTGGGAGGGGATGGGACAAACTTCCCTCCGAACTTCGTGGCGAAGTGAAATCAATCGAAAAAATAACGAAAAGCATGAAACTAAAAGCATTGCGTTTAATGACAGCAACTCCCCTCATGCTTGCTCTTTCGGCTCTGCCCGCTCTGGCACAGTCGCTATCGTGGGACGGAGCTGATACCTCCACAACTGGCGCCCAAGGCGGTGCCGGAACGTGGGATACAACCACCGCCAA
>JBDLWB010000177.1:0-4023 GCA_039804425.1 Verrucomicrobiota bacterium
TCTACGAGGTCATCGAAAAATAACCAGATCTTACGCTCCCACTGAGACCCAGAAGCAGAATGGGAAACGCTGATTCAGAAGAATCATGTCCCACAATTTGTGTGGAAACTTGTATTGAGAACTTGTTGCGTCGGGAGAAGTTGGTTCACGGATCGGTCGGGGGTGGAAGATGTCCGATGGCCTGATCGAAATCGCTGACATATAGACGGTCTTGAATGACTCGATACCGCAGTCACATCGTAATCGATGGATGTCGCGTAAATGTCAGTGATCTTCTGGTAGAATTTTCGCTCACTCAGGCGGATTTCACGGATGCGCTCCAACTGCTCTTCGAAATACTTCTTCCCGAGAATGCTGCCATCATTCTTTAGGCGTTCATCATCCATCGCGAAGCCCTTGATGGTGTATTCTTGGATGATGGTAGTCGCCCACTTGCGGAACTGCACGGCACGTTCCGAATTCACCTTATAGCCAACGGCGATGATCGCCGCCAACTGGTAGTGTTGGGTTTCGTAGACTTTGCCATCCGCGGCAGTTATTCGAAATTTTCGAATCACGGAATCCTCCTGCGATTCGTTGTCGCTGAAAATCTTCTTCAGGTGGTAGTTGATCGTCCGGACATCGACGTCGTAAAGCGCCCCCATCATGTTCTGCGATAGCCAGACATTTTCCTCCGCGACCACACCAAGATCTTCATCGGACATCCCAGTGATTGGATGCCAAGCTATTGAGAAAATAAGGATGTATGATGAAGTTTTCGTAATTCTCTACCCCAAATCCCCATAATAAGCACACCATGTTTTACCTATTTTGCCAAAATAAGCCAAAATTCCTCCTTCCTCATTGATCATTTCTTGTGTTACTGTGAAACTGTGATACAAATAAGGCCATGAAAAACATTACCCTCTCCATCGATGAGGAAACTTATCGGAAGGCCCGCATTGCTGCCGCTAGGCGCGATGCGTCTGTTTCCTCCCTCGTGAAACAATACCTCCTTACCCTAGCGGCCACGGAGAAACCCAACGAAAAACCCGCGCCCGAACTGGACACCTTGCTCGCGGAAATCGCCAGCCGTCACCCCGGCTTCTCGTGCAGCGAAAACCTCTCCCGCGAAGACCTCTACGAGAGCCGCTGCTCATGACCTTCGTCGATACCAACATTCTCCTCTACGCGATATCCACTCAACCCGGTGAGGCGGAGAAAACCAAGAAGGCGAAAGCGATCCTGAACGACCCAAACCTCACGCTCTCGGTTCAGGTGCTTCAGGAATTCTATGTCCAAGCCACGCGGCCCACCCGCACTGATCCACTGACCCACCAAGAGGCTACCGCGCTGATCCAATACTGGCTGCGCCACCGCATCGTTCCGCTCACCGTGCAGGTCATGCAGGATGCCCTCGACATCAAGAAACGCTACCAAACTTCCTACTGGGATGCCGCCATCCTCGCAGCTGCCGCCTCCGCAGGTTGCACCGAACTCCTCTCGGAAGACCTCAACCCCGGACAAAACTACGACAGCGTCCGCGTCATCAATCCATTTTCAAAAAACTGATGTCGGGCTCGACACCGAAGATATCGCAGTAGTCCGCGAGCTCCGTGGGCTTTTGAGTCATATCTTTTACTTGGCTCTGCGATGTCAAAAAAAGCCACGAAGCATCACGCTGCGTGGCTTTTTGGGGGAGGCAAACCCGTTCAAGCAAAGATCGAATTCACGGCCTTGCCTTTGCCGTCCAGTGTGGCGTAGAAGGGGCGTTGTTCGACATCGAACACCGTTTTCGGACTCATGCCCATGGCGGTGAAAATCGTTGCGTGGAGGTCGGGAATGGTGACGGGATCTTTCACGGCGATCAGTGGTCGCTCATCCGCTGTGGCTCCGTGCAAGTGTCCTTTTTTCACTCCGCCACCAAACATCAGAACGCTCGATCCTTGGGTGAAGTGACGATGCAGGCCGTAGTGCGACATCGTTTCCAAGGTATCGCCTTTCACCGTTGCTTGGTCGCCTGCATTCGAGTTCGGGCCGCCTTCCATCATCGCGTCGCGCGAGAACTCGCTGGCGACGATGATCAGCGTGCGATCGAGCATTCCGCGAGCTTCGAGATCGAGGATCAGCTGCGCGATCGGACGATCGATTTCTTGGTGCAACTTCTGCACGGTCGTGTGACCGTCCTTGTGGGTATCCCACTGGAAAAACGGCACGTATTCGGTGGTGACTTCGACAAAGCGCGCGCCATTTTCCACGAGTCGACGTGCCAGCAAGCAGCCTTGACCAAAGCGGCCGGTGTTGTAGCGATCGAAGCTTTCTTTCGGTTCTAACGAAATATCAAAAGCCTCGCGCTCCTTCGCCGAGAGCAAGCGGTGAGCGTTTTCGAGAGAGCGCAGCATCGACTCCTGTTGATGGTCGGAAAGATACTCGCGGTGCGGCGACTTAGCGATGAGCTTCTTCAGCAACTCGCGTCGGCTCTGAAAGCGGCTAGGCGTCATGCCTTCGGGAGGTCGGACCGCCGCGGCGGCTTGGTCGGGGAAGGGCAGATTCATCGGGCCAAACTCCGCGCCAAAAAATCCTGCGGTGGTAAAGGCCTTCAGTTCCTCGCTCTCGCCCACGCCTTCGAGTCGTTGACCGATGTTGATGAAAGCGGGCATCACGGGATTTTTCGGGCCCAGCACCTTCGCCATCCACGCGCCAATGTGCGGAGCGGCGACGGTTTGCGGCGGCACATAGCCTGTGTGCCAGTGGTATTGGTGACGTGAGTGCAAGATCGAACCGAGATCCTCCTGCACATGCGAACGGATCAAGGTGCCACGATCCATCACCGAGGCAATGTTTTCCAAGCCCTGGCAAATTTGGATATGATCCACAGCCGTGCGAATGGCGGGAAAGGTGCTCAAGACTTTCGACATCGACACGCCCTTTTCAAAAGGCTGATAGCGTTTCGGGTCAAAAGTCTCCGGAGCCGCCATGCCGCCGGCCATCCACAGCAAAATGCAGCTGTCGGCCTTGGCTTCGGGATGACGAATGTCATCGGCCAGCAACTGAGGAGCGCGTGCCATCAGAGCAGCGGTCGTGCTGGCACTGAGGGCTTTCAAAAAATCACGACGATTGTTCATGGTAAAAGAAGAGTAAGGATTAACGAATGAGTTGAAATTCAGGAAGCACGAGAATCGCCCAGATCAAGTCTTGCACCGATTCCGAGGTCGGCGTCGTTCCCAGGACTTCCAGCGATGTTTGTTTTTCCTCGGGCGTAGCAGCACGAGAGAGAGCTTGCCAGTAGAGGAAATCGACGAGGCCCTCGGCATTGCCTGCAAAGCGCGAGGCGAGTTGCTGGCCACCACGCGCCAACTGCGAGGCGAGCACCGAGCCATTATTGAGATCCATCGCTTCCAGAGTCGTCAGGTCATTGGGGCGCGACGTCACAATTTGCTCACGGTTCGGGCGACCGAGCGAGCGCATGAGGAAGTCCGACTTCATCAGTCCAGCGCGCACTTTGATGCCACCGCCATTGGCGAGTTGACCGTGCAGTTGGTTCATTTTTTCCCCGAGGCTATCCCAGATTTGTGGATTCGGCACCGCGACCGCAGGTTTCATCGAGGCATCTTTGATCGACTGGCCATCTGCCAAAACCGCGGCTTGCCAAGAGGCATCGCTGCCGAGCTCGACGACATCTTTGCCTTGTTGCAATCGGACCTGGGCATACATCGCGGCGGCATTCGGACCACTGCCGCCATTTTTGCCGATGATGAGCAGTTCATTTGCGCCGATTTTCAGCAGAGGCTTGATGTCCACCAGTTGCGGCTGCGCCCAATCTTGGCTTTGGGCTACTGTTGTGCCGTTGACCGAGAAAGTGAATTCATTATCACAGGTGATCAGAGCCATCGCCGAGTTCACGGGGTCGGCCAGCGAAAAGACCTTGCGGAAAGCAACCGTCTCACCGGAAGGGGATTGCAAGCCGTCATTGTGCCAAATCCACGTCGCACGCGAGGCCGAGGCTTGGCCCGTGGCGGGCAGGTTTGGTGTGAAATCAGGCGA